>CANRES010000006.1 GCA_947629625.1 uncultured Clostridia bacterium | reverse complement strand
AAAGCACCAATATAAAATTCGATGATACTACAAATTTTTTTATAGAATTTTGTTTCACATCATTGACACATATACAATTTTAGTTTATAAAAATTTCCAATATTCTATTGGAAAAAAGGGGAAAATAGTTTATAATATAATAATGTTAAAATAAAAACAAGGAGGAAAAAGATGTTAAACGCAATAGGAGTTACAGTAAGATTCGGAAAAAGAGTCTTATTTGAAGACGTAAATATAAAATTTGGAAAAGGAAACTGCTACGGAATAATAGGAGCAAATGGAGCAGGAAAATCAACATTTTTAAAAGTATTATCAGGAGAAATAGAACCAAGCAAAGGAGAAGTAACAAAAGAAAAAACAGAAAGAATATCAGTATTAAAACAAGACCACTTTGCTTATGAAGAATATAAAGTAATAGACACAGTAATAATGGGAAACCAAGAATTATATAACATTATGAAAGAAAAAGAAGCAATATATGCAAAACCAGACTTTACAGAAGAAGATGGAATAAAAGCAGGAAAATTAGAAGAAAGATTTGCAGAATTAGACGGATGGAATGCAGAAGCGGATGCTGCAATATTGCTAAACAATTTAGGAATAGAAACACAAACGCATGATAAATACATGAAGGAATTAGAAGCAAAAGACAAAGTAAAAATACTTTTAGCACAAGCATTATTTGGAAATCCAGATATACTATTATTAGACGAGCCTACAAACGATTTAGATTTAAAAAGCATAAATTGGTTACAAGAATTTTTAATAAACTTTGAAAATACAGTAATAGTAGTATCACACGATAGATACTTTTTAAACAAGGTATGTACACATATAGCAGATGTTGACTTTGGAAAAATAAAAGTATATCCAGGAAATTATGACTTTTGGTATGAATCTAGCCAGTTAGCATTAAAACAAATGAAAGAAGCAAATAAAAAGAAAGAAGAAAAAATAAAAGAATTACAAGAATTTATTGCAAGATTTAGTGCAAATGCGTCAAAATCAAAACAAGCAACATCAAGAAAAAAATCATTAGAAAAAATAGAATTAGACGAAATAAAACCATCAAATAGAAAATATCCATATATAGACTTTAAGCCAGATAGAGAACCGGGAAAAGAAATATTAACAGTAAAAAATATATCTAAAACAATAGATGGAGAAAAAATATTAAACAATATTTCATTTACAGTAAAACCAGGAGATAAAATTGCATTTTTAGCAGATAATGAAGTAGCAAAAACTATACTATTTCAAATAATATCAGGAGAAATGGAACCTGATGAAGGAGAATTAATATGGGGAATAACAATAACATCTTCATATTTTCCAAAAGATAATAATTACCTATTTAATTCAGACTGTAATTTAGTAGAATGGCTAAGACAATATTCAAAAGACCCTGATGAAACTTATGTTAGAGGATTTTTAGGAAGAATGTTATTTTCAGGAGAGGAAGCATTAAAAAAGGTAAATGTATTATCGGGAGGAGAAAAAGTAAGATGTGTATTATCTAAAATGATGCTTTCAGGTGCAAATTTTATAATTTTAGATGAACCAACCAACCATTTAGATATGGAAAGCATAACTTCCGTAAATGAAGGAATGATAAAATTTAAAGGAAATATTTTATTTACATCACATGACCACCAATTAACACAAACAGTTGCAAATAGAATAATAGACATTAAAAAAGATAAATTAATAGATAGAGAATGCACATACAATGAATATTTAGAAATAGAATAAAAATATTATAAAAAAGGTTTTAGATAAATGAAAAAAATAAAAATTGGAGTTTTTTTAAGAATAATATTGTATGTAATAGTTATTTTATCATTAATAATATTAAAATATACAAATATCTTTAATATAGGATGTTATATTTATAGTAGGACAGGCATTTATTGCCCAACTTGTGGATTTACAAGAGCGATGAAAGCAATTTTAAATTTTGATATTTTATCTGCAATAGAATATAATTCATTTTTCACTTTAATTTTATTACCAATTTTTATATACTTGGCTTTACAAGATATAATAATTATTACTTATAATATAGTAAAAAATAAAAATTTAAAATCTTATGTAGATATAATTTTTGGAGCGTAATTATGAATTTTTTTATTATTGCTATTGCATATATATTTGTTATTTATATGTTTTATAATTTATATAAAATAAGAAAAGAAGGAAAAAATAATTATAATAAAGTATATTTTTCTATTGTAATGATTTTTGTTTGCTTTGCAATTTGGGGAATATTAAGAAATATTATATAAAATATGTTAAAAATTTAATTTAATAGAAATCAAAATATAATACAAACTGTGCAAAATTTAAAAATAAATATTGCACAGTTTTATTTTTTCTTATTTTACTTTCTCATAAAATTCAATAATTGCAAATTGAATTAAAGGTAAAATGTATAATATAGCACAATATATAAATATATATAAAAGTACTGTTAAAAAAGTAGTTTTCGTTGCTATACTAATAATACTTGCTAAAATTGAAACCAATATCATAAATCCGATATATGCTAAATAATATGGAATTTGCATTTTAACAAAGTTCCAACGATTACCTTTCATTAAAGCATGGCTTTGTTCAACAATTTCTTTACCTGTTAATGAAGAATTATCATAAAGAACATAGTAAGATAAAGAATAATATAATGATTTAATTATAAATAATATATATACAACAATGCAAGCAATGCTAGCAAGAAGAATAATTACAAATAATGCTATAAAAAATGGTGTAAATGAAAAACTATTTGAATCTAAAAATTCATTTGCAATAGGTTGAGATATAGCAATTCCACCACCAAATGATATTATACTAAATGTTAAAACTAATACAAGTAAAACATAAGCTAATAAATATGGCCATAATTTTCCTAATATACTAAAAGCAACCTTCCAAGCATTACCGAAATTTGAAAAAGCATTAGATACAAAATCAAAATATCCTACATTTTCATTTCTTTTTAATTTAATCATTGTATAAACTAAACCATAAGAAAATGGAATAGAAAGAACAATAGAGCCTATTGAACCAGCAATAGGAACCATAGCAATTAACATTGTAAGTAAAAGATAAATTAGTATTATAATACAAGCCTTAAAATGTTTACCCTTTATAGAATCTTTTGCTAAATGTCTAATTTCTGCAGTATTCATATAAAAACCTCCTTTTTTAAAATTAGTTGAATTATATAATATAATTCGACAAAATACAATATAATAATAAAAAAATAACCTCATAATAGAGGTTATTTAAAAATTATAAACTGTTTAAAGTATTTAGATCCATAGAAGCAAGCATTCCTATTCCGATTACTCCTAATATTATTACAATTACTGCTAAAACAAGTGTAATAATACCAATTATTAAACCTGCTGTACCCATGCCACTTCCACCTTTTTTTCTACCAATAGCACCAAGAACAATTGCTGCTATTGCACAAAGAATAGAAATATAAGGTATAAAGCAAAGAGTTACTATAGAAACTATACCTAAAATTAAAGAAGTAATACTTAAACCTTTTTGTTCGTCAACTATTTCAGCATTTGCAGTTGATGTAGTTGTAGGTTCCTCATTTTTTGGTAAATTTTCATCGTCCATAAATTCACCCCCTTTTAGTGAAAAGTATTTATATAATTTACAAATACTTACTTTGAATTTCAACTATATCTGTATAATGATTATTCAAAATATCTAAAAATATATCTGCAAGTTTTGGGTCAAACTGTGTACCCTTGCATCTTTCAATTTCTGACTTAACGATATCTAAACCTAAAGAATCTCTATAAGTTCTTTTTGAAGTCATAGCATCAAAAGTATCTGCAATAGCAGCAATTCTTGCAAAAAGTGGAATATCTTCACCCTTTAATTTTGAAGGGTAACCATTTCCGTCATATTTTTCATGGTGATGCTTTACAATAGGAATAATATCCTTAAAAATTGATGCGTTAGATAAAATATGAGCACCAATAGAAGGGTGATTTTTTATTTCTGAGTATTCGTCATCAGTAAGTTTTTCAGTTTTTAATAAAATACTATCAGGAACACCGATTTTTCCTATATCATGGAATAAACCACCAATTCTTAATATCTTCAAATCTTCCTCAGGTAAACCTAAATATTTACCAATTAAAACAGAATATTCAGAAACCCTATCAGAATGTCCACGAGTATATGGGTCTTTTGCTTCAACTGTATAACGTAATGTTTCTATACTTTCCATATATGCTTTTTCAAGTCTTTCATTTGCGTCTTTTAATTCTTCATTAATTTCTTTTATTAAATTCATTTGAGAAATAGCCTTTATTCCTGATTCAACTAATAAAAGTAATTGGTCAAATTTATCGCTTTTTTCACAATAACCTTGAATATCTAATCTTCTAATAGTTTCAAGTGGTGGTGCTAAATCTTTATGACCTGTTAATAATAAAATATATAATTCTCTGTTAAATTTTCTAATTTCTTCAACAACTTGGTCTCCATGAAGAGGAGTCATAATAAAATCTAAAAGCATTAAATCAAAATGTTCTTTTTTTACAAGTTCAATTGCTTCAACAGGGTCTGTTACACCAGTAAAATTGTATCCAGAACGTTTCAAGAAAATTGATAATGAATCAACAATACCGGGTTCATCATCTACAACAATGATTTTATAGCCATTAGAATTCGCGTCATAAGTACCTTTTCTCATAAAACCTCCAATAAATTTAAAAAAATTCATTATTATTATATTAATAAATTATAATAAAATCAAGATTAT
Organism: uncultured Clostridia bacterium; assembly: GCA_947629625.1. Classification (GTDB taxonomy): domain Bacteria; phylum Bacillota; class Clostridia; order TANB77; family CAG-508; genus CANRES01. Next base: position 35,240 of record CANRES010000006.1, on the reverse strand, counting down.
TTACAAAATTTGTTGAAAAAAGTTAAAAAAATGGAAATTTTATTGTAAAAATATCCTTAAATAATTGCAAAAAAGTGATAATTATGGTAAAATAATTATGGAAATTTTACCATAAAAAGATAGATATAAGAATGATGGAGTAAAAGATATGAGTGAACTTACATTTTTAACAGAAGAACAATGCTTTGGAAGTGATAAATTAGATATATTAAAAAAAAGAGGAACTAAGGCGGCAATAACAGATTTTTCTATTCTTTTAGGAGGATATCGTTCACCACTGCATTACATAGATAGTGCTGATTATTTAGGAAGTAGAACAAGTTTTTATTGGACTAAATCAAATTACGGGAATAATTGCGTGTGCGTAGTTTACGGAGATGGTAGTGTGAGTTGGCGCGATATTATTGAACGCAATTGTGGGGCTCGTCCAGCTTTACCGTTCTCATCAATTGGCTCAATCCCCACGAACGAAGTGAGTGGTAAAAGAGCAGAAGATGGAATTTTTGAAGTAGAATATGGATACTATCCACAAAAAGCAGTAACAAAAGATATGCAATTAAAATTAGAACAAGCATTTAAAAGTGGAAGATTATCAAAAACAGGAAATGTTTATACAACAGATTCAAAAAAATATGATGATTATGATGATAAATTTGAGCCAAAAAGGCACGAGGAATATCAATATAACGAAAAAAAATATGTGAGAGTTGAAGCTAAGTCATATTTTGTTGAAAATGGATTTATACTTTCAAATGGAGAGAAATATAGAAATGGAGATAATGTATGGGTAGAAGTATCACCAGTAAAATGGTTAGTTGACGAAAAATCAAAAATTATGATAACTGAAAAATTAATTTTTTCAGGAGTTCAATTCAAATCTACAAGAGGTTATAATACAAAAAATTTTGATGAAACAGATATAAAAATTTTTATGGATAAATATTTATCAAAAGAATTAGAAAAATCAATAGATTTAGAAAAACAACAAGAAGAAATAGAAGAAATTGGAACTAGAAAATCAAGACTACAAAAATTAAACCCCGATGATACGAAGTCTTCTTCAAGAACAAACATGACAGACACAGAAATAATACATAACTGGATAGAATCAGGAGAATCAGTATTACTTAGAGGACCATCTGGAATAGGAAAAACAGAAAGAATAAAATCACTATACCCAGATTTAATATATATAAAATTAACAAATAATATGTTCCCAGAAAAAGTAGTAGGTTCAGTTAATATACAAACAGGGCAAAGTATACCACCAGACTTTGCAAAAACTGTAATTATGCAAGAAGCAACAGAAGAAGAAAGAAAATTAATAGAAGAAAATATACAAAACATATACAATATAGCAGATACAGTATATGAAAGGTCAAAAGAAAGTAATAAAAAAATTGTAATAATGCTAGACGAACTTTTAAATGTAAAACCAGCAGTACAAAGTTTAGTATATACGTTAGTATTAAATAGAATTGTAGAAATAGGAAAAGGGCTAAAATTACCAGATAATGTTGTAGTTGTTGCAACTGGAAATCAGAAAAAATATTCAAGTGTAGCAGAAGACCTAGCAGAACCATTAGAAAAAAGATTTGACCACATATTAGATATGGAGCCAAAAGTTGGAGAATGGATAACAGAATATGCAATACCAAATAAAATACATCCAGCAGTAATAGGATATATGTTATCAAAATATAACAATTCAGGAAAAAGTGAAGATATAGAAGATATAGATTATTTTTATGAAGAGCCAGAAATAGGAGAACAGAACTTAGATGCAAATGGATGTAAAGGAAGAACAAATGACCCTCGTGGATGGACTTCAATTTCAAATACACTATATAATTTTGAAAGGAATTTAGAAGAAGGTAAATATAAAGGAAAAAATGTTGAAGATATAATTCAAAGGTCATTAGAATCAAAACTTCGTATGGAATGGGCAAGTGAATTTTTTGACTTTTATAATCTTCCAACACTAACTCCGGAAGAAGTAGTAAAAGGGATGGGAGTTGGATATACACAAGCAGATTTACCAAAAGATATAAATGAAAGATTTAGTTATATGACTGCATTAATAACAGCAAATGAAACACAAGTAGAGGCTTGCAGAGAATTTATAAAAAAATATTGCGATCCAGAATATCTTTCAATTTATGATATATATTGGGCAGGAAAAGATGAAAAAAAAATGGAACAAATATCAGAATTACAAGAAATGGAACTATCTTTATATAGTGCAAATGAAGCAAAACAATATGTAGAAAAAGGTGCTATTGCTTATAATGATATAGGTAAAATGTACAATGATTATTTAATGAAAGAAAAAAATAAAGAAATGAAAGAGGAAGATTATAATAATGAAAAAATCAAGGAGTAAAAAATATGAGTAAACTTACATTTTTAACAGAAGAACAATGTTTTGGAAGTGATAGATTAGATATATTTAAAAAAAGAGGAACTAAGGCGGCAATAACAGATTTTTCTATTCTTTTAGGAGGATATTTTTCAGACGATCATATAGAAAGTGATTATTCTTTAGAAGGTAGAACAGGTCATTATTGGACTAAATCAGATGACGGGGATAATGACGCGCGCGTGGTTAACGAGAATGGTTCTAGAAATTGTCTCGATGTTACTAGACGCTATGGTGGGGCTCGCCCAGCTTTACCGTTCTCATTAATCGGCTCAATCCCCACGAACGGAGTAAGTGGGAAAAGAGCAAGAGATGGAATTTTTGAAGTAGAATATGGATACTATCCACAAAAAGCAGTTACGAAAGATATGCAATTAGAATTAGAACAAGCACTTAAAAGTGGAAAATTATCAAGAACAGGAAATGTTTATACAACAGACTCAAAAAAATATGATAATTTTGGTGAAAAATTTGAGCCAAAAAGACATGAGGAATATCAATATAAAGGAAAAAGATATGTGAGAGTTGAAGCTAATTTAAGTTATTATAGTTTTCAACTTTCAAATGGAGAAGAATATAAAAGTGGAGATAATGTATGGGTAGAAGTATCTCCAGTAAAATGGTTAGTTGATGAAAAAGCAAAAATTATGATAACAGAAAAAATAATTTTTGCAGGAGTTCAATTCAAATATGAAAGAGATTATCATACAAAAGATTTTGATAAAACAGATATAAAATTATTTATGGATAAATATTTATCAAAAGAATTAGAACAATTAAGAGAAACAATAGATTTAGAAAAACAACAAGAAGAAATAGAAGAAATTGGAACTAGAAAATCAAGACTACAAAAATTAAACCCAGATAAAACAAAGACATCTTCAAGAACAAACATGACAGATACGGAAATAATACATAACTGGATAGAATCAGGAGAATCAGTATTACTTAGAGGACCATCTGGAATAGGAAAAACAGAAAGAATAAAATCACTATACCCAGATTTAATATATATAAAATTAACAAATAATATGTTCCCAGAAAAAGTAGTAGGTTCAGTTAATATACAAACAGGGCAAAGTATACCACCAGACTTTGCAAAAACTGTAATTATGCAAGAAGCAACAGAAGAAGAAAGAAAATTAATAGAAGAAAATATACAAAACATATACAATATAGCAGATACAGTATATGAAAGGTCAAAAGAAAGTAATAAAAAAATTGTAATAATGCTAGACGAACTTTTAAATGTAAAACCAGCAGTACAAAGTTTAGTATATACGTTAGTATTAAATAGAATTGTAGAAATAGGAAAAGGGCTAAAATTACCAGATAATGTTGTAGTTGTTGCAACTGGAAATCAGAAAAAATATTCAAGTGTAGCAGAAGACCTAGCAGAACCATTAGAAAAAAGATTTGACCACATATTAGATATGGAGCCAAAAGTTGGAGAATGGATAACAGAATATGCAATACCAAATAAAATACATCCAGCAGTAATAGGATATATGTTATCAAAATATAACAATTCAGGAAAAAGTGAAGATATAGAAGATATAGATTATTTTTATGAAGAGCCAGAAATAGGAGAACAGAACTTAGATGCAAATGGATGTAAAGGAAGAACAAATGACCCTCGTGGATGGACTTCAATTTCAAATACACTATATAATTTTGAAAGGAATTTAGAAGAAGGTAAATATAAAGGAAAAAATGTTGAAGATATAATTCAAAGGTCATTAGAATCAAAACTTCGTATGGAATGGGCAAGTGAATTTTTTGACTTTTATAATCTTCCAACACTAACTCCGGAAGAAGTAGTAAAAGGGATGGGAGTTGGATATACACAAGCAGATTTACCAAAAGATATAAATGAAAGATTTAGTTATATGACTGCATTAATAACAGCAAATGAAACACAAGTAGAGGCTTGCAGAAAATTTATAAAAAAATATTGCGACCCAGAATATCTTTCAATTTACGATATATATTGGGCAGGAAAAGATGAAAGAAAAATGGAACAAATAGCAGAATTACAAGAAATGGAACTATCTTTATATAATTCAAATGAAGCAAAACAATATGTAAAAGAAGGCACTATTGCTTATAATGATATAGGTAAAATGTATAGTAATTATTTAATGAAAGAAAAAAATAAAGAAATGAAAGAGGAAGATTATGTTTTATGATATAAAAAGAAAAATCCTAACTAAATACCCTAAATTTGGAAGTGAAATAGCAAAAGCAAATATTGAATTCAAAAATTGCTATACGGCAGCAACTGATGGAAAAACAATTTATATTGACCCAAATTATTTTGCAAGTTTAAGTGAAAATGATAAATTATTTTTAGTAGCACACGAAATAATGCATATTAAATTTATGCACATGTTTAGATTAAAGGATAAAGATGGTAAAGCAAGAAATCCAAAATTATGGAATATAGCAACAGATGCTATTATAAATGCAAATCTAGAAAGAGATGGTTTTACTATTAAAGAAGGGTATGTAAATATGCCAGAAGCATTAAATTATTCAGCAGAAGAATTTTATCAAATTTTATTAAAAGAACAAGAAAAAAAGCAAAAGCAACAACAGAAACAAAATGAAGAACAACAAGAGCAAAGTGGAGGGCAACAACAAAGTGGGGACCAACAAGAACAAGGTGGAGAGCAACAAGAGCAAAATGGCGATAATACATCACAACAAGGTGATGACCATAGTTTATGGAAAGAAGCATTTAAAAATAACGAACAAGAGAAAAATCAAAGTAAAAAAGACCAAAAATCCGTAGAAGACCAAGAATTTGAATTTAATGAAAAAATGGATTTCACAGAAAATAGAGAAGAAAAAAGAGAAAAATTTAAAGAAAGACGTGAAAAAATAGAACAAGAAATAAGAGGAAAAACAGAGGAAAAAATAAAATTAGATAACATAGGAGAAAGCAAAGAAGAAATTGACTGGAAAGTTTTAATACGAAGAGAAGTAGAAAAAACAGAAACAATATGGAGTAAAAGACGTGCTATTGCAGAAAACAACTATGCTTATAGATTAGAAGAAAATGACATTGAAGATGAAGCAGAAACAGAAATTATGATAGATGTTTCTGGTTCAGTAGAATTAGATTTAGTTAAGGCTTTTTTAAGACAAATAAAGCCATTATTAAAACAGTCAAAATTAAAAGTAGGATGTTTTAATGAAAAATTTTGGGGACTCGTAGATATTAAAAATGTAAGAGATATAGATAATTTCACTATACCAAGTGATGCAAGAGGACATTCTGCTTGGACAGAAGACTGGGATTTAGCAGTAAGAAGCTTCACTAAAAAAAGGGAAATAAATAAAATAGTTTTTACTGACGGTTATCCATGTCCAGGTACAATGCCAAAAGATGATTTAAAAAATGAAAATATTATTTGGCTAGTATATGGAAACAAAGCCTTTAATCCTTGTTGTGGCAAAGTCATAAATATTACAGAGAGGCAATTAGAAAAATTAAAATTAATTAATACAAATCTTTCAAAAAGAGATATGGATAGATAAATTTATTTAACGTTATTATATAGAAAATTAAATATTTGTTTATATATAATTGAATCAAGTTACATTGACAAATAAGTAAAAAAATGGTATATTAAAAAACGAAAAATAAATAAGAGGAGAAAATAAAAATGGATTATAAATATTTAGCAGACTTAATATTTCCAGATGCAAAACCGATATCATATTATGAAGAAAAATATCCAGAAAGAAACCTAAAAGAAGGAGCAATGGTAACAAGATATGCACCAAGCCCTACTGGATATATGCATATTGGAGGGTTATATCAAAGCATAATAGGAAGAAAATTAGCAGAACAAACAGGAGGAGTATTTTTCTTAAGAATAGAAGATACAGACCAAAAAAGACAGGTAGAAAATGGAGTTAATGAAATAATTGAAGCCGTAAAAGATTTTGATATAAAATTCGACGAAGGAATGATAAATGAAACAGAAGAAATAGGAAATTATGGTCCATATAAACAAAGTTTAAGAAAAGAAATATATCAAGCATATGCAAAATACTTAATAGAACAAGGAAGAGCATATCCATGTTTCTGCACCCCAGAAGAATTAGAGGAAATGAGAGAAAAACAAGAAAAAGCAAAAATTAGAACAGGATATTATGGAGTATGGGCAAAATATAGAAATTATCCATTAGATGATGTAATAGAAAAGATAAAAAATGGAGAAAAATACATAATAAGATTTAAATCAATGGGAAATGAAGAAAAGAAAATAAAACATCATGATGTAATAAAAGGAAATATAGATTTCCCTGAAAATGACCAAGATATAATAATAATAAAAGCAGACGGACTACCAACATATCATTTTGCACATGCAATAGACGACCATTTAATGAGAGTAACACACGTAATTCGTTCAGACGAATGGGTATCTTCAGTACCACTTCATATAGATTTATTTAAAACACTAGGATTTAAAATTCCAAAATATGCGCATACTGCACCAATAATGAAAGAAGAAGATGGTAAAAAACGTAAAATAAGTAAAAGAAAAGACCCAGAAGCAGCAGTAAGTTATTATCACAAAGAAGGAATACCATCACAAGCAGTAACAGAATATTTATTAAATATAGCAAACTCTAATTTTGAAAATTGGAGAAAAGCAAATCCAGATAAAAATATATCAGAATTCAATTTTGAATTAAACAAAATGAGCGTAAGTGGGGCAATATTTGATTTAGTAAAACTATTAGATGTTTCAAAAAATGTTATATCAAAATATTCAAAAGAAAAAATATATGACGAAGTATTATCATGGGCACAAAGATATGACGAAGAACTTACGGAAATGCTTAAAGATAAAGAATATGCACTAAAAGTATTTGGAATTGAAAGAGGAGGAGTAAAACCTAGAAAAGATATTTCAAAATGGTCAGATGTTAAGAATAATATTTATTATATGTTTAAAGATAAATTTGAAAAAAATGAAATTTATGAATTTGATAAAATAACAGATAAAGAAGAAATATCAAAAATATTAACTTTATATATAGAAAAATATTATAACGAAAATGATAATAAACAAGAGTGGTTTGATAAAATAAAAGAATTATCAGGAGTTTTGGGTTATGCAAAAGAAGTTAAAGAGTATAAATTAAATCCAGAAAATTATAAAGGTCATGTTGGAGATGTTAGCACAGTAATAAGAGTGGCTTTAACTGGTAGAAGAAATACGCCAGATTTATATGAAATAATGCAAGTTTTAGGAAAAGATGAAATAATAAATAGAATTAATAAATATAAAAATAAATAATATAATGAGGAGATATACAAATGAGTAAAGATGAAGATTGGAAAGAATTAGAAAAATGGCAAAAGAATGATGATTTAAAAAAAGATGTTAACAAAATAAAAATGTTTAATGAAGAAGATTATAAAGGAGTAAAGAAACTTTCAGATACATTAAATAGGTTTATAAAAGTAATTTCTACAATAGCAATTATAATTGGTATTATTGCTTGTATATTTGTAGTTTATGAAGTATATGATATAGTTTCAAGTGAATCATTCTTTAATATAAGAGTTCAAGAAGGTGGAATGTTTTAATAAAATACACTGTACTTTTTACATATAAGTTCAAAAAAATATAAATAACAATTGATTTTTTTGAACTTATAGGGTATAATAATAAAAAGGAGGTAGTATTTTGAAAAGAGAAATTATAAACGATTTAATAAAATGGAAAAATTCTAAAAATAGAAAACCATTAATTATACATGGTGCCAGACAAGTTGGAAAAACATATATAATAAAAGAATTTGGAAAAACATTTTATGAAAATACTATATATGTAAATTTTGAAACAAATAAAGAATTAAGTAATCAAATTAATGAAAGTATAGATGCAAAATATATAATAAATAAACTAGAGTTATTTTATGGAGAAAAAATAATTCCAGAAAAAACATTAATAATTTTTGATGAAATTCAAGCAAATGAAAGAGCATTAACATCACTTAAATATTTCTTTGAAGATGCACCAGAATATCATATAATTGCTGCGGGTTCATTATTAGGAATAGCAATAAATAGACAAAATTATTCATTTCCAGTAGGGAAAGTTCAATTAATAAATATGTATCCGTTATCATTCAAAGAGTTTTTGTGTGCAATAGGTAGAGAAGATTTAATTTCAGTAATACAAAATCATTATGAAAATAATGAAAAAATGGATAACAATATACATGAACTTTGTTTAAGATTATATAGAACATATTTAATAGTTGGAGGAATGCCAGAAGTTGTTAAAACATATCTAGAAGAACAAAAAATTATTTCTACAATAGATATTCAAGCAATGATTTTAGATTCTTATGTTAGAGATATGACCAAATATGCTGATAATTCTGAATCAAACAAAATAATTTCAGCATTTGATTCAATTCCTATGCAATTAGCGAAGGATAATCAAAAATTTCAATATAAAGTAATTTCAAAAGGAGGAACTTCAAGTATATTTGGACCTGCTATTATGTGGTTAAAAAATAGTGGTATAGTAAATCAAGTATATAAAGTTAACCCGGAAATGCCATTAGAAATGCATAAAGAACTTTCTTCATTTAAGTTATATATGAGTGATGTTGGATTATTTGTTAATAAAGCCAAATACCCACTATATCAAATAGATTTAAGTAATCAACCAACAATGATTTCAATGGGTCCTCTTACAGAAAATTATGTTGCTAATGAATTGAAAATAAATGGATATGAATTATATTACTGGGAGTCAGAAGGAAAAGCAGAATTAGATTTTGTAATTCAAAAAGAAACTGAGATTATTCCAATAGAAGTTAAAACAAGTACTCATATTAAATCAAGAAGTTTAGATATGTATATTAAAATTTATAATCCAAAATATGCAATTAGAATTTCAGAAAAAAATTTTGGATTTGAAAATAATATAAGGTCTGTGCCATTATATGCAGTATTTTGTATATAAATAAAGAAAGGTGAGAGTTTTCTCATCTTTCTTTATCTGTATTATCTTTATGAAAAGTATTTTCAATTTTTGAAGGAATATCACCTAATAATTTAGTATATAAAGCCATACCTAGCATCCAACCTGCTAATAAAGGGCTGTTTCTAACTCTTGTTTCTATATCTTTTTCATATTTTGAATCTATTTTACCTTCTTCAACTAACTGGCGGCATTTTTTATGTAATTCTATCATAGATTTTAACTTATTAATTGTTGGGGTAGTTCCAATGCTTTTACCCGGTCTTACATTATATTTATGTGTAGAATATCCACATATACTAATTTTACTATCATTAGCCGAATTAAATAATTCTAATTTAGGAATTAAATCTTCCCAAATCGTATTTTCAGGAAATCTTATATTATTATTATCAAATAAACTTTTTTTCCAACATCCAGACCAAATTGTACCTTCATTATTTTTTCCAATTTGATAATGCTTATCTGTGTGTTTTGATTTTGGTCTAAATGTAGTAGTTAAAATAGTTCTATCTTTATAATCTTTCCACTTTCTTTGAAAACCTAATATTAAAACTTCTACTAATTCGTTTTTATCAATAGCATCACTAATGTGTTTTAATGATGATTCGTCACATAATTCGTCGTCTGCATCTAAGAAAACTACATATTCGCAATTTGAATTATTTAGGCCAATATTTCTAGCAGTACCGGGTCCCCATTTATTTTCGGGTGTTTCGAATAACTTTATATTAATTTCAGGATTATTTAAAATATAATCTTCAACAATTTTTTTTGATTTATCTTTTGAATGGTCTTCAATTACTATGCACTCATAATTTTTGTAATTTTGAATTTTTACACTATTTAAAGCATTTTCAATAAATTCCTCGGCATTGTGCATAGGTATAATGATTCCAAATCTTTTCATAAATAACCTCGCTTATTAATATAAGTAATTATAATGTATTTAACATAAAATGTCAAATAAAACTTAATGCTAATAATAATTTTTTTGTTGTAAATATTATAATTTTATAAATTTATTGAAATAGTATATTTGTTGTAATATAATATCTATAATAAAAAAGAGTATTGAAGAGAAGTTGAAAATAAATGGAAATTCGTGATTATTATGATAAAAATAAAAATAGAACGGGTAAAACATACACTGCTAATGTTGTCCCAACAGGTGAAAATTATATGTTAATTGTTGTATGTTTTATACAAAATTCAAAAGGTGAATTTTTAATTCAAAAAGCATCCAAACAAAAAGGGGAAAAATGGGGAACAACAGGAGGTCATCCAATATCGAAAGAAACATCTATACAGGGAATGAAAAGAGAAATATGGGAAGAATTAGGAATTGATATACCTGAAGAAAAATTTATATATGTTAATACATTTATAAAAAATAATAAGATATTAGATTTATATTATATAAAAGAAGAAATTAATATAAATGAATTAAATTTACAAGTTGAAGAAGTTCAAGAAGTAAAATGGGCAACAAAAGAAGAAATTAGTATGTTAATTAATAAAAATCAATTTGAAAAAACTCATGCAAAATTATTTAATGATATGCAATATTTTGAAAAAAAATAAATTTAAATAAATCAGACTGTTTACAAGTTTTATTTTGTAAACAGTCTAATTTTTATAATTAAGTTTTGATTATCATATAATTTTTATTTCAAAGGTAATATAATTTTAAAAGTAGTACCTTTACCTTCTTCAGACTCAAAAGTCATGTTTCCGTTAAAGTGAGCTTTTATATTAGAGTAAGACATAAATAAACCAAGACCAGTACCATTTTTACCTTTTGTTGTAATCATTTCTTTAAACAATTTATTTTGAACTTCTTTACTCATACCTGAACCATAATCCTGAATAGCGAAAATTATGCTAGTTGGAGTAGAGTCAATATTAAAATCAATATACTTATTAGTTTGTCCGTTATATGCTTGAATAGAATTTGAAATTAAATTGTTAATAACTTGTACTAAACTATTAACATTGCCATTTAATTCTAAATTTAAGTCTACGTTAGAATTTACATTTAAAGTAATTAAATTATTATTCAACTCATGTTTCATTAAAATATTTACACGTTTAATTAATTCGTCAATAGTAAAGTTAACAGACTGTTCAGAAGATAGAGTAACGGCTTGTCCTTTAACAGCGGTAATAACATCAGACATATAAGACATGTGAGATCTTATTTTTTCTATCCAAGTTTCCATATCATTTGCAATATCTTTATGGTCTTCAAGAGTAACTTCTGGGTCTCCAATTGAATTACGATATTCATTTACTAAATCGTGTAAACCTTCTGCTGCACCAGAAACTGACATTATAGGAGTTTTTAAGTTATGAGCAATACCACCAATCATTTGACCTAGTGTAGCTAAACGTTCTTTTTCCATAAGCATTTCTTGGTTAGATTCAATAGTTTGGATATCTAGTATATGTTGAGTTACATTTTTAAATAATATAAGTGTGCCTAAAAAATTTCCTTTTGAAGAAATATTGCTTATTTCAATATTAAAGAATTGTTCACCAATTTTAAATTCTTTATCAAAATACAAGGTTTCTGTTGTAGATTTAACTTTTTTTATAGCATCTTCAATATTTCTAGCTTCATTTTCAATTTTGATAACTTTTAATAAGTCAACAAAATTAGCATTTCTAACTTTATTTTGAGATAAATGAAATGTATCTACAAAAGTTTTATTAAAGTCTGTTACTATATTGTTTTCATTTAATACTACAAAACTATCTGACATTTTATCAACAATATTTTGCATTGCTATTGGTGTTATACTAATAAACTTAAACTTGAACATTGCAATTGCAAAGAAAAATGCTAAAAATGAAAATGATATAGGTGTCATATACATTGTCATTTTTATAATACTAAGACCACCAAGTAAATTAGTTATTAAAGGTATACTAATTCCTAATATAATAAGTAAAGATTGTTTTGAAAAAAAACCAGAATTTTTTATAGAATATTTGATAAAATAAAATATTCCAATTCCGTAAAGTAAGTATGTATATGAATTGTGAATAATAAAATATTTTCCAGTAATTAAATTATTCATATTAATAGAATATTGTATAAAAAATAAATGATGGTATTCATTAGTAATGGTTAATATAATAGAAACTATAGGTATTATTAAAAATAAAAAATGATACCACCTAATTTTAATTTTAGTTTTGGAAAATATTATTCCAACTGCTAAAAATGCAACAGGTAAAAAACTTACTCCAAATACAGATATTTTTTCAAAAAAGAAAGGGTCAATATCTGTTTTTTGAAAAACAATTTGTAAAATTGATGCAATTGTCCAAATAGACATAAATAATAATACAAAATTAAACGCAGTTTTTAATTGACTTTTTTTCTCTTTTTTTAAAAATAATGCTAAGCCTAAAATTAGTATTTCAGATATTATCAGTAATATTAACGAAGTAAAATATTCCATAAAACCTCCATCAAAGCAAATTGTATTGCTTTTTAAATAAAATTAATATTTTTAAAATAATCTATATATTTTTTTACATATATATTATCTATTTTTAACCAATTAAAGTCAATAGTATTTAAAAATTTTCTCGAAAATTCAGATAAAATATCTATATTAGAATTAAATTCTAGTTTATTATTAGAACTTAACTCATTAACAATACCAGATAATATATCTTTTTTACTATCATCCATTAAAATTTCTTTTACTTTATTTTCAAAATCTACTTCACTAAGTATTTTTAAATTAATATTATTATTTTTTAGCAAGTCTATAAAGTTTTTCATACTTATAGAATTAGAATTATATAAATGAAAAACACTAAAATCAGGCACATAATTTTGCATTAATAAAATAATAGCGTAACCACATAAATCAACAGGTGTAAATTCTAATTTAGCATTTAATAAATATTCAGGTATAGCACCTAAATTTATTAAAGATTGTAACATACCTACAAATGCATTTTCTTCAACATTAATTTGAAATTTACCATCACTAAATCTATTAGTTATATTACCAAGTCTTAAAATTTGTGCATTTAAACCATTAGAAATATGTTCTAAAATAATTCTTTCTGCTTCAAATTTACTCTTAATATAAACATTATCTAATTTTTGACCTATGTATAAATTATTTTCAGAAAATGATATATTTTTATCTTTTTCAATATTACCACAAACACTTGTAGTAGATATTTGAATTAATCTCTTATTATGTTTTTCACAAAATTCTATAGCTTTTTTAGTTAAACCAATATTAATATTTTCAAAATTTTCAAAGTTTCCATAGTGTCTTACATTAGCACTAGAATTAATAACAACAGAAATATTGTTTACAATATCTTCATATAAATTAATATTTAAACCAAAATTTTCTTTTGTTATATCACCTTTTAAAATAACAATTCTATTATCAATAAATTCGTCTAATTTTGTATCAAAATAGAAATGTAAAGCATCTAAAAATCTACTTCTAGCAGATATTTTGTTTTTATCTCTAACAATACAATAAATAATTCCATTATCGTGTTTAATAAAATTGTATAAAATGTGCATACCAACAAAACCATTAGAACCTAATAAAAGAATATTATTATTTTTATTAGATACGATATTTTTATAATTTTTTATATTATTTTTTTCTAATACCTCATTTATTCTTGTATAATCATAATTATCTACTACTTCTGCAATAGTTGCTGAATTTGCTTCAGATAAACCTTTAACAGTAGGAAATTTAAAAATATCCGCATATTGTACATCAATATTTTTAGAAAGCATTTCAACTTTAAATTTAATAGCAAGAAGTGAATCTGCACCTAATTCAAAAATATCGTCATTAATACCAACTCTTGTATTTAATAATTGTTCCCAAGTATCACAGAATATTTTTTGTAATTCAGTTTCGGGTGCTACATAATGTGATGTTTCATAAGCAGAAATTTGATATTCTTTTAATTGATTTAAATCTATTTTTCCATTTCTAGTAATAGGCATATTATTTAATTTTATAATATATTTAGGCACCATATATAATGGTAAATGTTTAGATAATTCTTCTCTTATTTCTTGAATCTCTATATTGCTTGTAGCCGTAAAGAAAGCTACTAAATAAGAATTGTTATTAGGCTCATTTTTATAAATAACAGCACAATTTTTAATATTAGGAATATTTAAAAATTGTTTTTCAATTTCAGATAATTCAATTCTTAAACCTCTTAATTTAACTTGAAAATCTTTTCTGCCAATATATTCTATATCTCCATTAGAATTATATTTTCCAATATCTCCAGTTTTATATAATAAACCATTTCCAAACGGATTTTGAACAAATACTTTATTAGTTGCTACTTTATTATTAATATAACCTTTTGCAAGACCATTACCACTAATACAAATTTCTCCTTCAATACCAATAGGACATAAATTCATATCTTTATTAAGTATATAAATTTGAGTATTGCAATTTGGTTTACCAATATTAATTTTATTAGTTGTTACTTTTTTATTTGAACAACAAGCGGTAATTTCACTAGGACCATAACCATTATATATATTTGCATTAGTATAATTTTTTAATTTTTCATATAAATTAGTGGTAAAATTTTCTCCACCCAATTGTATAATTTTTAATTTTTCTAAACAAATTCTTGTATCTTCATTAATTAAAAGTAAATCAATTCTTGATGGTGTAGTTAATATGAAATCTACATTGTATTTAATAATTAAATTACTTATATATGTTGGAATTTTTTGTTCTTCTACATTTGATAGTATTATAGTTTTACCTGATAATAAAGGCACAAATGTTTCTACAATAAACATATCGAAAGCAACTGTACTAATACTTATGAAATTATTACATATATCTGTATTTAAATTAATTCTATAACTTAATACAAGATTTACAACACCATTATTTTTAAGTTCAACACCTTTTGGAGTACCAGTTGAACCAGATGTATAAATAATGCAAAAAGTATTATTTATATTATAATTTAATTTTAAATTATCTTTATCAAATTTACTAAAATCTTCGTTATCAATAAATAATTTATTTTCAAAACTAACATTATTTACCTTAGTATTTGTAATTAATAAAGGAGAATTAGCATTATTTAGCATATATAAAATTCTATCTTCTGGAAGACCAGTATCAATTAACATGTAGGCATTGTTAGATTTTAAAACTGCTAACATACAAATAATAGTTTCAAAAGAACGTTCTAACATAATACCGATAACATTATTTTCATTTACATTTTTATTTAAATAATGTGCTAACCCATTTGCCTTTTCATTTAATTCTTTATAAGTTAATTTTTTATCTTCAAAAACAACTGCAATATTATTAGGGTTATTTTTAACTTGTTCTTCAAATAAATCTACAACAGTTTTATCCTTTGGATAATCTACCTTTGTGTTATTAAAATCATATAAAATTTTATTTCTTTCTTCTTTTGAAAGCATATCTATATCAGCAATTTTAATATCATTATTATTTAAAATAACTTGTAAAATATTCAAATAATGATTTGAAAGACTAGTTATAAATTCCTTTTCAAAAAGTTTTGTACAATATTCAAAACGTAAATTTAATTCGCTATTTTCAGGTACAATTTCAAGTGATAAATCAAATTTTGAAATATTACTTTTTGGTACATAAGTTTTAGAATTTATACCATTAAAAGATAGAGTAGCATTACCATTATTTTGATAAATAAACATTGTATCAAATAAAGGATTTCTGCTTGTATCTCTTTTTATATTTAAAGTATTAACTAATTCGTCGAAAGGATATGCTTGATGTTCAAATGCTTTTAAACAATTTTCTTTAATAATATTTGTAAATTCCTTGAAAGATAAAGAAGTATCTATTTTATTTCTTAAAGCCAATGAATTTACAAACATACCAATTATATTAGAAACTTGTGAATTATCTCTACCAACAATAGGTGAGCCAACTATAATATCTTCTTGGCCTGTATATTTATATAAAAGTATATAATAAATGCTTAAAAGTAGCATATAAGGTGTAATTTGAAGTTCTTTTGATAATTCATTTAATTTTAAAGTTAATTCTTTATTAATTGTAGAATAAACATTATCACCTTCAAAACTTTGAACGGTAGGTCTTGAAAAGTTTGTAGGCATATTTAATAAAGGTATTTCATCATTAAATTGATTAACCCAAAATTCTTTATCATTATTAAATTCATTAGAATTTATTTTTTGATTTTCCCAAACTGCAAAATCTTTATAACTAATATTAAGCTCAGGTAATTCAGTATCATTGTTATATAACTCACAAAGTTCGTTAATAAAAATTGAAAAAGAAGTACCATCACTAATAATATGGTGCATATTAAATAATAAAAATACTTTGTTATCAAAATTAATTAATTTTAAATCAAATAAAGGTGCTTTATTTAAATTAAATGGTTTAATATATTTATAAAATAAAGCATCAACATCAGTAATATTAGAGTTTACAACTTCTAATTTAAAATTAAAATTATCTAATATTTTTTGTACTATATTACCATCAACTATATCAAAATATGTACGTAAAGATTCATGTCTTTTTATTAAAGTATTAATACATTTTTCTAATTTTTTAACATCAGGCATTTTATTTAAAATTGTTCCACCTGCAATGTTATATAACAAAGAATTGTTGTCATCTAAACTAGAAGCATAGTACATTCTTTTTTGTGCAGAAGATACTGGATAATATTCTTGTTTTTCTGCTTTTGTAATAATATGTTCTCCTTTATTTAAAGGTGCTAAATTATTTTCACAGAATTTTTTAACAGTAGGAAATTTAAAAATATCCGCATATTGTACATCAATATTTTTAGAAAGCATTTCAACTTTAAATTTAATAGCAAGAAGTGAATCTGCACCTAATTCAAAAACATCGTCATTAATACCAACTCTTGTATTTAATAATTGTTCCCATGTATCACAGAATATTTTTTGTAGTTCAGTTTCAGGTGCTACATAATGTGATGTTTCATAAGCTGAAATTTGATATTCTTTTAATTTGTTTAAATCTATTTTTCCGTTTCTAGTAATAGGCATATTATCTAATTTAATAATATATTTAGGCACCATATATAATGGTAAATGTTTAGATAATTCTTCTCTAATTTCTTGAATTTCTATATTGCTTGTAGCCGTAAAGAAAGCTACTAAATATGAATTGTTATTAGGCTCATTTTTATAAATAACCGCACAATTTTTAATATTAGGAATATTTAAAAATTGTTTTTCAATTTCAGATAATTCAATTCTTAAACCTCTTAATTTAACTTGAAAATCTTTTCTACCAATATATTCTATATCCCCATTAGAATCATATTTTCCAATATCTCCAGTTTTATATAATAAACCATTTCCAAATGAATTTTGAACAAATACTTTATCAGTTGCTACTTTATTATTAATATATCCGTTAGAAACACCATTACCACTAACACAAATTTCTCCTTCAATACCAATAGGGCATAGATTCATATCTTTATTAAGTATATATATTTGAACATTACTAATAGGCTTTCCAATGTTAATATTTTGTGAAGATACAATTTCTTTATAAGTACAACAAGAAGTAATTTCAGAAGGACCATATTCATTACAAATTTGTGCATTGGTATATTTCCTTAATTGTTCAAATAAGTTAGAATTTAATGTTTCTCCCCCTAATTGTATACTTTTTAATATTTTTAAACTTTTACATGTATAATCATTAGTTAATAATAATTCAATTTTTGAAGGAGTAATCATCATAAAATCTACATTATTTATTTGAATTAATTTACTTATAGACATAGGGTCTTTATGTTCTTCTTCATTTGCTAAAATTAAAGTTTTATTATTTAATAAAGGTATATAAACTTCAACACCAAACATATCAAAAGAAATAGAACAAATACTTAAAAAGTTACTAAAATGTTTTATATCTATAAAATCTCTATAACTATAAATTAAATTAATCATTCCTTTTTGATTTAGTAAAACTCCTTTTGGTAAGCCAGTTGAGCCAGATGTATAAACTACAGATAAATTATTATTTATATTATAATTTAATTTTAAGTTATCATTATTAAATTTGCTAAAATCTTCACTGTCAATAAATAATTTATTTTCAAAACTAACATTATTTACCTTAGTATTTGTAATTAATAAAGGAGAATTAGCATTATTTAGCATATATAAAATTCTATCTTCTGGAAGACCAGTATCAATTAACATGTAGGCATTGTTAGATTTTAAAACTGCTAACATACAAATAATAGTTTCAAAAGAACGCTCTAACATAATACCAATAACATTATTTTCATTTACATTTTTATTTAAATAATATGCTAATTGATTTGCCTTTTCATTTAATTCTTTATAAGATAATTTCTTATCCTCAAAAACAACTGCAATATTATTAGGCGTTCTTGCAACTTGTTCTTCAAATAAATCTACAACAGTTTTATCCTTTGGATAATCAACTTTTGTATTATTAAAATCAAATAAAATTTTATTTCTTTCTTCTTTTGAAAGCATATCTATATCAGCAATTTTAATATCATTATTATTTAAAATAATTTGTAAAATATTCAAATAATGATTTGAAAGTTCAGTTATAAATTTCTTTTCAAAAAGTTTTGTACAATATTCAAAACGTAAATTTAATTCGCTATTTT
The DNA here is from genome assembly GCA_947629625.1 of uncultured Clostridia bacterium. Taxonomy (GTDB): domain Bacteria; phylum Bacillota; class Clostridia; order TANB77; family CAG-508; genus CANRES01. The sequence goes on along the minus strand of CANRES010000006.1, from coordinate 16,082 downwards.
CAGGTACAATTTCAATTGATAAATCAAATTTTGAAATATTACTTTTTGGTACATAAGTTTTAGAATTTATACCATTGAAAGATAAAGTAGCATTACCATTATTTTGATAAATAAACATTGTATCAAATAAAGGATTTCTACTTGTATCTCTTTTAATATTTAAAGCATTAACTAATTCGTCGAAAGGATATGCTTGATGTTCAAATGCTTTTAAACAATTTTCTTTAATAATATTTGTAAATTCCTTGAAAGATAAAGAAGTATCTATTTTATTTCTTAAAGCCAATGAATTTACAAACATACCAATTATATTAGAAACTTGTGAATTATCTCTACCAACAATAGGTGAGCCAACTATAATATCTTCTTGGCCTGTATATTTATATAAAAGTATATAATAAATGCTTAAAAGTAGCATATAAGGTGTAATTTGAAGTTCTTTTGATAATTCATTTAATTTTAAAGTTAATTCTTTATTAATTGTAGAATAAACATTATCACCTTCAAAACTTTGAACGGTAGGTCTTGAAAAGTTTGTAGGCATATTTAATAAAGGTATTTCATCATTAAATTGATTAACCCAAAATTCTTTATCACTATTAAATTCATTGGAATTTATTTTTTTATTTTCCCAAACGGCAAAATCTTTATAACTAATATTAAGTTCAGGTAATTCAGTATCAGTATTGTATAACTTACAAAGTTCTTCAATAAAAATTGAAACAGAAGTACCATCACTAATAATATGGTGCATATTAAATAATAAAAATACTTTGTTATCAAAATTAATTAATTTTACATCAAATAAAGGTGCTTTGTTTAAATTAAATGGTTTAACAAAATTATTAAATAAAGCATCAACATCAGTAATATTAGAGTTTACAACCTCTAATTTAAAATCAAAATTATCTAGTATTTTTTGTACAATATTACCATCAACTATGTCAAAATATGTATGTAAAGATTCATGTCTTTTAATTAAAATATTAATACATTTTTCTAATTTTTTAACATCAGGCATTTTATTTAAAATTGCTCCACCCGCAATGTTATATAACAAAGAATTATTTCCATCTAAACTAGAAGCATAGTACATTCTTCTTTGAGCAGAAGATACTGGATAATATTCTTGTTGCTCTGTTTTTTCAATTATATCTTTATTAGTTTCATTAGATTTATTTGAAACTATATCTGCCAATTCCATAATAGAATTACATTCAATTAAATCTTTTATAGTAATATTAATTTTAAATTCATTTGATAAAAATGTTGATAGTAGTATAATACTTAGAGAATCTAAACCTATTTCAAATAAATTATCATTAATATTAATATTATTAATTTGAAATTTATTATAAATAATATTTACAATTTTTTTTGTTAAATCATTATATTCCATAGGAATATCTATATCATTTGTGGTATTTACATTTATTTTTTGTAATGCATTTCTATCTATTTTTCCATTTGGAGTAAATGGCATTTTATCAATTTGAATAAAACGAGTTGGAATCATATATTTTGGTAAAACTTTTAATAAATCATTTTTTAAATTTTTAATATCAATTTTTACATTACTTGTTATATAAGCACAAAGAATTTTTTTATTATTTTCTAAATTAATTGGCATTACAACGCAATTTGTAATATTAGAGTTATTTAAAATATTTTTTTCTATATCAAAAAGATCTATTCTATATCCATTTATTTTTAATTCAAAATCAGTTCTTCCTAAGTGCACAATTTCTCCGTTTGGTTTAAAATATGCTAAATCATTAGTGTTATATATAATTTCATTTGCTTTAAAAGGAGAATTAATAAATTTTTCATTTGTTAAGTCTTCTCTATTTTTATAACCATTAGAAACACCATCTCCACCTATATAAAGTTCACCAGCAACAAGTGGTGGAAGTAAATTCATATTTTTATCTAAAATATAGCAAGTTGTATTAGCAATAGGTTTTCCAACAGTAATTTCATTGTCATTTGATAAATCTTTTATTGTAGACCATACAGTTGTCTCTGTTGGACCATACATATTATATATCTTAGCATTACTAATTTCTTTTAAATTTTCTAATAATTTAGAAGGTACAGGTTCTCCACCTATCATTATATCTGTCAAAGAATTAAAATAAGATAAATTGTTTTTATCATTTATTAAGGCAGTATATCTTGAAGGGGTTGTTTGAATCATATTTACATTATTTTTTGAAACTAGTTTATTCAAATAGTAAGAATTACTTTGTTCTTCTTCATTTGCAATTACTAATTTAATTCCACTTGTTAAAGAACACCATAATTCTAATGCAAAAATATCAAAACAAATAGTTGTTAAAGAAACCATTGTTTTATTATTAAAATTAATAATGGCTTTAGTTCCGTAAATAAAATTTAATATATTTTTATGCGTAATTAAAACACCTTTTGGTTTTCCTGTTGAGCCAGAAGTATATATTAAATATATTAAGTTATTAATGGATATTTGTGTATTTATATTTTGAGATTTATTATTATTATATATTTTTGAAGATAAATCAATATTAACTTTTTTAAAATCTTTATTAATTAAATTAAATGTATTATTATTTAGTAAAATAGTTTTACAATTACTATCTTGTAACATATATGAAATTCTATCTATTGGAAATTTAGGGTCAATAGGTAAATATGCTCCACCACATTTTAAAATAGCCAAAATACCAATAATCATTTCTAGTGAACGATTAACCATAATAGCCACAATATCATTAGGTGTAACACCATTATCTAATAAATAATGCGCTAACCCATTTGCCTTTTCATTTAATTCTTTATAAGTTAATTTCTTATCTTCAAAAACAACTGCAATATTATTAGGAGTTCTTGCAACTTGTTCTTCAAATAAATCTACAACAGTTTTATCTTTAGGGTAATCTACCTTTGTATTATTAAAATCATATAAAATTTTATTTTTCTCATCAGGAGTAATAATTTCAATATCCTTTAAACAAATTTCATTATTATCAATAATTTGATTAATAATATGTAAAATACGCTTATGAATATTAACAATATCAGTTTTAGAATATTTATCACATATATAATCATAAGCAATATTTAAACCAGAAGCATCATTAAAATCAAATAAATGAATCTCTAAATCATCAGCAATAGTGCCATTAAAAGTCCATCTAGTATTATGAGGAACTACATCAATATTATCTAATGTTTTAGTAACTTGATAAGAAATCATAATGTTATATAAATTAGGTAAACTAGAATCTATTTTTCTTAAATTTTCTATAATATATTGATAAGAATATTTTTGATGTCTTAACATTCCCATAGAATTTGTAGCAATATTTGAAACAATATTTTTAAAAGAAATGTTATTATCTAATGAAATACGTAAAGGAATAGTATTAATAAACATACCAGGAGTATGTTTTTCTTTAAAATTAGCCCTATTTAAAATAGGGGTACCAATTACAAAATCGTCTAAATTAGATATCTTATTTATATAAATTGAAAAAATAGCCATAAAAAAGTTATATACAGAAACCTTATTTTCTGTACAAAAACTATTTATAGATTTTAATAAATCATTATCAATACTAACCAATTCTCTATTAGCATTAGTAGATATATTTTTTAATTCGTCTGTATTAACACTTGGAATAGAAGCAATTTCAGGTATAGTAGAATATATATTATCCCAATATTCTTTATCTTTTAAAAATTTATCACTTTTTAAATAATCGCTTTCAGAAGCAATATAATCTGTATAAGAAAAAATATTAGAGCAATCAACTTCTTCATTTTTTAATAAACAAGAGTAAATTTTTATAATTTCATTAACTGCAATACCAAGTGTCCAAGAATCAGAAATAATATGATGAGCATCAAAAATAAAGCCTCCTGTTCCATTTGGAAACTTAAATAATTTAAAATTAAATAATAAATCTTTTGTTAAATTAAATGGAACACTTGCAACTCTTTTTTCTAATGATTTTACATCTTCGTCTGAGTTAACATTAATAACTTCGCAATTAAATTCAACAAAATCGCTTATATATTGTTTTACAACAGTATTATCCATAAAAAGTTTAATTCTAAAACTATCTGCATTTTTTACAAATATATTAATTGCATCATTAAGTTTATCAAAATCAACTTTTGTAGAAATAGTTACAGAACCACAGATGTTGTTAATATTTGTGTTGTTATAATATTGTTCCGTAAGCCATATTGAATTTTGTGGAGCAGTTAAGTTAAACATCTTTTTCATATTTTAAACCTCTTGTATATAAATATATGAACATTATATACTTATATGTAAAAAAATGCAAATTTTTTTAGAAAAATAATAGAAAAAATATCGACAAAAAACGACAAACATAAAATAGAATGGTGTTGTTACAATTAAAATATAATTTATCGTAAAATTATTGCAAATAAAAAATAAATAATTTATAATATTAACAATAAAAATAAAATAAGAGGAAACTATGGAAATAGAAGAATTAAAAAAACAAGCAAATAACAAAGAAATAATCTTAGAAGCCGTAAAAGAAAACGGAAAACTATTAGAATATGCAAGTCAAGAACTAAGAGATAATGAAGAAGTAGTATTAGAAGCGGTAAAAAATGATGGAGAAGCCTTAGAATTTGCAGGAAAAGAAACAAGAGATAATAGGCAAATCGTATTAGAAGCAGTAAAAAAAGCAGCATGGACAATATGCTATGCAAGTGAAAGACTACAATCAGATAGAGAAATAGTATTAGAAGGAGTAAAAAAAGACGGACAAGCCCTATACTATGCATCACAAGAACTTAGAAACGACTATGAAGTAGTATTAAATGCAGTAACAAATAAAGGATTAATATATAAATATGCAAGTAAAAAACTAAGGGAAAACCCTGAAATTGCCATAGCCGCAATGAAACAAGATAAAAGAGTGTATGACTTTATGAGTGAAGAAATGCAACAAAACGAAACAATACAAGAAATAAAAAACAATTAAAATAACAAAAACAAGGAGAAAAATATGAAATTTGTACATATAGCAGACATGCACTTTGACGTGCCATTTACAACCTTAAACAAAAACGAACTAGGAAATTTAAGAAGACTAGACCAAAGAAAAGCACTAAAAAAAATAATAGAATATATAAAAGAAAACAAAATAGAATATCTATTTATAAGTGGAGACCTTTATGAACACGAATATGTAAAACAAAGTACAATAGAATACATAAATAATTTATTTAGTGAAATACCAAATACAAAAATATATATAACACCAGGAAATCACGACCCATATTTACAAAATTCTTATTATAACAAATTTAATTGGAACAAAAATGTACACATATTTAAATCAAATATAGAAAAAATAAGCGAAAACAATGTAGACATATACGGTTTTGGCTTTGATAACTTTTATATGAAAGCATCAGAATATTCAAAAATTCAAATAGAAAATCCAGAAAAAATAAATATATTAATAACACATGGAAGCCTAGAAGGCGGAACAACAGAAGATTTAGAATATAATCCAATGAATAAAAACGAATTAGAAAATTTAAAATTTGACTATATTGCATTAGGTCATATACATAAAACCAACTATAAAGAAGAACAAAAAATAATTTATCCGGGTTCAACAATATCATTAGGATTTGACGAATTAGGTAATCATGGGATGATAGTTGGTGAAATTAAAGAAGACACAAAAAAATTAAATATAGAATTCGTACCAATAGACGAAAAAGAATTTGTAGAATATGAAATAGATATAACAGAAATTTTAACAGAAGAAGAATTAATAGAAAAAATAAACGAAATAAAAACAGAAGAAAATAAATATTATAAAATAATATTAACAGGAAATAGACAATTTGAAATAAATGTAAACAATATAATAAAATATATACAAAATAAAAATATAATAAAAATAAAAGATAAAACCAAAATAAAATATGACTTAGAAAAAATAGCAGAAGAAAATAGTTTAAAAGGAATATTTGTAAAAGAATTATTAGAAAAGATAAAACAAAATCCCGAAGAAAAAAAAATAATTGAAAAAGCAATAGAAATAGGATTAGAGGCGATGTAAATGATAATAAAAAATATAAAAATAAACAACTTTGGAAAATTAGAAAATAAAGAAATAGAATTTAATAAAAAATTGAATTTAATATACGGAGAAAATGAAAGCGGAAAAACAACAATATTAAAATTCATACAAAGTATGTTTTATGGAGCATCAAAAAATAAAAATGGAAAAAATATAACAGATTACGAAAAATATAAGTCATGGAATAATGGAGAATATTCAGGAAAAATAAAATATACCTTAGACAATGGAGAAAACTACGAAGTATTTAGAGAATTTGATAAAAAAAATCCAAAAATATATAATGAAAAATTAGAAGATATAAGCAAAAACTTTAACATAGATAAAACAAAAGGAAATCAATTTTTCTATGACCAAACCAAAGTAGACGAAGAATTATTTTTATCTACAATAGTAGCAGAACAAAGAGAAGTAGAACTAGATGAAAAAAAGCAAAATGTATTATTACAAAAAATAACAAACATCGTAGGAACAGGAGAAGATACTACATCATTTAATAAAACAATAAATAAATTAAATAAAAAATTATTAGAAGAAGTTGGAACAGAAAGAAGTTCAGATAGACCAATAAATAATGCAGAAAATAGAATAAAAGAAATAGAAAACGAAAAAGAAGAAATATTAATATATGCAGATAAAAAATATAGTATAGAGGAAGAAAACAAAAGAATAATAGAAGAAATTAATAAAAGTGAAAATGAATTAGAAATAATAAAAAATATTAAAAAAATAAAAGAAGCGGAAAATATAGAAAAAGAAAAAATAAAAATAAATAAAAACATTGAAGAAGAAAATAATAAAAAAATAAAAAATATACAAGAAAAAATAAATGAATTAGAAATAGAAAAAAATAAAAAAGAAAGTAAAACAAAAAACAAAAAAAATTATACAACATTAATCTTATTAATTATATTTTTAATATTAGAAATAATAATATGGAAATTTACAACAAACGTAATCACAATAATTTCAGGAATAATATTTATTTCAATTTTATTAATAAATATAATTAGAATTCAAAAAAATAGAAAAAATATAATAAAAGAAATTAACCAAAGAGAACAACAAATAAACCAAAACATAAATCAATTAAAAAATGAAATAGAAATATTACAAAATAATAACGAAGAATATATAAACAATACAAAACAAATAGAAGAAAAAATAAAAAAAGAAACAAATGAAAAAATAGAAAAAATGAAAACAAAAGATAACGAAAACGAAATAAATAAAATGTTACAAAAAAGTAATATAGAAAGCGAATACGATAATCAACAAGCAAAATTAAATAACTTAAAATTAGAATTACACAAATTAGAAATAGAAAAAGAAAACATCTTACCAAAATTAGAAAATTTATCTTCACTAGAAGAAGAACTATCAAATATTGAAGAAAAATATGAAGAATTAAAAAACACAAGTAAAAGCATAAATTTAGCAAAAGAATATTTAGAACTTGCATATCAAAAAATGAAGGAAAATGTAACACCAAAATTTACAAAAAATTTATCAGAAAATATAAATAAAATTACATCAGGAAAATATAAAAATGTAAAATTCAATGATGAAAAAGGACTAATAGTTGAAATAGAAAACGGAAATTACATATCAGCAGAAAATTTAAGCATAGGAACAATAGAACAATTATACTTATCATTAAGATTAGCATTAGTAGAAGAAATAAGTGAAGAAACAATGCCAATAATATTAGACGAAGCCTTTGCATACTATGATAAAACAAGATTAGAAAAAATATTAAAATATTTAATAGAAGAAACAAAAAATAGACAAATATTAATATTTACATGTACAAAAAGAGAACAAGAAATTTTAGAAGAATTAAAAATGGAATATAATTTAATTAAAATTTAAAAAAGCCTTGTTTTAATAAAAAATTTATGATATATTCTAAGGGAGAAAAAAGGAGGAAAACATAATGGAAGAAGAAAATATAAAAGATAAAAAAACAATATTAATAGTAGATGACGAAAAACCAATAATGGATATATTAGTATATAACTTAAAAAAAGAAGGCTATGAAACGTTAGAAGCAGCAGATGGTGCAACTGCCGTAGATATAGCATTAGATAAAAAACCAGACTTAATATTATTAGACATAATGTTACCGGGAATGGATGGATTAACAGTATGTAAAAAAATTAGAAACACTTTAAATATACCAATAATAATGTTAAGTGCAAAAGACGAAGAAATAGATAAAATATTAGGATTAGAATTAGGAGCAGACGATTACATTACAAAACCATTTAGTGTAAGAGAATTAATGGCAAGAATAAAAGCAAACCTAAGAAAAGTAGAAATAGCAAAAACAGAAAAAAATAATAATCCACAACAAGAAAATGGACACAGAATAAAAGTAGGTCAATTAGAATTAGACTTAGAAAAATTTGAAGTTAGAATAGGAAAAACAATAATAGATTTAACATTAAGAGAATTCGAAGTATTAAAATATTTAGCAAGTCAACCCGGTCAAGTAGTAACAAGAGAAGTATTACTTGAAAAAGTATGGGGATATGAATATTATGGAGATATAAGAACAGTAGATGTTACAGTTAGAAGAATAAGAGAAAAAATAGAAAAAGACTCAAACCTACCAAAAATGCTAATAACAAAAAGAGGAGTAGGATATTATATAGCAGATAAATAGAAGTCAATGAGAAACTTTGCCTTATTTCATGATAAAAAAGAGGAAAAAAGATGTTAGAAAAAGAAATGATAATGTACTGCATAATAGCAGTACTTCTATTAATATTAATTATAATAGGAATAATAATATTAATAAAACTAAGAAGACCAAAAAGAAAGTTAATAAAAGGAGCAGAAAAAAACACAATAACAGAGGATGTAGAAAAACAATATTTAAAGACAATATTATTACACATGACAGATGGAATAATAGCATTTAATATGGAAGGAAGAATAATATTAGTAAATCCGGCAGCAACAAGACAATTAAGAATATTACCAGAAGACGATAACTTTGAAAAAATATTTAAAAAATATGATGTAGATATAAATATGGAAAAACAAATATATTTAGAAAATTGGACATCATCAGAAAAAAGAATAAATGTAGGAGATAACTACTTAAAACTACTATTTGCATCATTCAAAGACGAAAAAGATAGACCAGCAGGAATAATGGTATTAATACAAGACATTACAGAGCATGTAAGACTAGATAATATGAGAAAAGAGTTTGTAGCAGATGTATCACATGAACTAAAAACACCAATTACATCAATAATGGGGTATGCAGATACATTAGCAGAAGGAGAATATGATAAAGAAACACAAACAAACTTCTTAAATGTAATATCAACAGAAGCAAGAAGAATGGCAAAACTAGTTACAGACTTACTAACACTATCAAAATTTGATAATAATGAAATAAAAGAAGAAAAAACACAATTTGACTTAGGAGAACTAGTAAAAGAATGTCAAAAAAAATTACAATTAGAAATAGACAAAAAAAATTTACAAACAGAATGCTTTGTTACGGCAAATGTACCATTAGTATATGCAAATAAAGATGGAATAGAAAGAGTAGTACTAAATATACTTACAAATAGCATAAAATATACACCAGAAAACGGAAAAATAAAAATATATGTAGGATTTGTATATAATGATGCCTATATAAAAATAATAGATACTGGACTTGGAATACCAGAAGAAGACTTAACAAGAATATTTGAAAGATTTTATAGAGTAGATAAAGCAAGAACTAGGGAATTAGGAGGAACAGGACTAGGCTTATCAATAGCAAAAGAAATATTAGATAAAAATAATGGTAGTATAGATATTAAAAGTGTGGTAGGAGAAGGAACAGAAGTTGTAATAAGAATACCAACGAAGGAATAAAAACAATAAAAAAGAAAGGAAATAAAGTAATGGAAAATAAAAAAAATATTTACAAAGAAATAATAGAATGGGCATACTGTATTTTAATAGCAGTAGTATTAGCATTATTAGTAAGATATTTTGTTGGTACACCAACAATAGTAAAACAAGTTTCAATGAAACCAACACTATTAGAAAATCAAAGACTAATATTAAATAGATGGTTTAGAACAACACATCAAGAGCCTAAAAGAGGAGATATAATTACATTTGAAGCACCAACTCTAAAAACATTAAACAATATAATAGATGATCCAAATTCAAACCCAAAAGCAATATATGAAAATCAACCATCAAATATATTTTCAAAATTCACATACTATGTATTGGAAATTGGAAAAGAAAGTTATATAAAAAGAGTAATTGCATTTCCGGGAGAACATGTAGAAATAAAAGACGGAAAAGTATATATAAATGGAGAAGAATTAGAAGAAGAATATTTAAAAGACGACGTAAAAACTCAATTACGTAACTCAGATGATGTATTAGATGATTTTGTAGTGCCAGAGGGATATATATTTGCAATGGGAGATAATAGAGCACAAAGTACAGATTGTAGAGCATTTGGATGTGTTCCAATCGAAAAAATAGAAAGTAAAGTTGCTATACGTTTTTGGCCATTAAATTTATTTGGAAAAGTACAATAAACATATATTAAAAACAAGGAGAAATTATGAACTTTCAAAACATAATTGGAAATGAACAAATAAAAGAATTACTAAATAAAACAATAAAAAATGGGACAATTACGCATAGTTACTTATTTGTAGGACTAGAAGGAATAGGAAAAAAACTTTTTGCAAAAGAATTTGCAAAAGCAATATTGTGCTTAGACGAAAACAATAAACCATGTAACAAATGTAAATCTTGTATAGAGTTTGAAACATCAAATAATCCAGACTATTATGAAATAGACACAGAAGAAAACAGTATAAAAATTGATGAAATAAGAATGTTACAATCAAAAACATTAGAAAAACCAATAATATCAAACAAAAAAATATATATAATAAATGATAGTGAAAAAATGACTAAAGAAGCACAAAATTGTTTATTGAAAACCTTAGAAGAACCACCTGAATATATAACAATAATATTAATTACATCAAATGAAAGTAACATATTAAACACAATAAAATCAAGATGTACGAAAATAAATTTTAATCCAATAGAAAATAAAAAAATAGAAGAATTTTTAAAAGAAAAATACGGAATAAACACTACATCATATTTTGGAAGTATAAAAAAAGCACTTGAAATGAATGAAAAACAAGAAATATATGGAGAACTTGATAAATATTTTAATAACATAGAAAATTACACAATATTAGATGTATTAAATAAAATAGAAAGTTTATATAAAAATAAAGAAGATATACAAGAAATGTTAGAATATATAAATACAATACTATTTGAAAAAGCCAAAAAAAATGCAAAATATATAAATTACATACAATATGTAGAAGAAGCAAAACAGCGAATAAAATTAAATGCAAATTATGATATGACAATAGACAACCTATTGTTGAAAATATTTGAATAGAAATAGAGGTATATAATGAAAAACATAATAGGAGTAAGATTTAAAAAGCCGGGAAAAATATATTTTTTTGATCCGGGAGAAAATAAAATAGAAAAAGGAAGCTATGTTATAGTAGAAACAACAATGGGACAAGAATATGCAGAAGTAATAATAGCCAATAGACAAATGGACGAAAATAAATTAGTAAAACCATTAAAAAAGATAATAAGAGTTGCTACAAAAGCAGATGCAAAACATAATGAAGAAAACAAAAAGGTAGAAAAAGATGCATTTGAAATAGCAAATCAAAAAATAAAAGAACATGGTTTAAAAATGACATTAGTAGAAGTAGATTATAAATTTGATAACACAAAAATGTTATTTTACTTTACGGCAGATGGAAGAATAGATTTTAGAGAATTAGTAAAAGATTTAGCATCAATATATAAAACAAGAATAGAATTAAGACAGATAGGAGTTAGAGACGAAGTTAGAAGAATAGGTGGAAATGGAATATGTGGTAGAGAATTATGTTGTTGCTCATTTCTAGACAATTTTGAAACAGTATCAATAAAAATGGCAAAAGAACAAAATATATCATTAACACCATCAAAAATATCTGGAAACTGCGGAAGACTTATGTGTTGCTTAAAATATGAGCAAGAAGTATATGAAGAAAAATTAAAAAAACTACCAAAGGTAGGCTCAATAGTAAAAACAGACGAAGGCAAGGGCGTAGTAGACAATGTTGAAATATTAAAAGAAAAAGTAAATGTAAAATTTAAAGATAAAGAAGGATTTTACTATAAAAAATATGATGTAAAAGACATTGTAGTAATCAAAAATGCAGAAAATGACGTAATAGGAGAAGAAGAACAAGAAAATTTAAAAGAATTAGAACAATTAGAAGAATTAGAAAAACAAGATTTAAAAATGAAAGATGAAAATAATTAATTAAGAATAGAAAAAATAATGAAAGGCGGTGAATAATATGGCATATAAAATTACAGATAAGTGTATACAATGTGGTGCATGTGCAGCAGAATGCCCTGTTGGATGTATATCACAAGGAGATGACAAATATGTAATAGACCAAAATTCATGTATAGGATGTGGAACTTGCGCTGGCGTTTGTCCAGTAGAAGCACCTTGTGAAATGAACGATTAATTGTTACTACATAGAAAAAGACTAGGAAATATTGAGGCTTCCTAGTCTTTTTTTTACAAATTTTCTAATTTTAAAAGTTCCTCCCAACGTTTATCAACCTCATCTTGAAACTCCTTAATCATCCACTCATTACCAGGTTTAAACATATGTTGAAATCTCTTTTGAGGTCTCAAAAACTCCTCAATAGGTAACTTATTTTTAGGTTTATAATTAACAATATACTTACCATCAATAACCTCATATAAAGGCCAATAACAAGTTTCAACTGCCAACTTATTAATATTCATAAGTTCGTCAGTAGGGTAACCCCAACCTCTAGGGCAAGGAGAAAGAACATTTAAAAAAGTTGGACCATCTGTATAAATAGCCTTTTGAGATTTTTCATACAAATCAGAACAAGTATTAACAGCAGCAGTTTGAGCAACATAAGGTAAATGATGACCAACCATAATTTTCGTTAAATCTTTTCTAACTTGCATTTTACCCGGAATAACTCTACCCGCAGGAGAAGTAGTAGTATCTGCAAATTTAGGAGTTGCAGAAGAACGTTGAGTACCAGTATTCATATATGCTCCATTATCATAGCAAACATAAAGCATATTATGGCGTCTTTCCATAGCACCAGATAAACTCTGTAAACCAATATCATAAGTACCACCATCACCGCCAAAACTAATAAATTTAGTAGTTTTATCATTAGGTAATTTACCTTGCTTCTTTAAAGAATTATATGCAGCCTCTGCACCAGAAAGAGTTGCAGCAGCACTTTCAAAAGCAGAATGAATGAAAGAATCTGTCCAAGAAGTATAAGGATAAATAAAAGTAGAAACCTCCATACAACCAGTAGCACAAGAAATAACTGCATGGTCCTCAGGTTTTAAAGCCCTTAAAACCATTCTTGCAACAACAGGAGCACCGCAACCTGCACACATTCTATGTCCCGCAGTAAATCTTGAAGGTGTTTCAGCAATAACCTTTTTCATATTAACCATTATCCATTCCTCCTTACACCTAAATATCTATATGGATTTCCAAGAGAATTTGTTTTAGCAATTTCTTGTAAATCATTAAAAACACTTTCTAAATCATAACAAGTAGTATCTCTACCACCAATTCCGTAAATATAATTAACCGTATTTACATGAACATTATTTGTAAACATAGCAGAAGTAACATCTTCAAATAAAGCACCACCTGCTGCATTTAAAGAATCAGACTTATCTAAAACAGCAACTGCTTTTAAAGAAGATAAAGCCTTAGCAATTTCTTCAGCAGGAAAAGGTCTAAATACACGTACCTTTAATAAACCAGCCTTAACACCTTGTGTGCGTAATTTATCAACAACAAATTTTGCAGTACCAGCAGTAGAATTCATACAAACTATTGCAAACTCTGCATCATCAAGTCTATATTCTTCGAAAAAAGAGTACTTTCTACCAGTCATTTTTTCAAATTCATTTGCAACATCAATAATAACCTTTTTAGCGTTAACCATAGCTTGAGCCTGTTGATATTTATGTTCAAATAAATATGCTTGAACATCAAGAGGACCAACAGCAATAGGCTCCTTATCATTTAATAAATAATGTTCAGGTTTATATTCTCCTATAAAACTTTTAACTTTTTCATCTTCAATAAGTTCGATATTCTCAATAGAATGAGATGTAATAAAACCATCTTGGCATACCATTAAAGGAAGTAATACATCTTTATTTTCAGCAATTCTATGAGCCATAATAGTATTATCATAAGCCTCTTGATTATTCTCAGAAAAAAGCATTATCCAACCTGCATCTCTAACACCCATAGCATCAGAATGGTCATTATTAATATTCAAAGGACCAGAAACAGCCCTATTTACTAATGACATAACAATAGGTAAACGCAAACTAGAAGCAATATAAATCATCTCCCACATAAGAGATAAACCATTAGCAGAAGTAGCAGTCATAGCCCTAGCACCTGCTGCTTCGGCACCAATACAAGCACTCATTGCACTATGTTCACTTTCAACTGCAACAAATTCTGTATCAACACTACCATTACTTACAAAAGTTGAAAAATACTGTGGAATTTCAGTAGATGGTGTAATAGGAAAAGCGGCAACAACATCAGGATTAATTTGTTTCATTGCAGTAGCAACTGCCTCATTACCGCTTAAACGTTCTCTAATAGACATTTCAAAACCTCCTTATTAATTTCTTTTCATTTCAATAGCATTAAAAGGGCAAACTTTGGCACAAACACCGCACCCTTTGCAATAATCATAATTAAAATCTAATCTTTTTTGTTCATTAGTAACAGGAATAGCATCATCAGGGCAAACAGGAAAACATAAACCACATTGTTTACACTTTTCAGATAGAAAAATAGGTTTAACACTTCTCCAATCACCTGTTTTAAATTCAAGAGCATTACCTGCATCATAAATATTTCCGCCAATAGTTAAATTCTCTGCGGTAGTATTTTTATCTATCATAAAAACCTCCATTTAAAAAATAAATCTAATTAATTTTCTTAACATTTGAAAAAGTAAGTTCAATAGCCTTCATATTACCCTCAATAACCTCAGGCTTTTTAGCAAATTTATGAACAAAAGACTCCTTCATACATTCTAAAAAATCTTTTTCACTCATTATTTTGCTTACTTCAACAATAGCAGCAAGCATAGGAGTATTAGGAAAATATTTACCTAATGCGTCAATAGAAATACTTTTAGCATCAATAGTATAAATATCCCCAGAATAATTATTTAAAAATTTTTTTAATTCATTAGCACCTTTTGTAGTATTAATAACAATTGCACCATCAGATTTTAAACCAGCAGTAACATCAACAGATTCTAATAAAGAATCGTCAACAACTACTACAAAATCAGGTTCATAAATATTACTATGAATAGTAATAGGTTTAGAACTTATACGATTATATGCAGTAATAGGTGCACCCATACGCTCTGGACCATATTCAGGAAACCCTTGAATATATTTACCAGTATTAAATGCAGCATCTGCTAATAAAAGAGAAGCAGTTTTAGCACCTTGACCGCCACGACCATGCCATCTAATTTCAATTAAATCGTTCATAAAAAAATCCTTTCTTATAAAAATAAATTTTAATTAAGTATATTCTTAAATTATGTATATGTCAAGAAAAAATGATACATATTTTTATATTATGCCCAAAAGTTATGCTTAGAGTTCAATAAAAATTATAAAATCTATTGACAAATTAATAAAGTTTATATAAAATAAAAATGCAAATAATATAAAAATACAAAAGAAGGAGGAAAATAAAAATGATAGCAAGTCTTGAAACCATTGGTACTCTACACACACACACACAC
>CANRES010000005.1 GCA_947629625.1 uncultured Clostridia bacterium | reverse complement strand
AATATGCTTCGAACTCAAGGTTTTCATTCCTATGTGTGCCTTCGAGCGAAGCGAGAAAGGAATGATTTTTTTTATGTCTAAAAAAAGTTATTTAAAAAGAAGTGATGGAAGATACCAAACTTCTGTTACAATTAATGGTAAGAAAAAATATTTATATGCTAATAGTTCAGATGAACTAGATAAAAAAGTTACAGAAATAAAATATAAATATAATAGTGGTTTATTTTCAAATAATGAAGACATTACCTTTAAACAATATGCAGAAAAATGGTTTGAAATAAACATATCTACAAAAGAAATAGCAACACAAAATAGTATTAGAAATAGATTAAATCATTTATATAAATATATTGCAAATATAAAATTAAAAAATTTAAAAAGATTTCAAATTCAAGAAATATCAACTAGTATGATAAAAGATGGATATAAAGATATTACTAATAGAACAATTTCAGAATGTAAAAGAATTTTAGAAGATGCTGTTAATAATGATATTATTCCCAAAAATGTTGCAAATGGAATAAAATCCGTAAAATTTCCTAAAAATGAACGAAAGCCTTTAACTATGTATGAAGATAAAAAAATTGTTGAATGTGCACAAAAGCATAAATATGGATTATTTATTTTATTATTAAGATTTTGTGGATTAAGACCAGAAGAAGCCGTTGCTCTTACTATTTCAGATATTGATTTAAAAAACAATATGATTATTATAAATAAAGCCGTATCTTTGGCTCAAAATCAACCTAAAATTAAAGCTACCAAAAATTTAAAAAATAGAAAAATACCTATTCCATCTTTTTTATTAAAATATTTAAAAGATGAAATTAAATATAGAACAGATAATAACATTCAATATTTATTTACAAAAGAAACAGATAAATATTCTATGCTGACAAAACAAGCATTAAAAACTCATTTATCTTCTTTTTTGTATGAACTTAATAAAGATATTAAAAATGAAGAAGAAAAGATTACCTTTTCATATTATAGATTAAGGCACTCTTATTGTACTATGTTATATTATGCTGGTATTAAAATAAAAAAAGCGCAAGAATTAATGGGACACTCATCTGCTGATATGGTTTATGATATTTATACACATTTAGATGAAGAAAGAGAAAATGCTGATGAACTTATTAATGATTATATAAAAGGACATATTATTTGACAATTTTTTGACAGCCTTTTGACAGCTTACTAAATATAAAAAGTATAAAAAATAGACAAAATAGAATAAAATTAAGCCAAAAAGAAAAACCATCGAAACACTTATTAATTAAGGTTTTAGTGGCTTTTCTCATTGGAGCTTACAACGGGAATCGAACCCGTGACCTCAGCCTTACCAAGGCTGCACTCTACCTACTGAGCTATGCAAGCATAAATTTATACAAGTGCTAAATTTACACTTGTATAATAATATAAATTAATTCTTATCATCAATATTTTTTATTGCTTTTTTTCTAATTCTTTGAATAGCGTTATCTACAGATTTTACCTGAGTATCTAACTTTTCTGCTATTGTAACATAACTTTCACCCTGTGCAAATCTATGCAATACCTTTTTTTCAAAAGTACTTAAATTTTTGTCTATTGCATTTTCAACATCTTTATAATATTCCTTTTTAGTAATTGTATCTAATGGATCTTCTGCTGTATGTGAATCTAACACTTCCATAATAGATGTGTCATCTTCTTCATCAAAAGCAGTTGCATTTAAAGATAAATATGAATTAAGTGGCATATTTTTCTGCCTATTAGATGTTTTAATTGCAGTAATTAATTGTCTTTCTACACATAGATTTGCAAATGATTTAAAAGAGTTTTGTTTTGTAGAGTCAAAACTTCTAATTGCTTTAAATAAGCCTATCATTCCTTCTTGAACAATATCTTCTTTTTCTGCACCTATCATAAAATATTTATTAACTTTCATGTTAACAATTTCTTTATATTTATTAATTAAAAAATTTTGTGCCTCAGCATTTCCTGATTTAATAAGACTTATTATATCTTCATCATTCATATTTGCTAATTCATCTTTAAAAGAATAATACATAGCCGTATTTCCCATATTTTCCTCCTGCAATTGCCTTATGTGTTATATTATATCTACGAAACCTTACAATGTCAATATTTTTCAGTAATTTTTATTAAATTTCTTCTTCTTTTGCTTTTTTAAAGATACCTGTCTCATATTTTCCTATTATAGTATCTAAATCTTTTGCAAATTCTCTTAACATTACTATTTTTATTGTATTGTCTTTTCCTTTTGTGTAATCATCAATTACTTGTTTTAATTGTTTTATATTTTTTATTTCTGGTTCAATTTCTTTCATGTATAATGATGCTCTATTTAATAGTTTTTCTTTTATAGATACTATATCTTCATTACTTGCACATGAAATTCTTTGGAAAAATTGATAAACATCATAATACTTGAATATTGGTATATTCATACATTCTTTATCAAATCTTTCATAGAAAGTTTCCATTTTCATTGGTATACATTTGAATATTTCATCTGCTTTTTCAATATACATTTTGTCTTTTAATTTTTTGTTTAAAATATTAAAATGTTTTAAAACCTCTTCAATATCTGCATTAACCTCTCCTACTGCAATTTTATCTAATTCCTCTGTAACATTATCACAATATTCAGATGTTAATGATGCTGCATTCATACCATTTAAAAATATAGTTTTTATTGTTCTAATATCGTAAGATATTAAACCTTTTTTTATGAAATAACTAAAATATATAAATAATTTAACAATATCTATTAATTTTAAATTGCCTTTTTTAACGTCTTCTATTATTTCTTCAATTACTTTATCAAATTCATCATCATCAATTTTCCAATATTCTTCTGTAAGTAGTCTTTTATATGCAGGTAATTTACTAATATCAACTGTATTTATAATTACATCCATATTTTCTTTAAATACCTTCATATCAAAAATACGTGTACGTACATAAATTTCTATAAATTTAAAAAATCTATATTCAGATTTAAAATTGTAGTAATAGTTGTTATCAAATTCTTTAATATAGAATTGTCTGTTATCCATTAAAACTCTTGAAGATACAAGTATAGATTTATATTCTTCGTTGTTTTCAATATTAATAAATTTATCCTTAGTTATTTTTCCTGCTTTTATTTCAAAAGAAACTGCTATTGTGAATATAAGCATTGTTTGTAGAACTCTTGTACTTGTATTTGGATAATATTTATTAACCATTTCAAATACTTTTTTGAAATCATTTAATGAATGTTTTAAAATTCTAAGGTTTCTTGTTCCACTTTTGTTGAATGTAGAAACAATTAAACCAGTATTTTCTCTTAAAAATCTAATTAAATCTCCATTATTTTCAAATCTCATTAATAATCCATTAATAATATAATTAAATTCAGGAGCATATTCAAATGTTTCACCTATTAATTTTTCTTTTATTCTTTCATAATCATTTGCTTTATCAAATACATATTCAATTTTATCTTGAATTTTTTCAACCATAGGCTTGTCTGTTGCCTTATTTAAGTCTCCTTCTTTGTCTAATAAATATGTTGCTATAAATGTTTTCATCTCTAAATTTGTGCTTTTTAATTTATTAGATAATTCTTTCTCATTACATATTATTATAGTTTTTATATGGTCATGTTCAACAAAATTATTTATATAACCTAAAATATCTATAACATCAACATTTGCTCTTTCTAGGTCATCAAAACAAAGTACCTTATCGTCTGTTGAGAAGAAATCTTTATAATCCATTCTATCTCCATTTTGTGTTACACCAAAGAAGTTTGCCATGTCTAAACCTGTTTTTGCATATTCTGGTATGCTAGTTTGATTACTTGAACTCATAAATTTTTTCAAGTTTTTATCCATTAATTGTGTTGTTTCTATAAATATTTTTTTACTTATTTCTTCAAGGTTTGATATACCATATAATGACATATATACTGTTGTATATTTTTTTCCATTAAGTTGCAATGATTGTATTTTATTCTTTACTTTGTTATTCCAAAAGTAAGTTTTACCGCTACCCCATTCTCCGTTTATCATTATTGCGTAATCAGTATAATCTGACCTTACATAATCTAATATACTTTCTACTAATTCTTCCATTTTTTTCCTCCTAGTCTTTTGCTAATGTTAAAATTCCAATTTCTTTTGCTCCATTTAATTTTAATAATTTACTACATTCATTAACTGTACTTCCTGTTGTATATATATCATCAAATAAAATAATATTTTTATTTCTTATTCTTTCAAAATTTCTTAATATATATACATCTTTGGCATTTTTAATTCTTTCTTCTTTTGTTAATGTACTTTGTGGATTTGTATTTTTGGTTTTTATTAAAATTTTATTTTCTAATGCTAAGTTTGAATTATTTTTGGATATTTCTTTTGCTATTAATTCACTTTGATTATATCCTCTAATATTTAATCTTTTTTTATGTATTGGAACTGGTATTATTATATCATATTTTTTTAAAAATCCACATATTTTTTTATTTTTTATTATAATTTTTGAAAAAGTTTTATATAAATATGCTTTATCATTAAATTTATAGTCTAATAATGTTTTTCTTATTTCATCATTATATTCAAATAAATATAAATGTTCATTGAAAAATTTATTATCTTCATTTTCATAACTATCTATATTGCAAAGTAGTATTCTATTTATTTTTTCTTCACATTGCATACATAAACTTTCTTTGCATATATTGTTGCAAAAGCCACATACATTTGGATATATAATATTTAAAATGTAATCTAACAAATCTTTTCTCCTTTTTAAGTTATAAAATTTTTTAATTTATATTCTAAACCTGTATTTCTTTTTTTATTATCTGCATTTTGTATCATATAACTTATTGTTTTATCATTACCAATTATTATTAGTAATTTTTTGGCTCTTGTTAATGCTGTGTATAATAAATTTCTTGTTAATAACATAGGTGATGCTTGTTGTGTTATTGGTATTATTACAACATCGAATTCACTTCCGTTGGGCTTTATGTACGGTTATTGCGTAGGCGTGTTCTAACTGTTCTAAGTCTTGGTACTGATACCATGCTTCTTTTTCGTCATCAAATTTTACTTTTATTGTTCTTTCTTCGTCATCAATTTTTGCTATTATTCCTAATTCTCCATTAAATACACCATTTCCATTTTCGTAATTATTACCTTTCTTTTCCCAGAAAATATCATAATTATTTTTTACTTGCATAACTCTATCGCCTTCTCTAAAAATGGTTTCTCCACTTATTTTTTCTTTTTTGTTTTCACTATGTTCATTTAATTTTTCTTGTAAAATTTTATTTAATTCTTTTGTACCAATATTTCCTTTTTTATTTGGAACTATAACTTGTATGTTGTTGAAGAAATCATAATTGCCAAAATTTTTTAATCTATCTTTACATAGTGTTATTATTTGATATAATATTTTTTCTTGATTAGTTTCATTTATATAAAAGAAATCGTCTAGCATTTCATTATTACTTTCTTTTATAAAAGGTAACCCATTGTTTACGTTGTGAGCATTTACTATTATTTTGCTTTTAGCAGCTTGTCTAAATATTTTATCTAAATGTATTGTTGGTATTTTATTTGAATTTATTAAATCTTTTAAAACTGAACCCGGTCCGACTGATGGTAATTGGTCTATATCTCCAACCACTATTAATTTTGAACCCAAATATATTCCTTTTAATAGATAATTCATTAAGAAAACATCAACCATTGATACTTCGTCTACTATTATTATATCTCCATCTATTGGAGTTACTGATACATTATTATTTTCATATTGTGTTTCATCACTTGTTTTTCCTATTTCTAATAATCTATGTAATGTTTTTGCTTCTTCTCCTGTTGTTTCTGTTATTCTTTTTGTTGCTCTACCTGTTGGTGCACATAGTACAACTTTGTTTCCTTGTTTTTTATAAATTTCTATTATAGATTTTATTACTGTTGTTTTTCCTGTTCCCGGTCCACCTGTAATTATACATACATTATTTTCGTTTACTAGTTTTATTGCTTCTTTTTGTTTTTCAGATAATTCCATTTTTGTTTCTTTTTCTATTTCTTTTATATTTTTTTCTATTTTGTTTACTTTTTTATTGTTTCTTGCATTTAGTAAATTTAATATTTTTTCTGCAATATTATATTCTGCTTTATAAAATGAGGCTAAATATACCCATTCTTGTTCTTCTCTATTTTCTATATATATTTCTTCTTTTACTTTTAAATCTATTATGCCATTTTCTATATTTTCTTCTGTAACTCCTAATAATGTTTTAACAAACTCTATTAAATTATTTTTTAAAACACATGTATTTCCATTATAACTAGACAATATTAAACTATATTTTATACCACTTTTAATTCTTTTACTGTTATCTATACCTATTCCTATATCTAATGCCATTTTATCTATTTTTTTAAAGTCTATTCCTCTTACTAAATCTATAAGGATATATGGATTTTCCTCTATTACTTCTATTGCATTATTTCCTAGTTCTTTATATATTCTTTTTGCATTATTTGCACCTATTCCATATTTTTCTATATACCCAACTATTTGCCATAGCTCCCAATTTTCATTAAAACTATTTTGTATTTCTAATGCTTTTGCATAAGTTATGCCTTTTATTCGTGCTAGTTTTTCTGGCTCTGTTTTTAATGTTAATATTGTTTCTTCTCCAAATGTGTCTACTATTTTTTTTGCAGTTGATGGTCCTACTCCTTTTATATTTCCATTTGCTAAATATTTTTCTAAGGCATCTAAGGTTTTAGGCATTAGTTTTTCAAATGTTTCTACCTTGAATTGTCTTCCATATTCTTGATGTGTTACGAATTTCCCTTCTACTTTTAATAAATCTCCTACATTTACAAATGGTAAGTATCCAACTATTGTATATATTTCGTTTTCACTTTCTAATACCGCTATTGTGTAACTGTTTATTTCGTTTTGGTATATTATATCTTCTATTTGTCCTTCTAAAACCATTTTTTCTCCTCTTTGTTATTTTATGGTAATAATATATCATATTTTTTGTTTTTAGTGAATATATATTTTTATTTTTTTGGTAATTTAAGATTTTTAAATTTTTTAGACTTTTTTAGATTTTCTTAAAATTTTTTTAGATAATTTTGATTTGAATGATAAATATGTAAAATGATTATATAATTTTATATTTCATTAAAATGATATTTAACCTCCATTTCTGCAATATATTCTTCAATTGGTCTACATCTACCTTCTTCAATATCTTTTAAGGATTTTTCAATTTTTTTATAAATATTTTCATCATATTTTATATTTTTTTCTGTTTTCATAATCTCTTCCTCCTATTATTAATATATTCAAATTATAACTTAATTATTTATAAAAATCAACATAATTTTTAATTTTCAATATTATTTGTGATAACATTATTTGTAATAACATTATTTTGAATACTATTATTATCTTGTATATTATTATTTGTTATATTATTATTTGTTATATTATTATCTTGTTTAATTTCTATTTTATTATCAATAATAATTTTTTGAAGACTTTTCCCCTGAATGAAATAACAGTTATTTATTTTTGTATTTTCACTTATTTTTCCTGCTATTCCATTATAATTATTCTCTTCTTTAATATTTCCGGAAATAGTTACATTTTCAATTGTTCCACCATCTATAACTCCAAATAACCCTAAATTATTTGAACTTGAATTAATATATAATCCTGTTATTTGATATTCATTTCCATCAAAATTACCTTTAAATGGTTCTGTTTCTGTTCCAATTGGTGTCCATTGTTCTGCATCCTCATCCAAAATTACATTCCCATTTGTATCCATTGTATATTTATTTAATTCTATATTATTTTTTAAAAAATAACTAGAATCTAAACCAAATTTATAATATTTTCCTTCTTGTTCGATATATACACTTTCTCCAGAACCTATTTTCTTTAATTGATTTGCATTATAAATTGGAATATTATTTTCATTCCCAACAAAACTATTATATACTTCCTCTATATTATCTAAATCTTGCTCATAAGTTTCTTTTATTCGTGCAGTTATTTCTAATTGTGTTTTTTGTTGATTTGTAGTAGATATATATAAAGTTAATAAAAATGTCATAAAAAATAACATAGAAATTGCAACAAATAAAGTTAATGAGCCTCTTTCGTTTTTTATATTCATATATTTTTTCCTTTCTTGGAACATACACAAAATATTTTAGACATATATTTCCTATTTAAATTAATAATATTATATATATATGATTGTGTTTTTACAAGTTTTTTATTAAATGAAATATAAATTTAATAATTGTAATATTTCTGTAATATTGCAAGTTACTATTTACAAATTACATTAAAACTTCGCCAAATCGGCAGGAGTTGAATATAGTATTTTCTTTTAATTTTTGGTGGAGGTGAGGAGAGTCGAACTCCTGTCCAATAACCCTTCCATTTAAACTTCTCCGAGTGCAGTTTATTATTAAAGTTCCCTTTAAAAAAGTTAATAAACAAACTTTTTTATTGGTATTCTCTAAAATACCCACTACTTATGAGAAAATAAATAGTTTCGTTTCCTACTAATTCAACGCCCTATCTAAAACCGTAGGCAATTTTAGTAGAACGTAGCCGCAACTTAGGCAGCTAATGCTAATTCTCTATTATCAGCGTTTATTTTTATTTTCGCTTTTTTTAGGTGGCCAAAGCGAACATCCACCACTCGCTATTTAAACTTCTAGATTACTGTCGAAACCAAATACACCCCCATATACTTACAAATATTATTATAATATATTTTGCTCAAAAAAACAATAATTTTTTTTAAAATTCTATTGCATAGTTTAAAAATTTATGATAATATATATAAAGGTTTTAATTATAGGGGAATAGTACATCGGTAGTATAAGAGTCTCCAAAACTCCAGAGCTAGGTTCGACTCCTAGTTCCCCTGCCAATAATTTTAAGCGACAATAAGTCGCTTTTTATTGTATAGGAAACCTCTAATATAAATATAAATGGAGAAATATATGAAGGAATTAATAAAAAAGTTTTGTACAAGAGAAGTTCTATTTTATGCAATATTTGGTATATTATCAACATTAGTAAACATTGTAACATTTTACATTTTACATTCAATATTTAGTATAGACGAAAATTTATCTAGTAATATAGGAATAATACTTGCAGTATTATTCGCATACTTTACTAATAGAAAATTGGTATTTAACTCTCAAGCAAATACTTTTAAAGAAAAAATAATTGAATTTGGAAAATTTATGCTAGGTAGATTATTTACAATGATTGTTGAATCTGTTGGATTTTATTTTCTATTTAATATTTTACGAATTACATATTTAGATGGTTTAATTAGTAAATGTGCTATAACAATAATTGTAATTATATTAAATTTCTTTATAAGTAAATTTTTTGCTTTCAAAAAGTAACAATTTTAACTAATTATAAAGCAATTAATAAACCTTTTGAATTTTAAAAAGCAATTGACATTTTATGTAAAATGAAGTATAATTTAATTATACAACTTTTATATAAGGGAGGCTTACATATGTTAAACGCATTCCAAGCGCGGAAAACTTCAACAGAATCTCAATTAGCACTTGTTTTGGATTATATTGACAATGCAATTCAAACCGGTTATAAAGACATAAATATAACAGAAGAACTTGAAGACGACAATCTTTATTCTGAAGTTATATCTGTATTAACAAAACATGGTTTTGATGTAATTGTAAAAAAATATTCAAACAGGATAGAAAATTGGATTTCATGGGAAGAAGGAAAAATTAAAAATGGAAATCTTGTTTATCTTGACTATACATTAAGTGAAGAAATCAATTATGATGATTCCGAAGAGGAAAGCAATGGTACCATTTTATTTTTCAATTGACGTATGCCTCAAAAAAGATGCTTATTTTTTAAGCATCTTTTTATTTTATAATATTATATTATCACTTACATATCTTCGTCTTCTTCGTTACTGTCTTCACAACCATCACAACCGCAACAATGTCCACTACAACCTTCATCATCTTGATTCCAATCTAATTCAATAACATTATTGCATTCTGGACATTTAATTTCAGATTTTATTTCGTCATTCATATCTACTTCAAATTCTGTATTACAATATGGACAAATTACTTCAAAACCAATATCTTCATCATCATCATTTAAATAAATATCGTCTTCAATTTGTTTTATTGTTGATTCCATTTGTTGCATTCTAGTGTTTAATTCTTTATGTTTTACAATTAATCTGTTCATTTTATCCATATTTAATTCTGCTATTTTATCTAATTCATCCATAAAAAGAATTGAAATATTATAAACTTGTGTTTTAATATATTCTAAATCCTTCTTATTTTCAATATTTTTATCTAAATCATCAATAATCTTTTTAAATTTTTCTTGTAAATCAGACATATAAAACCTTCCTTAAATTCTTTCCATATATTCGCCAGTTCTTGTATCTATTTTTATAATATCTCCAATATTAACGAATAATGGAACTGATATTTCTAAACCATTTTCTAATGTTGCAGGTTTACCAGATGTTGTTGTTGTATTTCCACTAAATCCTGGTTCAGTATATGTAACTTCTAATTCTACAAACATTGGTGGTTCAACACTAAATACATTGCCTTTAAATGATAAAATTTTTACTGTCATATTTTCTTTTATGTATTTTAAACTATCTCCTAATTGTTCTTTATTTAATGGTATTTGCTCATAAGTAGTATTGTCCATAAAATAATATAAATCTCCATCATTATATAGATATTGCATTTCTCTTTTTTCTATTTCTGCTCCTTGTAGTTTTTCTGATGGATTAAATGTTCTTTCTAATACTGATCCATTAATTACATTTTTTAATTTTGTTCTTACAAATGCTGCTCCTTTACCCGGTTTTACATGTTGGAACTCAACTACTTTATAAACTGAACCGTCAAGTTCAAAAGTTGTTCCATTTCTTACATCTCCTGCCATATATACATCTGCCATAATATTTCCTCACTTTCAATTTTATTAATTACTACAATATTATATACCATTTTTGCTTTAAAATCAAGTGTTTTATATTATAATATAATTTTTCTCAGATTTTGTTAAATTTATACATCCAAATTTTGTAATTAAAACAGTATCTTCTATTCTTACTCCAAATTTTCCCGGAATATAAATTCCCGGTTCGTTTGTTATTACCATATTTTCTTTTAAAATATTTTCTTTATGTGGACCTATAAGTGGATATTCATGAACTTCCATTCCTACACAATGACCTAATGCGTGAATAAGATCATATTTATATAAATTAAAATCACTTTCAACCATTTTAAATAATTGTTTTGTGTTTGCTCCCTCTTTCATTTCTTCTAGTGTTTGTAATTGATTTTTTAATACTAAATCATATACTTTTTTATAATAATCTTGAACAAAATCCACAAAAATTGTTCTAGTCATATCTGAACAGTATCCATTTACAATACATCCCATATCTATTGTAATAATATCACCTGATTCGATTTTTTTGTCAGTTGGTACAGCATGTGGCATAGAAGTATTTATTCCAGATGCAACTATTGGTGGAAATGAAATTCCTTCTGCTCCATTTTCTCTAAAATATTTTTCTATTTCAAATGCAATTTGCTTTTCTGTCATTCCTTTTTTTATATATGTTAATAAATATTTAAAACAATCATCTGTTAATTTGCATGCTTTTTTAATATTTTCTATTTCATTAACATCCTTTATTTCTCTTTGTTTTTCTATTATATCTTCACTTTCAATGAAATTATTTATTTTATACTTATGCATAAATTCTCTATACTTATAATAAGTAACATATTTTTCTTCAAAACCAACATTTTCGCAAAAAACAAAGAAATTTTCATAATCATATTGTGAAATATTTTTTACATCTGTAACAATAATTTCATCATCTATTGTAAGTGTATTTTGAACTTTTTCAATATATCTGCTATCTGTAATATATATATTTTCTTTTCTAGTGATTAATAATATACCTTCTGCTTCAATATTTGTTAAATATCTAATATTTATAGGATTAGATATTATCATGCCTTCCATGTTTAAACTTTTCATTCTTTCTCTTAAACATTTAATTTTTAAATTCAAAAATAACACCTCCTTTTAAATTTATTTATACATTCCTAATGTAAATATCTTTAAAAGTACAAATAAAATTGAAGAAATTGGAACCAACATTATTATAAAACAAGCCATTACTATAAAAGGTCCAAATGGTATGTACTCATTAACTTTCTTTATTCTTGTCAAGATTAAAATTATACTTAATATTGCACTTATTAGGAATGAAATTATTGCTAATATTATTGTACCTGATAATCCAAAGTATAATCCTAATGCTCCCATAAATTTAACATCACCAAAGCCCATTGCTTCTTTTCCTGCAATTAAACCTCCTATTAATGTAATTATTAAGAATATTCCACCACCTGCAACCATTCCTAATAGCATATCTATTAATGCATTAATATTTACTGCACCTTCTATAAATGTAAAACCTAAACCAAATTCGAATATTGTTAGATTTAATCTATTTGGAATTATTTGAAATTTATAGTCTATTATAAATGCAGATAGTAACATTGGTGTTAATACTAAATATTTTATTAATTTTATATTTTGTATAATTCCAATTTGAGAAATTCCAAAAGTATACAACAATAATAAATAAATAATAGCATTTATTATCATTAATATATAATTTGGTTTTATTTTGCCTTCTTTATATTCGTCTATAAAATCTTTACTAAATATTTTTTTATATTCTGGTAATCTATAATTGCACCAATTAATAAACTCTCCAACAAATAACCCTATAATGCCAACTATTAAATAAAATATAATATGTACATTATTTATATACACTTTTTATTACCTTCCTTTCAAACTCTTCGTGTTTTTTTCTATACAATTAAAAACTAATTTTCTTTGCTCTTTTTCTTTAAATACCTTTTTATAATTAATTTTTCTAATGGTCTTTTTATCATTGTTAATGGAATATCTTTTTTATCGATAGGTTTTACTAAAATTGAAAACATTTTACATCTATTAGCACCAATAACATCTGTCATAATTTGGTCTCCAACTACTCCAATATTTTCACTATTTAACCCCATTTTTTCTTTTACTTTTAAAAAGCCTGATTTTAATGGCTTTTTTGCAAAATTTATATAATCTATATTTAATTTTTTTGAAACATTTTCTACTTTTTCTTTTTTATTTGTATTTGATAATATATATAATTTTATATTATTTTCTTTTAATGTGTTTATCCATTCTTCAATTCCATCTGGCATATTTTTATAATAATCTATTAAAGTATTGTCTACATCTAATATCAAGCCTTTTAAATTATGCTTTTTTAAAAAGTCTATTGTAATATCTTTTGCACTATTTAGATAAACTTTTGGGTAAAGTATCATTTTTTTCTCACTTTCTATCTAATTTATTTTATATTATCATAAACAAAAGTTAATATCAATATATATTCATAATTTTTTTTATATTACATATATTGTACTATCAGTTATATGAAAGAAGGAATTTCTATGTTCGTATTTAATTTAAGTGTTAATAAAAATAAAATTTCTAAGATTATATTAATATGTGCTTGTATTTTAGTAGCATTTATTTTAATATTTGCTTGTATTAAAATTTTTAGTAAGAATTCTAGTTTTAAAATTAATGATAAAATTGTTGCTCCTGATGTTGTTGAATTAAATGCAGGAAATTATACAAATGTTTTAAAATCTGTTCATGAGGATTTAGATTCTTACGTTGGGCAAAGTATTAGTTTTAGTGGTTATGTTTATAGATTATATGATTTTGCGGATAATGAGTTTGTTCTCGCTAGAAATATGTTAGTAAGTTCTGATTATAAAACATTAGTTGTTGGTTTTTTATGTAATTGTAAAGATATTTCTAAGTATCCAGATAATACTTGGGTTAAGATTACAGGTAAGATTACAAAAGGTGATTATCATGGTGAAATTCCTGTTATTGAAGTAACTAAAATAGAACAAATAAAGAAACCATCTGATGAGTATGTTTACCCACCTGATGATTTCTATATACCTACTTCTGCATTATTTTAACTATTTTTCTTGCCAACTTAATATTGGGTAGCCATCATTTATTGCTTCTGTTCCTTTTTTATCTTCTTTCCAGTTGGTTTCTCCATTGTTTAATATATCAACAAATGATTTGCCTTCTGTTGTATCTGTCATTTCTGCTTCTGTTTTAGATTCTGCTTGTTGGCTTTTTCCGGTATCATCTCTATATATTCCAACAGAGGCTTTATCTGTTAAATAATAACAATTTTTAATATTTCCCCTATACAAAATTGCAACAATACCCCCTACATTTTCATCTCCTTGTACACTTCCTATATTATAAGAATTATTTATTTCACCATCAGAGGCATATCCAAATGCTCCAACAATTCCTCCAGAAGAATTTGGTGCTATTATATCTCCTTTATTATAACATGAATTTATATTTGTAAAAACTATGTCTCCTCCAATTCCTCCAGTTGGTCCTAATCCATTTATATTCCCTTTATTATAACAAAAATTAATTACAACATAAACTCCCCTTCCTATTATTCCAGCAACTCTACCATTTCCTGTAACATTTCCTGCATTATAACAATTTTCAATAAAAATTTGACCAGATTCGTTAGGCTCTATACCTCCAGCTATTCCTCCAACATTGTTTCCAACTCCTTCTATTTTTCCTTCATTACCACAACATTCAATTTTTATATTATTAGATCCTGAACCACCTATTATTCCTCCACAAAAAGCCCAAGTGTAGTTGGCTCCTATATTAGATTTATTAAGACAATTACTAATCATAATTTTTCCATTTGCTTGTCCTGCTATTCCTCCTAAGCTTTCATTTCCTGTAATACTACCTGATACTGTTAAATTTTCTATTGTTGAATCTTCTATTACTCCAAATAAACCTTTACAGTCTTCTTCTGGTTTATTTATATATATTCCACTTATTGTATGTCCATTTCCATTAAATGTTCCTGTGAATGGTTTTTCTAACGTTCCTATTGGCGTCCATTGTTCTGCATCTCCATTAAAATTATATGTTATACCCTTTTCTTCATCTTTGTTTTCTGACCATTTTCCCGGATTTAAATCTATGTCTGCCATTAATACATAATTTGCATTCATTGAAAAATCAAATTCTGTATTTTCTTGTTCTATGTTTACTTTTCCTCCTGTTCCTATTTTCTTTAATTGTTCAGCAGTATATATTGGAACTACATTACTATAACTATGCATATATCCACTTAAACTTTTCAATGCATCTTCTTCTCTTTGTTGTTCATAAGCATATTTGTCTACTGCATTTTGTGTATTATCTATTATTCCTGTATTTAATAATATATTTAATGTTACTCCTGCTAATATTAACAATACTATTATTGTTATTACTAACGCAATTAAGGTTATACCTCTTTCTTTTAAATTTTTTCCTTTCATTTTTTCTTAATCCTCCTTAAAATTTTTATTTTTTATTTTTTTAATGTTTAGTAATTAAACTATCAAAAAGTAAATTGAAGCGTTGGAAACATCACAAGTTAGAATTTGTTATTGAATTTAATGAGGGATGTTCGATGGCTTCTAAATTTAAAACACAAAAAGAGCCAATTTGCTTATATGCGTAATGGTATTACTAACATATAAACAAAGTTGACTCTGTTTATTTTTCTTATTAAATTTAATTTTGAGCTTAAAAATGACGCAATTATTCTATCTACTAAACATATTGTGTGTGTGTGTGTGTGTGTGTGTATAGAGTACCAACGGTTTCAAGACTTGCTATCATTTTTAAAACTCCTTTCTTTTGTTTTATTTTCTTTTTACTTTTTTATTTTATACAAACTTTATTAATCTGTCAATAGTTTTTAAAATTTTTTGTTTCATTTCAAATGAATTTTCGGAATTTTAAACTTAACTTTTGATTTAAAATTAATTATTTTTATTTTTTTTAATTGGTACAACACCTAATGTATAACCCATTGGGTATAATATTTTAATAAGTGTATTGATTGTTGGTGAATGCTTTGCATTTTCTATTCTTGCAATTGCTGATTGTTTTAAACCTGTTATTTTGCTTAATTCAATTTGAGATATTTTTTTATCTTCTCTTAATTTTAATGTTGCTTTAATTATTTCCATTTCAAGTTTAATTTCCTCTTCTTCTTCCTGAGAAATATTTAAATTTTTTTCAAAATCTTCCCATTGTTCTTCTTTACTCATAACTAATCACCCCTATTAATATATTTTTTAAAATATTCTTCTGCTTTTTTTATTTCTAATTTTGGTGTCTTTTTTGTTCTTTTAACATATACACTTAATAGTACAAATTTATTATTATTTATATTTGCAAAAAATATTCTATCTCTTAATGGTCTTAATTCCCATATTTCATTTTTAATATGTTTTATATAAGGTTCACCAAGTAATATTCCTTCGCTTTTTAACATTCTTATATATGATATTATTTTATTAAATTTTATTCTATTATCTTTATTATTATTTTTAGTAGAATTTAATTTTTCTATATATTCTTTTACTTCATTTTTACCTTTTTCATTATTATAAAAAACTATTTCGTTTTCTTTTATTTTTACCATCTCCATTATAACATATTTGTTATATTTTTGTCAAATATATTTTGATTAATTTAGACTGAATTGTCTTTGATTTTGTTTTTGCTTTTTCTAAGTTGTTTTTAATTTCACTTTAAAATAATATTTAGAAATTTTAATTTTTTTTTAATAAAAAATCATTATTAAATTATATTATTTAATTTATATACCATAATTTTACTTTTGTCAATAAAAATATTTCGACAAAAAAGCCAAGTTGTTTTATATTTTTAAAGTATTACTACTATATAAAACAACTTGACTTTTTTTATTAAATTTAGATTTTTTAAATTGTAATATTCTATTTTTGGTCTAATATAGTTTTTACAAAACCTTGTTCAATTAAAGTTTTAAAAACATTTTTAAATATAATTAAAATAATTGGTCCAATTAACATTCCAATTAAACCTATAAATTTAAAACCAGTATACATTGCAATTAATGTAAATATTGGGTGAATTCCTATATGTTTGCTAACTATTTTTGGTTCTAAAAATTGTCTTAAAACTAAAATTATAGCATATAAAATTAAAATTGCAATTGCTAGTTTAATATTGCCATTTATAGCACATATAATAGCCCAAGGTACCATTGCAGTTCCTGCACCTAAAATTGGTAAAGCATCAACAAATGCAATTCCTAATGCTGCAAGTAATGGATATTGTATCCCAAAACCAATTAAATTAAAAATAAATAACCCTATAAGAATAATTACAAAATCTATTAAAATTAAGGTTACTTGTGCTTTTAAATAATTACCTAATGTTTCAACTAATTCTCTAAAATGCATACCCATTCTTTTAACCCATGATTTTGGTAAATGATGCTCCATTTGGTCTAACAAATATAACTTGTCTGTGCATATAAAATAAATAGCAAGTAAAGTTACAATTACATATATTGCAATTGTTGGAATTGAAGTTATTACATTTATAATTGAATTTAGTAAATTAGATACCCAATTAGAAACTGCTTTTAAGAAATCTCCTGTTGAATCATTTAAAATATCTGTTATTTCAGAGGATACATTTATTTTATCAAAATCTAAATTATTTATTATATCTTGAACTTGTATGTATGCTTTTTCAAAATATCCATTTAAACCATTTAATAAATTAGAGGCTTCTAAAATTAAACTTGTTATTCCCCATATTAATAATCCAATTATCAAAGCAAAAACTATTATTAATACAATAACTGCACTTGTTTTTCTAGTTAAATTCGTTTTTTTATTTACAAACTTTATTAATGGTTCTATTAATAATGATATAATACCTGCTATTAAAAATGGCATATAAAATATGGCAAGTTTAAATGATAAATACAAGCCAATAACAGTAACAATAAACATTAAAACCCTTTTTGCTACTCTTGTCCAATATCCCATATCTACTACCATTTGCATTTCTCCTTTCATAAGTATTGTTATATCATTAAAACATATAATTGTCAATATTTGGTAAAAACGTTGCATAAAAAAATATTATTATTTTTTTAAAATTTTATATAACTTTATAAAGAAATATATTGAATTTTACTCGTTACTTGTTGGTCGCTTTCGCTTCCATGCTACGCGTAACTTCATAAAATTAAATATATTTCTTTAAAACTTGCTAAATACCTTTTTAAAAAAAATTATTTAATAACATAATATTTTATTCTGCATTTTTAGCATGACAACTACAATTACAAATACTTTCTACTGTATCAGAAACTTCTTTTGCACTTACTTTTTTATGATTTGCTAAATCTCCTACTGTTAGCATACCTACTATTTTATTATTTTCAACAACAGGTATTCTTCTTATTTGTAAATCAGACATTAATTTTGTTGCCTCAGATACATCAGAATCTGTATTACAACAACAAACACTAGTAGTCATTATTTCACTAATAGGTGTTTCTTTTGCATCTTTATCACAAGCAATACTTCTTAATATAATATCTCTATCTGTAACTAAACCTACAATATTTTTGTTTTCATCACATACAGGCATACAACCAACATGTCTTTCACTCATTTTTTTTGCTACATCGCATACAGTATCACTTGGGCAACAACAACATACATCTAAACTCATACATTCTTTTACTTTCATAAATTTTCAACCTTTCATTAAAAAATTATATTATAAAATAAGATTTCCTGAATTTAGAAAATCTTATTTTTATTCTATATATATTTTTAACGAAAAATTTTTATTTATTCACTAATATTGTTTACAATGCTTTTAAACTTATTTCCACGTTCTTCAAAATTTTTAAACATATCAAAACTTGCACTTGCAGGGGAAAATAATACAATTTGACCTTTTTTTGCAATTTTTTTAGCCATTTTTACCGTATCTTCTAAGGTTTCACAAATATATGTATCAATTTTTTTATTTTGATTTTCTGCTTCTTGTTTTACTGCATTAAAAATCTTTCCAGCAGTTTGACCTATTAATACCAAGCCTTTTACCTTTTCTAAAATTGGTTTTGCAATTGGTGTATAATCTAAATTTTTATCATATCCACCCGCAATTAAAATTATATCTTCTTTAAATGAATTTAAACCTGCTATTGTTCTTGTAGGGCTTGTTCCTATTGAATCATTATACCATTTTACCCCATCTATTTCTTTTATAAACTCTAATCTGTGCTCAACACCTTTAAAATTTTTAATTGTTTTTGAAGATAAATCTATATCAACCAAAGAACTTGTTGCACCTAATGCTGCACATATATTTTCGTAATTATGAGTTCCTTTTAGTTTTATATCATTTACATCTAATATATGTCTTCTTATTGCTTCTTTGCTTTCTTTAATAATATTATTATTTACAATAAAGCCATTTGCAATTTTTTCTTTTGAACTAAAAAATATAACCTTGCCATTTGCTTCTTTTGCACAATTTCTAGTAATTTCATTATCATAATTTAAAACTACTATTCCATCTTTATCTTGATACTTAAATATATTTTTCTTTGCTTCAATATATTCTTCATAACTTGAATGTACATTTAGGTGATTTGGACTTATATTTGTTATTACAGAAATTTTAGGACTAATTTTCATGTTCATTAATTGAAAACTGCTTAATTCTAATACTATTATGTCATTAGGTGTCATTTCATTTATTTTTGTAAATAATGGGTAACCAATATTTCCACCTAAAAAGCATCTATATCCATTTTCTTTTAAAATTTCATAAATTAAACTTGTTGTAGTTGTTTTTCCATCACTTCCTGTAACTCCTATAATTGTACCTGGACATAATTCCATTAACATTTCTATTTCTGATGTTAATTTTGCTCCATTTTGAACTGCTTTTTCTAATTCTGGAATATTTGGCATACAACTTGGTGACCTAAATATTATATCAAATCCATTTAATTTTGTAAGATTATCTTTTCCAAATTCAAATTTAAAAGAATATGTATTTAATTTTTTAATTATTTCTTCTGGAATTTTATCTTGTTCTCTATTATCAAAAACTGTAACTTTTGAACCTAGATTATAGAAATAATCTAAAAGAGGAATATTACTTACACCTAATCCTATAATTGCAATATTTTTATTTTTTACACTTTCATTAAATTTTTCTAATTTATCATTTTTATATTCCACTTTTTAACCTCCAAAAATTTTTTTATCAATTTTATAATATGAATTTATTTTTATTTTTGTTAAAACATATATATTATAAACATAAGAAATATAAAAATCAAGTTTTTTATCTAGATTTTTCTATTATATCTACAATATCTCCTATATATTCTCCAATTACTGGTATATTTAACATAACTATTTTTCTTAAAATCATTAAAATTATTGCAGTTATTATTGTAAAACCAATTCCAATTCCTATACCTCGTAAAATTCCTGCTAACAAATTTCTTTTGGCAATTTCTAATTTACTTCCTAATATATAAGATATTTCTTCTAAATTTGCTTTTTCAAAATTATTATTTAATTGATCTATTTTTTTATCTAATTTTTTATTGAACAAAAAAATCACCTAAACCTTTAAATTAGTTTAAGTGATTTTTTTTAAATTTATTCATTTTATTTTATATAAATTCCTAAGAATGATATTACAAAATATGCAACATAGAATATTGCTTCAATTGCTAAGAATTTTTTAATAAATTTTTCATCTTCTTTTGCTCCAAATAATTCTTTTAATCCAAAGTATAATAAAACTGTTGAAATTACTGTACATAAAGATGAGAATGCAGATATAATAGTTGTATCTCTTAATCTAAATATTTTTAATAAATTAACTATTGCTGCTAAAAATAATGGTATTTTTGTTGCTGTAATTGTACTTATATTTGTAATTAATGTTTTCTTATTTTCTTTATTCATCATTAATGCAATTAGAGCCATAACAATTATTCCTAATACTGGTGCAATAATTGCTTTAATTACTGTAAGTAAATGATCTCCAAAATTATATTTAAAGAAATGTGAATATCCTGATATTGTAGAAATAGCAATTAATATTGCCCATATTGCTATAATGAAAATTGCTGTAATAAAATATTTATTTTCTGTATTATCTGCAATTTCTTTTATTTTTCCTATTGGATTTTTTACAAAGTCTACTACAAAGTTTGTTGTTTCTTTGCTTTCTTTTTTAATGTCTACATTTTTTACTTTTGATTTAACTTCATTAATTGTGTCTGTTGTCTCTTTTTTTAATTCGTCAGTATCAATTTTTTTGTTAGTATTTTCTGCTTCTTCTTTTTTTGGTGTTTCTTCATTTTGGTTGTTTGATGGTACAGCATCTTTTATTTCTTCTGTACTATTTTCATTATTTTCTTCCATTATAAAACCTCCATTCAAGCAATATTAATATTGCTTTCTTTATTTCTTTTATAAATATATTTATTTAGTACCATTATTATACTACTATCTTTTTTAGTTGTCAATTAATCTCCTAGACAAATTCCAATATTTCTTGCAGTTTTAACTAAATCATCATCCATAGTAACTTTTCTTAAATTACTTTCAGCAGTATTTCCAGATACTGCTCCTATTTCTTTGTTATTTCCAACAACGTCTTCTAGTGAAACACTATCTAATTTTCCATTTTTAAGAACTGCTAGAACACCAAATTTTCCTTCTATTGCAAGTTCCATTGCTTTTGAACCATATTTAGTTGAAAGAACTCTATCAAATGCAGTTGGTGTTCCTCCTCTTTGCATATATCCAAGTGTTGTATTTCTTGCTTCTAATCCTGTTAAATGTTCTAACTCTTTTGCAACCCTATCTCCAACACCACCAAGTTTTGTATTATCAACTCCTTTTCCATTGTCTCTCATACCTTCTATTGTAATATCTCCACCTTTTGGCATTGCTCCTTCTGCAACAACTACTATACTAAATCTTTTTCCTTTTGCAATTCTTTCATTAATTTTTTCTACTGCTTTATTTATATCATAAGGAATCTCTGGAATTAGTGCTATATCTGCTCCACCTGATATTGCTGATTCTAATGCTATCCAACCTGCATATCTTCCCATAACTTCTAATACCATTATTCTATGATGTGTTTCACCTGTTGTGTGCAATCTATCTAACGCATCTGTTGCAACAGATACTGCTGTGTTATATCCAAAAGTTATATCTGTACATGCAACATCATTATCTATTGTTTTTGGAACACCAATAACATTTACTCCTCTTACAGAAAAGTCTCTTGCAGATTTTTGTGTTCCATCTCCTCCTAATGTAAATATACAATCAAATCCATTATTTTTTATATTTTGAATACATTGTTCTGATAAGTCTTTATAAACAACTTGTCCATTTTCTTCTACTTTATAATTAAATACATTTGCATTTGTAGAAGACCCAATAATTGAACCTCCTTTTTGAAGAATTCCTGATGCTACTTTTGAATTATCTAGTCTTATGAATTCATTGTTTAATAAGCCTCTATATCCATCAATAAATCCATAACATTCTACTCCATGTTTTTCTGCTGTTTTAACAATTCCTCTTATAACTGCATTAAATCCTGAAACATCTCCACCATTTGCTAATATTGCAACTTTTTTTACCATAAAAACCTCCAATTCAATTAAGCAATTTATATTGCTTTTACTTTTTTATTTATTATATCAATTTTTTTTATAATTACAATACATTTTTTAAATTTTATATTCAATATCTTCCATAAAATCAAATAATTCTTTAACTCTTTTTAATGTAAGCATTGTAATTTTAGGATGTGGGCTCTTCTTTTTTTCAGTTATTAATTCTTGAGAATAACAATTTTTTGTAAGTTTAGATATTAAATATCTATTATCTAAATATGTGTAATAAATTTGATAACCTCTATCTAAATCATACCAAAAATTTTTAAAAGTATAATCTTTTTCCATTTAATTCATTCCTTTCAAGACATAAATACGTTATTTAATCATTTCTTCAAATTCTGCTTCTGTAATTACTGGTATTCCTAAACTTTGTGCTTTTGTTAATTTACTTCCTGCTTCCTCTCCTGCTAAAACATAACTTGTTTTTTTAGATACAGATGAAGATGTTTTTCCTCCAAACTTTTCTATTATATCTGATGCTTCATCTCGTGTGTATTTTTCTAATGTTCCAGTTAATACAAAAGTTTTTCCAAAAAATCTTTCGTCAGTATTTTCGTCTTCTATAAGCTTCATATTAACTTTTGCCTCTTTAAGTCTTTTTATTAAATCATGAGTTTGTTCTTGGCTAAAAAATTCATGTACACTATTGGCAGTTATTTCTCCTAAATCATCAACATAAGTTAAAGATTCATAACTTGCTTTCATAATATTATCTATATTTTTATATCTTCTTGCTAAAATTTTAGCAGATTTTGTACCAATATGTTGTATTCCTAATGCACAAATTAGTTTATCTAAATTATTATTTTTACTTTCTTCAATAGCATTTATTAAATTACTTGCAAATTTTTTTCCATTCTTTTTTAACTTTTCTATATCTTCTTGTTTTAAATAATATATATCTGCAATATTTTGTATTAAATTATTTTCTAATAACTGCTCTATAACTGCATAACCTAAACCATCAATATCCATACCTGATTTTGAAGCAAAATGAACTATATTTCTTAAATTTCTTGCAGGGCACTCTATTCCTATACATTTTGTTGCAGATTCTCCCGGATTTCTTATTGCAGGTTCACCACATACTGGACAAAATTTTGGCATCTCAAAGTCTTTTTCTTCTCCTGTTCTTTTTTCTTTTACAACTTCAACTACCTCTGGTATAACGTCTCCTGCTTTTTTTATAATTACATGGTCTCCAATTTTTAAATCTTTTTCTATAATAAAATCTTCATTATGAAGTGTTGTTTTAGATATTGTAGAACCTGCTAATTTTATTGGTTCTAATATTGCCATTGGTGTTATAACACCTGTTCTTCCTACTTGACATACAATATCTTTTAATATTGTTTCTTTTTGTTCTGGTGGATATTTATATGCTATTGCCCATTTTGGTGTTTTGTATGTTACACCAATTTCTTCTCTTAATTCTAAATTATCTACTTTTATAACTGCACCATCTATTCCAAAACTTATATTTTCTCTATTTTCTCCTATTTTTTCGATTTCTTTTATAACTTGATTTATATTATTGCATAAATTAAATATAGGAACTACATTGAATCCTAACTTTTTCATATATTTTAAAGATTCATAATGAGAATTGAACTGTATTGTATCTGATTTTTGAACATTAAATATAAATATGTCCAATGGTCTTGATGCAGTAATTTTACTATCTAATTGACGTAAAGAACCCGCTGCTGCATTTCTAGCATTTGCAAATAAGGTTTCTCCTAAAACCTCTCTTTCTTGATTTAATTTTTCAAATTCTTCTTTTC
The DNA here is from genome assembly GCA_947629625.1 of uncultured Clostridia bacterium. GTDB lineage: Bacteria > Bacillota > Clostridia > TANB77 > CAG-508 > CANRES01. Next base: position 20,253 of record CANRES010000005.1, on the reverse strand, counting down.
CTATAAAAACTTCTCCACGTACAATTATATCTACATTTTCAGTTAATTTTTTAGGTATATTTTTAATTGTTTTTAAATTTTCAGTTATATCTTCTCCAACTTGTCCATCTCCACGAGTTGCACCTCTTACAAATTCTCCGTTTTTATATTCTAATGAAACAGATAATCCATCTATTTTTGTTTCTACAACATATTGTAATTTTTTATTAAATTCTTGTGCAGATTTTCTTATTCTAACATCAAAATCTCTTAAATCATCAAAATTGAAAATATCTTGTAAACTTTGTAATGGAACTTCATGTATTACTTTTTCAAACCCTTCTTTTACTGTTCCTCCTACTTTTTGTGTTAATGAATCTTTTGTAATTAATTCTGGATATTCTTTTTCTAAATTTTTTAATTCATTCATTAACATATCATATTCAAAGTCGCTTATTTCAGGGGCATCATCATCATAGTATTTTTTCGCATGATATGATGTTGTTTCTCTTAAATATTTTATTCTTTCTTCTGCTTGTTTTTTATCCATATTGGTCTCCTTAATTTTTATAATATTTTATTAATCTTTAAATAAATTCTTTCCATTTTTAACATAATCCCAACCAGAAAATATTGTTGCTATTACTGATATAAACATTATTCCTGTTGCAAATATATTTAAAATGAAACTAAATCCTTGTAAATTACTATTTAAAAATGCTCCATAAGCATTTACATCTATAAATGCAAGTATTACTGCTATCATTTGCGTTACTGTTTTTAGTTTACCCCAAATTGATGCTGCTATAACTTCTCCTCCTTTTGTAACTGCAACTAATCTATAACCAGATACAACAAATTCTCTTGTTATAACTATTATTGGTATCCATGCAGGTAATTTATTCATTTCTACTAACATTAACATTGCAGCTAATACAAGTATTTTATCTGCAATTGGGTCTAAAAATTTTCCAAATGTAGTTATTTGATTTTTTGAACGTGCTATGTATCCATCTAATTTATCTGTTAATGATGCTATACAAAATATAATGTTTATTAACCAGTATGTAATTGGTATATTTAAAAATTCTCCTTGTATGTTAAAAAATGGTATTATTACCATTATTGGTACTAATATTACTCTAAATATTGTAAGTTTATTTGCTAAGTTCATTTTATTTCCTCCATTATTTTTATTTCTATATTATATATAATATTTCAAAAAAAATAAATACCTATTTGGTATTTATTTTAAATTTTTAAATTCCATCCAATCCACCTTCTAATGTTTGCACATTATTATATCCTAATTTATTTAATATATTAACTGCTTTTTTACTCCTTGAACCCATTTGGCAGTACGTTATTATTACATCATCATAATTTAAATATTTATTCGCGTTCATTTTTATTTCTGATAATGGTATATTAATAGCACCATTTAAATGCCCTTCATTATATTCTTGTCTACTTCTTACATCTAAAAGAACAACCTTATTGTTGTTTTTTATTATTTCATTTAATTCTTTAAAACTTACTGTACATCTATTATTCTGGCTCTTTATACCATTAATTATTATGTTGTAAATTGTTTTACTAATATTATTAAACTTCATTTTATTTTCTTTCCTTTTTAGTACAAATTATTCTAATATTAGTATATGTTTTTTTATGTAAAATGTTATTTATATTTTTTTATTATTTTTAATGTGTGTGGATAATGTGGATAACTTTGTGAATAGTTATAAATTAAGGTTTATTTTTTTTCACTTATGAACATTTAAATAATTCAAAATTTTATGTTACTTAAATATTTAGTTTTAAACCTTTTTATGTAGATTTTTTATTTATTTGTAATATTTCTTTTAAAAAGCAAGAGTGCCAACGTTTTTGGCACTCTTGCTGTGTAATATATCTGTAATGTAATTGTAATATAATGCATTTATTTTTATTTTACACAAAATTTTTATATTCTTTTTTGGATGTTCTATATTCTAAATTTACACATTTTTTACGTCCCCAATGTGCGCCCATGTGCGTTTTATTTAACATATAATGCTACTCTATAACCTAAATTTCCACAACCACTAGCAGAAGTTAGAGAATATTTTAATCGAAATGCTGCAATAGCAACTGTAAAACTTTCATTGCTATAATAGTCTCCTCCTCTACTTATTGCATTATTAGTAGAATATTTTTCATTTGTCCACTCCCATACATTTCCAACTAAATCATAAATATTTTTTCTTTTAGTATAATCTGTATTTCCTGTTTTTAATAACCACTTTACATTTGTAGATTTTTTAGATATATCTGTTTTTGTAAAACTTGTTCCACAATCTGTTGAATAAAATGTTACACCTTCTACTGTTGAATCGTAACAATTTCCCCAACTTTTACTATCACTTTTTACATTTTCTTTACTATTTTCTATCCATTTTATTGTAGTATCCCACATTTTTCCTGTTAATAATCCACTTTGTACATAATTTGTATTATACATATTTTGTGCATTAATTTTTGCAGTATTATATGTTATTTCATTCCATGGAACTTGATTTTTTTTACTTACAGGAATTCCTTCTACATTTCTATTTTTAAAATCTTTCATTGCTTCAGTCATTGTTTCAGGTAATCCTGCCTCATATCTTCCAATATAAAATCCATGATATTTATCTATTTGATATTGCTCACTTGTTATTCCTTGTGGTAAAGTATCATCACTAATTTGTGAAGAGTCTTCAATTCCACCATCTAATTTTACAAACATTTTCTCATATTTTACATTTACTCCATCTACTGGCACCCAAACAAATTCATTTCCATATCTATCTTGTATTACAAGACCATCATTCCAGCCTTTAACAATTTTACCTAACTTTTCATCTTCTACTACTTCCCAACTAGCATCTTCTGTTTCTAGTATATCAAAACCTTTTGGAATAATAGGATTATAATAAGTTGGCATTCTTCCCGTCATAGTTCTTGTTTGTTCTGTTTGAAAGTAATAATTATAATCAACATCTTTAAATGTAACCACATACATATTACTATCAGATTCACTAATAGTTACATCAGCATAATAATCTTCTTTTCTTAATTCTTCTTTTAATTTTTCTACAAAACTCTCAATATTATCTATATTTTCAAGTTTCAATCTTTCAATTGTTATTTCTACACTTTGTTTTGCATCTGTCTGATTTATTAAATTTTTTTCATTTTCTACAACAGATTTTATTCCACCATCACCAGTTTGGCTAAATAATACAACTGATGATAATATTATTAAAACAACTATTGTAATTATTAAAGAAATTAAAGTAATACCCTTTTCATTATTTAATGATTTATACATATAAAACTTCCTCCAAATCATTAGTACATTTCAAATATATTTTATACAAAGTAATAACAAATGTCAATAAAAATTATTCTAAATATTTCTTTAAAAATTTTCCAGTATAAGATTTTTCATTTTTCACTACTTGCTCTGGTGTTCCAACTTGAATTATTGTTCCTCCATTATCTCCACCTTCTGGACCTAAGTCTATTATATAATCACAGGTTTTTATTAAATCTAAATTATGCTCTATTACTATTATGCTATTTCCTGTATCTACTAATCTTTGTAATATATCAATTAATTTATGAACATCAGCCATGTGTAAACCAGTTGTTGGCTCATCTAAAATATATAAAGTTTTTCCTGTGGCTTTTTTTGATAATTCTGTTGCTAATTTTACACGTTGGGCTTCTCCACCAGATAAAGTTGTTGATGGTTGTCCTAATTTTATATATCCTAACCCTACATCACTTAATGTTTGTATTTTACTTTTAATTCTAGGTACATTTTCAAAAAATATTAACGCCTCATCAACAGTCATATCTAAAACATCTGCAATTGTTTTTCCTTTATATTTTACCTCTAATGTTTCCTTATTATATCTTTTTCCATTACAAACTTCACATGGTACGTAAATATCTGGTAAAAAGTGCATTTCAATTTTTAATATACCATCACCTGAACATGCCTCACATCTACCTCCCGGGACATTAAAACTAAATCTTCCTTTTTGATATCCTCTTAATTTTGCTTCATTTGTAGTAGCAAAAATATCTCTAATCATATCAAATACTCCTGTATATGTTGCAGGATTTGAACGTGGTGTTCTTCCAATAGGAGATTGGTCTATATTTATTATTTTATCTATGTTTTCTATTCCCTTTATTTCTTTACATTTACCCGGTTTTTCACGTGAGCCATAAATATCTCTTGCAAGTGTTTTATAAAGTATTTCATTTACAAGCGTACTTTTACCTGAGCCAGAAACACCTGTAACACAAGTAAATACACCTAATGGAAATTTAACATTTATATTTTTTAAATTATTTTCAGTTGCTCCTATAACTTCTATACATTTTTTACTTACTTTTCTTCTTTTTTTAGGAACAGTAATTTTCCTTCTTCCACTTAAATATTGCCCTGTAATAGAATTTGGAACTAATTTTATTTCTTCTGCTGTACCTTGTGCCATAACTCTACCACCATTTACACCGGCTTCTGGACCTATATCTATTATTTGGTCTGCTGCATACATTGTGTCTTCATCATGTTCTACTACTAAAACTGTATTTCCTAAATCTCTTAATTTCTTTAATGTTGCGATTAATTTATCATTGTCTCTTTGGTGTAATCCTACGCTTGGCTCGTCTAATATATATAACACTCCTGTTAAACTTGAACCAATTTGTGTTGCAAGTCTAATACGTTGTGCTTCTCCTCCTGAAAGTGTACCTGCACTTCTTGATAATGTTAAATATTCAAGACCAACATCCATTAAAAATTGTAATCTTTTATTTAGTTCTTTAAAAATTTGGTCTGCTATCATTTCTTCCGTTTTTGTAAGTTTTAAATTATTTATAAAGTCTTTTATTTTATTAATTGGCATATCTGTAAGTTCATTAATATTTTTATCGCCTACTTTTACAGATAAGCTTTCCTTCTTTAATCTTGCACCTTTACATGTAGGGCAGTCACTATCACTCATGTATAATTCATAAAATTCTTTCATTCCCGGAGATTTTGTTTCAGCATATCTTCTTTCTAATGTTGGAATTACCCCTTCAAATGGACACGTGAATTTTCTTATTCCACTTGCACTTTCATATTCAAAATCTATTTTTTCATTTCCTGTACCATATAATATTTTATCTAAGAATTCTCTTGGTAAGTCTTTAATTTTTTTAGATATATCTACGCCATAATGTCTACCAATACTTTCAAAATACATTTTAGCCATTGTTTCTGTTTTTTTCATAGTACTTGCACCAAATGCTTTTACTCCATCATATAAAGTTTTATTTTTATCTGGAATAATTAAATCTTCGTCCATTTTCATTAAATATCCTATACCTGTACATGTTGGACATGCTCCAAATGGATTATTAAATGAAAACATTCTTGGTGTAAGTTCTTCAATACTTATTCCACAATCTGGACAAGCATAATTACAACTATATAGTTTTTCTTCTTTTCCTACTATATCTACTAATACTATATTATTTGCATTTTTTAAGGCAATTTCAATAGATTCTGCAAGTCTATTTCTAATTTCTGGTTTTATAACTAATCTATCTATTACTATTTCAATATTATGCTTTTTCTTTCTATCTATATCTAAATCGTCTGTTAATTCTACTATATTACCATCAACTCTTGCACGTACAAAACCTTCCTTAGTATAACCTTGTAATAGTTTAACAAATTCTCCTTTTCTTCCTCTAATTATAGGTGCTAAGACTTGTATTTTTGTTCCTTCTTCTAATTCCATTATATTATCTACTATTTGGTCCAAAGATTGTTTTTCTATTTTCTTACCACAATTTGGGCAGTATGGTACGCCAATTCTTGCATAAAGTAAACGTATATAATCATATATTTCTGTAACTGTTCCAACTGTTGAACGTGGATTTTTAGATGTAGTTTTTTGGTCTATTGATATTGCAGGTGATAGTCCTGTTATACTTTCTACATCAGGTTTTTCCATTAATCCTAAGAATTGTCTTGCATAGGCAGATAAACTTTCTACATATCTTCTTTGACCTTCTGCATATAGTGTATCAAATGCAAGTGAAGATTTTCCTGAGCCTGAAAGTCCTGTTATTACTACTAATTTATCTCTTGGTATTTCTAAATTTATATTTTTTAAATTATGTTCTTTTGCTCCCTTAATAACTATTTTATCGTTCATTACTTTTTCCCCCAATATAATTATTATACTACTTTTTTGAATAATTTTAAATATCTTACGTATAATTTTATTAGATTTATTTGAAAGGTTGTGGTGTACTTATGAAAATAGAAAGAATACAAGATATGTTACATTCAAAAGAAAAAACTGATGTTTTTTACGAGGATAGACCTGTTTGGATACAAGAGGTGCATAATAATATTGCTACTGTTGGTTTTATTGATAATAACGAGGAAAGAGATGTTCTTATAGAAGATTTGTATGAAGATAATTTGTACAACTAGAAAATTTAAAGTTTTACTAGAATTTTTAAAACATAAAATGACAGGCTATTTCTAACCTGTCATTTTTAAATTTTTTATGCTTCTAATTCTTTATATTTTTTTATAAGTATTAATCCTATTACAAAAGATACTAGTACTGTTAATCCAAATATAAAGTATTCACCTGAAATTACAATTCCTGTTGCACCTTGTGGTGGTGAAACTATTGTTTCTTCTGCGCTTGCTGAATCTGGTTCTGCAATTCTTATTGGATTTACTCCTGTATTTTCTGTAATACTATCTGTATCATTATCAGAAGAACTTGTTACACCTTTTATGAAATCCCAATATAAGTTACCTTGTCTTGATGTATATGTCATTGGATCTAAGTTACCATATATTGAAGAGTAATCTCCTCTACCTTTTGTATTTGTTGAACTTACTATTTCTGCTCTATTTTCATAGTTAAAGTTTGAGTTTTCTTCAGGAGATAAATTCTTTTCTAATGTTAATTTTTTAGTTTCTCCTGGTTTAAATGTTGCTTTAACTATTGTTTGATATGTTGATATGTCTATTTTATTTATATCGTCTTCTGTATTTAATGCAGATTTACTATTTACATATTTATCTTTATTTATTAAATCATCAGTTGTTGTAGTTTCCCATCCATAGAATGAATTTGTATTACCATCGTTATTTATATAATCTGCACTATAGTTTATATTGTTTGTTACATAATCTACAACTACTATATCAGAAATATCATTTCCCGCTTCACTGTTATCTTTTACTGTTATATCATAAGTTATTTTTATAGTAGCTCCGCTTAGTAATTCTTTGTCAATTTCCATATCAACAAATCCGTCTTCACCCATTATCCATTTAATATATTTAATATTACCATTTTTCCATTGTTCATAAGTTCCACCTGTAATTTCATTTTCTGAGCTATCTATTAATGAAATATATGAAACATTTTTTATTAAATCTAATTTTGCTCTTGAACGTTCAACTATACCAAAATCAACGTTTGTTATGTCATATACATAATTATATTTTCCGTCTTCATTTGCAGTAGTTGTATTTCCATTAGTATTTTCATTTTTAGTTCCTACATATTCCATTTCAAGTTTCATAACATCAGTTGTAGCATACATATATGCTTGTTCTTTTAATTTTGTTACAAGACTTCTATTAACTTTTGAATCTTTATATGAACTTAATATTTCTGCTTTTTCATTTATAATTGTTTTAAAGTTATTAGTTACTTCTTCTCTTCTTATTTTATTATCAACTGCATCTGAATATCTTATATTTGTTTCTATATCAGAATCTGTATACCAATATCCATCTGCTCCAAATGATGTATTTGATAATTTTTCTGTATTTTCAAAAGATTCACCATTATATGATTTTCCATTTGGCATACTTAATGCATTTCCTTCGTCATCTACTATATTTTTATTTGTTAATGCTGTTTTATCTGTATTACCATAAGCAAATCTTATAACATAATTTCCTGGTCTTATATTTGTAAATTTATATGCACCATTAACTGTTTGTGTTTGTGAACTTATTTTTTCTGTACCATCTGCTAGTATTTGTATTAATTGAACTGTTGCACCTTCAATTAATGTATCATTTTCATCAAATTGATGATTTGCTAATGATTGTCTTGTAGTATCTTTATTTACTATTTCACCTGTTACTGCATCTTCAAATATAATTCCTGCAATAGTTCTTCCTTCTTTATTTGGATTTTTAAATATTAATGTAGGTGATTTACTTTCATCATCTTCATATTTTCCTTCAGCAAATCTATTAGTTTCAACAACATTTCCTGGCATTGAATCTATATCTATATATCCATTAGTTGTTTTATATCCATTAATTTCTGCTAAATTTAAAGTTTTATATCCTTCTTCTCTATTTAATACTTCTTCTGTTAATGTATTAGGGATATCTTTCATTTTTAATACTAAATATAATTCAATATCTTCATTATTTGCAAGTTCTTTATTGTCTAATTTAATATAAATCTTATTGTATCCATCTACATTATCATTTTTTGTTCCTCTATTTGCATATATACTTGAATTTGAGAAACTATATTCGTTGTTATCTTTATTATATACTTTTACTACTTCAAAATCACTATTATAATAATCTACTACTTCTGTTATGCTTCCTTTTATTGAAGATTGATTTATAATACGTATTTTATATGTTAGGTATATTGAGTTATTATTATCATCATATCCACCTGCTTGTGCTACACCATTATCAGTTTTTGGAACATCTGATGAATAATGAATATCTGTTGTTCTTATATAATTGAAATATTCAGTTGTACTATTTATTATAGTGTTATATTTTAAGTTTCTTAATGCTTCAACATTTCCATTAGTTAAGTTTGTATAATATGATCTTAAATCTGATTCATTTACACCAAAACTAAATGCTTTTCCATTTGCTGCTCTTTTATCATATTTATATGTTCCTAAAACACCATTTACTGTTACATCTGCTTTCATTACATCATCATATAATGCCATATCAAATGTACTTCTATATTGTACGCCTAAGTTTGCACAAGGAAGATTTGTGTTTATATCTTCATTTAATGTTTTTAAATTATCTGTTAATAATTTATATACATCTTTATATGAAACAGATTTACATTTATTATACCAACCATTTAAATATTGTTGATTTTTTAAATCAAATATTGCCCATTGTACATCTTGTATTGTACTTGCAGTGTATCCTTCTTTTAGTTCTAACCATGTTTCTGTTATATTTGCTTCATATCTTACAGAATCATTACTTTGTGCTATTAATTGATTTAAAGCATTAGTTAGTTCTTGGTCTTTTTGAATAAATTTACTTGCTACTGAAATCCATTCTCCATCTACACGTTCATCATAATTTAAAGTTCCAACACTACCTGTTCCTGCATTATGCCAATATGGTTCACTATAACCTATAACTACTGTTTGCCCATCAACTGTATCTGTAATTGGGTCTGCATAAAATCTATATACTGTATAACCATAATCTTTTGTAAATTGTACTTGATCTATATTAGGATATTCATGTTTTTCTACAACAGGATATATCATACTTGCTGTATTTAATTTTATACTTCCATTATATTCTTTAACTTTTTGTTCAGCATCTTTTAAAATATTTCCTAAGCCATCTATTCTAGCATTTACTTGACAGTCTTTTATAAAATATGCCATGCTTTCATCCATATATGCAGATAAGTTATTATATAATGTTTCATAATTGTTTCCACATTTTGATAATCCATTTTTCATTGCTTCTTCAACATCATCTTGGTTGTATGCTATATTGTATCCACCTTTTGATTTTGAATAATAGTTATATGGATATGTTCCAATCTCTGAAAATACATCAGTAATTTTTTCTTTTCTATTTGTTTCTGTTGCTTTTGAAGCATTTTCTGATTTTATATCATATCCTGATACATTTATTCCTGTTTCTGCAGTTGTTTTTACTTCTACATATCTCATACCATTATATGTAAATACTATATAGTATGTATGTGATGGATTTAATCCATAAAATTCATAGAAACCATTTTCATCTGTATATGTAGTTGCTTTTCCATATTTACTTAATGCATCAAAATCTACATTTTCTACAATATATGTTCTGTTATTTTCTGTTCTTGATGTTAAAGCTTCTCTTGTTGCAAAAGCTGCTAAATTATTTGTTGCTGCATCATAAATTTCAACTTTTATTCCTGCTAATCCTTTATCAGTACTATTTTCTTTATTGTAATATCCATCTGCAATTGATTCTTTTCCTTCAATACCATCTAAGAATACTGTTCCTTTAATATACATTAGTAAAGGATATGCTTCTTCTATATTTGGAGTTGTGTCTGGTGTATCAGGTATATCAGGTGTGTCTGGTGTTGGTGGTGTTGGAGGAGGTGTTTCTTCTTTTTCGTCTTCAAGTGTTAATATTATTAAATAATCTAATGAAATTTCATCCTCTGTCCAATGTCCATCTTGTAATACATTTCCATTCTTATCATATACAGTATATTGTGCTGCATCTTCTTCACCAAATATACTTAATATAACATATTCTGTTGATAATTTATATCCATAAGGTGCTACTGTTTCTTTTATTATATATTCTTTTCCGTACTTTACAGGAATACTATCTGTGTAACCATCTTCTAATGTTTGATAACTTTTAATTTCTTTTCCTGTTTCTCTATCATATAATGTAAATACTGCACCATTTAATCCAACTTTTTCTTCATCTACTTTATGTAATTGAATTTTTGGTGTATCTGGTTGATCTTTGCTTATTAAATTACTTGAAAATCCAAATACTTCTTGACCACATCCAGAATAATTATTTTCTATGTATCCTTTTCCGTTATCTCTTCTATATATTAATTTTGATGTATATTTATATGCTTCAAAACTTTCTATTTCATAATCTGTTCCACTAATTGTTATTGTTTTGTCTTTAATATTTATAATGTCATTTCCAATTTTTATCTCATTATTTATATTTTTTTGTAATTTACTAATTATATTTGAATATACACTTGGAACAGTTATATTTGTGTTTCCTTGATTTATTCCTGTTTTCCAAATATAATATTGAATTATTTTTTCTCTATTATTGTTAGTATTTAAAGAAACTCCGTCAATTTCAGTTACTTCATTAGAGTTTAAATATGCTAACACAAGTTTTTGTTCTAATGTTATATTAGTATATGAAGTTGCTTTATAATAGAATTCTCTTAATGTTGCACCTCCATTTGCATATAACATTAATGCTCCACCTTTTTCCATACAATAATAATATTGTCCATATTGATCTTGTGTTAATAAAACATCATAATCAGAAGAATCACCTTTGTTTATATTTTTTGCTACTGAACTTGCTGTGTGTGCTTGTTGAGTATTATTTCTGTTTGTTATCATTAAATCATAATCAGATTTATCTGGTAATGTTTCAGTTTGTTCTAATTCTTCATTTTCGTCTGGTAATGTTTGTATATCTTCTAAATGTTCTTCATCTTCGTCAGGCAATGTTTGTATATCTTCTAGATGTTCTTCGTCTTCGTCTGGCAATGTTTCTATACCTTCTAGATGTTCTTCGTCTTCGTCTGGTAATGTTTCTATACCTTCTAGATGTTCTTCATCTTCGTCTGGCAATGTTTGTATATCTTCTAAATGTTCTTCGTCGTCTGGTAATGTTTCTATACCTTCTAAGTATTCTCCGTCTACTATTGCTGCATAACTAATTGCATTATATGAAACGCTTGTTAACATTATAATTATTAATAATAATGCTGATATTTTTTTACATATACTATTCATATACTATCTTCTCCCTCCTTTTCTTCTAAATTTATACTAATACTTTCTTTTTAATCATATATACTGCTACTATAATTATTGCACTCATTGTTACTGCTAATCCTGTATACATTACTATTGTACCTGTATTTAATGATAGTAACATATCTGCTGAACCGTAATCGTCTTCTTTTGAAGATTTATTTCCTGCAATTGAGTCTATATCGTCAACTCCATAATCATTATAACTTTCTGAAATTTCTGCTGAGTTGTTTGTTGTTCCTAAGTTATTATCATTTAATGTTTTTGTAACAAGAAGTTTAATTTCTTTTGTTTCACCTGGTTGAATTAATGTATTTGCTAATGCCTCATTATATAAGTTTCCATCTTTTCCTATATACCAGTCTTTATTTAATTCTGATGCAAATTTTAAATCATTTGGTAAATAATCTACTATTTGTTTTGCATATCCTGCAATATTTCCTTCATTTTTTATTGTAAATGTATATTCAATTATTACTGTTGTTTTATTAACATCTTTTGAAGCTATTTCTACTTTTGCTAATGTTTTATTTTTATATTCATAAGATTTTATTTTATCATTTTGAACTGTAACTTTTGATATTGTTTTATTTAAATTTAAGTCAAATACATAAGCATCTTGTAAACCTATATCAATGTTATATATGTTTGAATTATCTACTGTAATAACATCTGTTACACCAAATTTAGTTATATTTCCGTCTATAAAATCATCTTTTTGTATTGCTACATCTGAGTTTTTAGTTTCAACAACATTTTTTGCTTGATATGTTGTAATTTCATATTTTGATGTATCATATAAGAATATTATTAAATATTCTCCATTACTTATATTTTTAAATTCATATTGACCATTTTTATCTGTTTTTGTTGTTGCAACTACTTGTTCATTTTTAGTTATAAGCCTTACTTCAATACCTTTTAATAATTCTTCATTATCGTCATATTTTCCATCTCTTGATGTATCATGCCATGCTAATCCTGATATTGTATATGTTTTGTTTGTATCTTCTATGTTTGTTTGATTTTTTACTTTTATTTTATGTACTATTTCGTTTGCCTCAATTGAGTTAATTCCATCAGCACTTACATTTACTTTATTTACATAGTCTATTGTTCCTTTTGCATTATCTTGAAGTTTACTTACAGTTGCTTTTATTATTATATTTAATGCTTCTCCCGGTTTTATTTCAAATCCTGATAATGATATTTCTTTATTTTGACAATTTACTATATCTGATTCTTCATTTCCATTCATATATTGTAAGGTAACCGCTTCTAGTCCATCTGGTAATGTATCAACAACTTTTACATTTTGTGCTGTTCTTGAACCATCATTTTTTATGCTAATATAATATTCTATTTTATCTCCAACATTTATATATGTATCTTCTATATTAGAATATTGTGTTATGCTTAAATTTGCTTTGTCTACATATCTTGTAATTTCATTTGAAGTTGCACTAATATTTTCTGAACATGTTGCAGTAAATTGATTTTTTATTTCTTGTACATCATTGTTTACAGTTCCAACTAATTGTAATTCTGTTCTAGAATTTGCAGATAAACTATCTATTGTCCATATAATTGTATTTTTTGTTTTATTATATTGTACTTTTTTACCATCATTATCCATTTTAACAGCAAAATATGCATTTTTAAATGTTACTCCATCTGGTATTTTAGATGTTACTTTTACATTTTTTAAATCTGTTGATTTTACATTTTCAACATAAGCAATAAATGTAATTTCACTACCTTCTGTGTATTTTTCTGTTGAATGTTCTTTTGTAATTAAATCTATATTTAATGCTCCATCTATAATTTCACTTTCTATTTTTTCTGATGTTGTATCTTCATAGCCTTGTATTTTCGCTACTGCTTGAGCAACTATTTTTTCTATATTATTTTGTTTTTCATTTACTATTACTTGAAATTCAATTTTTTCACTTTGTCCTGCACTTAAAACATCTATATTTTTTTCAAATGTTGTTCTATTATCTGTTACATATTCGTCATAAGAATAGTTTCCACCTTGGACAAATTCTCTATATGTTGTTCCTTCTGGAATTTTTACTTGTAGCATTACATTATTTAAGTTTGTTTTTCCAATATTTACAACTGTTGCAGTATAGTTTATTACTTGACCTTCTTTTACTTTGCTATTATCTTTTAAATCACTTTCTAACATTACTTTAATATCTGCAATTTGTTTTTGTGGTTCGCTTGTTTGTAAATTATCAATATTTTGTCCAACTTGTTCTACTGGGTTTTGTGATGTTTCAGTTGTTTCTGTTATTTCTTCACTTGAATTATTATCTTCTTCTTCTTCTTCATCTTTATTTGGTATAACATAATTTATAACTGTTTCTGAATTTACTATTTCACCTTTATTTGTTACTGTTGTAATTATCTTATCTTGCATTGCAGGTGTATTTTCATTTAATTTTATGTTAGCATTTAATGTTAAAGTTGTTCCTTCTGTTACTGTTATATCGTTATATTTAGTTTGTGTTCCATCTAATTCTATTCTTATTGTTTTAGTTTCTTCATTGTATGTTGTGCTTTTTACTTTTAATTCATCTGTAAATAATATTTTTGTTATATCATTTAATTTTAATGTTTCTATATATTCTGGTAATTTTATTTCTATAACTGGGTTTTCATATAGTTTACATTGTATTTCTGAATTTTTTAATACAACTATAATATCTATACCTTCATTTTCTACTAATGTAGATAATTTTTTATTACTAATAATTGTTTCTACTTGTGTTGTAGGTTCTACAAGGTTTTCAGTAGATATTTTTGTATTTTTTAGTATTTCTTTATCATTATTTATTATTGTTTGTTCTATTTTTGTTTCTATTTGGTTAAATTGTTTTATTTGTTCTTCTGTATAATCATTTAATGTTGGTATTATTTTTGTATTTTCTATAACTATTTTTCCAATTTCTTTTATTTCACTTGTTTCAAATTTTAATGCTTTTACTTCTGTATCATAATTTATAATGAAATTATTTTGATCATCTAAGTTAGTATTTTTATCAATTGTTGCTATTAGTTCGTTATTTTCATTATATATTTTAATATAACCATCTTTTCCTAGTATTTTTTCAAAATTTACTTTACTAATTTTTGTTGTTTTAAATGTTGAATTTGTAACTTCATTATTAAAGTTACTTTCATTTTCTTTAACTATAACTGAATTAACTAATTCTTCATTTGCTACATCTATTGTTAATTCTTCATTATATTTAGTTTCAAATCCTGTATACATATATCCTTTATTTATTTCTTCTGCTTTTAAATCTATATCAACTATATCGTTTATTTTATTGCTTAGTTCTACATTAGCTACATCATTTTTTGTTGATATTTCTTCATTTATATAATTTATTATACTAGAATCTGCTTTTAAAGTTATGTTTGTTGTTGTATCTTTTACTAAATCATATAATTCTTTTCCATATATGTATGTTAAAATATATTCGTCTTGACAATCTTTTAACCAATTTACTCTATTATTATATATTTGATTATCTACTTTTATTGTTACTATATTATTTTCTTCTGTCCAGTTTGAGTTGTTAAATTCTAATCCATTATTTCCATTTGTTGCTTTTGTTGTATTAGCCATTACATAAGTTTTTTCTGGTGCAATTCCATTTATTGTTGGTATTTGTACTTTTATTTCTGTATTTTTAACTGGTAATTTATTATCTACTAAACTTGTTTTTACTATTGTTTGTAAAATTACACCTTTATTTCCTTCAATTTCAAATGGTATATATTTTAAAACTTCTTGCTTTAATGCAGTTTCTGCTTTTTCATTCCAATTTACCATTGTATTTATAGTTTTTGTAATTTTCTTTGTTTTACTGTTTTTTCTTACAAGTTGACCTTCCATAGATATTTCATTTTGTTTGCTAAACATATCTAATGATATATTGTCGTCTTTTATTGCTTTTATTGGAACTATTACTTCTAATTCTTCGTCTTTTCTTATTCTATTTATTGTTACTGTATTTTTACTTGCGCTTTCAATATCTCCATATACTATTTTTTCTTCATCTATATAGAAATTTGAATTGTTTATTGTAACATTTATATCTTTTAAATATCCTTCTGCTACTTTTCCATATAAGTATAAGTTTAGTTCTTCATTTATATTAGCATTTATTGTATGTACCTTGTTTCCGTTTTCATCTTTAAAATAAGCATCAAAATTAACACTTGCATTATTTGTAAGTGTACTTTGATTTTCAAGGTTTTCATTTGTTGCTAATACTTCTTCTCCGATCCATGATAAGTTTAACATTGATATTGACATTAATATCATTATTGCTAATACCTTGTTTAATATTCTTTTATTCATAATTTAACATCCTCCTATAAAAAAATATATAATAATTTTTTATATTATTTCGCTATCCTATTCTATTATAACTCATTTTTCCTACTTTTACAAGATTTTCCTTAAAATTTTATGTAAATTTTTCAAAAAAAGTTAATATATAGAACAAATTGCAGGAGTTATATTTAAAAAACTCCTGCAAAATTCATAAAATTATATTTTTTATGCATTATTTTTCATCTTTTTTAAATTTACATACACAAATTATTAATGTTAATATATAAATTAACAATGATATTGGCATTATTATTTCATTAAATGGTATTCTGCATATTGCAATTATACTAAAATATAGTGCTTCTGTAATAATTGGTATAAGTATTGTTTTTATAAATATTTTAAATATATTTTGTTTTCTAAATCTAATTGCTAAATATATTGCACTTAATACAGTTACTAATGCTATTGGGAAGAAATAATTTTTCATTACATCAATAACTTTTGTACTTGGTACTTCTATAATTTCTGTTGATTGTGATTCTTCATCTATATTATATTTTTCTATAACCTTTGCTTTAAAATTTTCTATTTGTTCATCACTTGCATTTTTTACTGTTACTGAAACATAATCACCTAATGAATCTGATTTTTGTATTATTTTTTTACCGTCTAATGTTTCATCTGCTATACTTTTTATATCACTTATTTCGTAATCTTTTCCAATATATATGTCTATTCTTTTATTATTTGAATACATAAGTCCTAAATTAAAATTCATTGTGCAAATAACTATAATTCCTACTACTATTATTGCCATAACTATTGCATAAATTATTTTTTGTTTTGTTGATATTTGTTTCATATATACCTCCCGTTATTTATTACTATTTAATAATAATGTTCTTGTAAATATAATGTGTGATAATATTATGCAAATAATTCCCCAGAACATTAGTATTCCAGTAGTGTTTATTGCTGACCATTTAATAAATGTAAATACTATTGAAGTTATTAATAATACTATTATTATATCTATTGATGCTAATAACCCTTTTGTTACTGATTTACTTATTTCTTCTTTGTTAGATTTTTCATTAATATCTTTTAAGATATTTTTTAATATATATGTGTTTAATATAATTAAAACTATAAATGCTATTGCACTTTCAATTGATAAATAAACATTTGTATATCTTATGGCTAATAGTAATAAGTCTATAACTGCTACTGAGCCTATTACAGTTAATGCTCCATATTTTTTATATTTTAATATTAAATATATAAATGATATAATAGCAAGACCAATTAATACATATATTGCTATTTTTATTATATTATCATTTACAACTGATTTAATAAATTGTTGTTCTTCAATATTATATTTTAATGGCATCTTACCATTATTTAAAAGCATAGATACTGCTGATGCACTTTTTAGATATTCTTGAATTTGTTCAGTATCTGTTGATGCATTTCCAACTGTTAATTGTAATTGTCCATTTTCAATTGGTTCATTAAAATATGTTGAAAATAGTTCTTCATCTTCCATTTTTAATGTTACTTTTTTCTCAACAGTATTACCTTCTTCGTCTGTTGTTGCTATATATTTATTTGTTATATCTGCAAATTTTTTTGTTCCTTCTTTATCAAATTCTATAATAATAGATACTGTTGTTCCTGTTGTATCTGTATTATATCCTGCATATACATTTTTTATATTTTGTTCATTTAATAATACTGAATTATCTTCTGCATCTACTATTTCAAAATCTCCAATTGAAGTTAAATATGATACATATTCGTCTGTATCTTCATTTTCTGGTATTTCTACTGATATTTTTCCATTTTCTTCATTTAATTTAACTATATAATCTTCTACATTTATTTCTTTTAATCTATTTTCTATTATTTTTTTTGTTAATTTATAATTTTCAACAGTTAAATTTTCTTCTGGATTTACTGGTTCATTTACTGTTGTATATTCTTCTTCGTTTTCAGTATTTTCTGTTTCTTCTGAATTTTCTGTTGAGTCTTCTGTTGTGCTTTCTGTTTCATCTTCTGTGTCTTCAACTACATTTCCGTCTTTATCATATTTTACTTCATTTGTTGATGTATCAATAGCCAATTCTATTACTCTTTTTCCTTCTAAATTACTGCTTAATAAGTAATCTGCTATAATATTTTTATAAAGAATTGAGTCTTTTTTATATATTCCTACAAAAGATATTAAAGTTAATAAAATTACTATTAATGTTACTAATACTATTTTTAAATTTCTTTCCACTTTTCTTCCTCCTAAATTTTATTATAATAATCTTGTATCATTTATTATTAATTCGAACCATATTTTTAAATATTTTGCTGCGTATTTACTCATCATTGTTCTATCCATAAAAATTTCAAAATAGTCTAATACAGGACATATTTCTGTATCTATGTGTATATCTAATGTTATTATTTTCTTTTCTGCATTTAAGTTTAGTTTGGCTTCTGTAACTGCATAATTTACTCTATCGTGCATATCAAATGTTGAAATATTTGTGTTTACTACTCTATCTCTATGAACATCTGATTTATCTGCTAATATTAATGCTGCTGATATATCGCTTACAGCTGTTCCTGTTCCTTCATCGTGATTTCCTATTGCCATCATTATTTCTGTTCTATCTTCTGCATTCATTCCCATATCTTTTAAAATGTTATATGCTAGTATCGCTCCTGATTGTGCATGGTCTATTCTGTTTACACAGTTTCCTATATCGTGCAAGTACCCTGCAATTTTTGCAAGTTCTACTCTTTCTTCTGGATACCCTAATTTTTCTAATATTTCTCCTGCTCTTTTTGATACTATGCTTATATGTCTTACTGAATGCTCCGTATAACCTAGTACATTTAGTTGCTTTTGTGATCCTTCTACTAATGCTTGTACTTCGGCATTTTGCATTACATCTTTTAATGTTATCATAAAAACCTCCATTCGAGCAATTTTTTGCTTTAATAAATCTTTATGTATATTAGTTTATGAAATTATTATAGATTTTATATCATATTTTTATAAATTTCAACTATTTTTATTAATTTTATGGAATTATTTTTTTATATTATTAAAAAATAAAAACTATATACGATATTTTTTTAATATGTATATAGTTTTTTATAATATTTTTTACTTTTTTATATTTTTATTCTTGCCAACTTAATATTGGGTAGCCATCATTTATTTTTCCTGTGTCTTCCTTCCAGTTTTGTTCTCCGTTGTTTAATGTGTCAACAAATGCTTGTAATTTCATTTCATCTGCTGTTTTAGATATTGCTTCTCCAGTTATATTTTCTTCATCATTTTTTCCTTCTGCTTTTTCTTGTAAGTAATAACAATTTGTTAAAGTAGCATAAGAATAATCATATATTACTTTACCTAGTATTCCATTTAATAATTCATCATTTTTATCATGTACTCGACCAGTATTATAACAATTACTTATTGTTGTACCTATACTACCTTTGGCATTTGCACCATATAAACCTGCTATTCCTCCTACATTATTAACATCTTCCTTTGTTCCTGGTATACTTATTTCACCTGTATTATATGAATTTGTAATATGTGCATTAAAACATCTTCCTGCAATTCCACCTACATCACTCTTACCTTCAATTTTTTTTGTGTTATAACAAGATTTTATTTCAAGCGTAATTGAGTTCTTGGTTTTATCACCGCGATAACCAAGTATACCTCCTGTTCCTCTTTCTCCTGTTGATATTATCTCTCCACTATTATAGCAATATTCTATTATGTCTTTTGATATATTAGAAGCCGGACATTCTCCTATTATACCTCCTGTTGCTGTTCCACTTGATGTTATTTTTCCTTTATTATAGCAATGAGTTATTGTTATTTCTTTATTAGGAGTTTCTTCTCCTCCATTGGTTGTTCCTACTATTCCTCCTAACATACTATAACCAGTCCAAGTTGAAGTTAAATTTCCTTTATTTGAACAATTACT
>CANRES010000004.1 GCA_947629625.1 uncultured Clostridia bacterium | reverse complement strand
TAACTTGATTTTCTGTACATTCTTCGTATATTCTTCTTATTCCTGAAGAATACGTTTCTGTATCATTTGATTTATATAAAATATTAGCAATTATTGGATTTCTAAATACTGAATGAGCTCTATTTTGTATATAATCTTCTGGTGTATATTGTTCTGGAAATGTTCCAGGATTATATATTTCTACTTTATTTTTAAATATTGATATTTCTGTTCCTTTAGGGTCTTGATATAACCTGTGTGCATAACTATTTATAATAGCTTCCCTTATAGAATCTAGTGGAATTTCTGGATATTCTTCTCTTTTATCTGTTATTTTCACATTCCATATAATATTTTTTCTAATATATTCTTGTCCTATTTTTATTAAATCGAAAATATTTCCTTCTACTTTATCGATATCAATAAATGTTGTTTTAGTATCTGTTGCAAAAATTGCCATTTGAAGTTCTACATTATTATTATTACAAAATAAAACTTTTCCTGCATTTAATAATTTATTATCTCTTAATAATCCCAACTTGTTTAAAACATCTTCTTTATTTGTATATTGAAATGGTATCCTCTTAGCTTTATTTGCTCTTTCTATATAATCCTTCAATATTTCTTCATTAACATCCTCTATTGTTTTGTTTGAAATTCTTGAATCCCAACTTCCACTCTCATTTTCTGTTTTCAAAAATATTTTTCTCATTTCAGAAATAGAAAGCTTTTGATCTCTATCACTTACTCTTATATAAGCTCTTCCATCTGCAAAATATGGAACATCTTCTCCTTCAAACTCTACTAATATGCAATCTTTATCTTCTATTTTTACATTACTTATCTTTGGATAGATTTTAGGTTCTATCTTATTTGAAATAACTTCTGAAATATATCTTAGTGTTTTCCCACTAACTTCTTGACCAATTACTGTTCCATCATCTTTTATACCAAAATATAGTTTTCCATGTCTATGCTTATTCAATATAGAAACAATTGATATTATTGCTTCTTTTAATTCACTTGTTGATTTTTTTAATTCTGTTATTTCATCTTCTTGAAATTTATTATTCAATCAAAATCACCTCTTTTTTAATAGAATAGATTATCTTTCATCTCAATTACTGTTTTATTTATTTCATCAAATTTATAATGTGTAATGATTTTATCATATGGATCTTTTAAAAATTCTCTATACAAAATTTTTTCAAAGTTTAATAATTTTTTAGTCTACACGAATTTTACACGAATTCGGTCACAAACTTTTTTTGTTTTTTAGTTTTATATGGTTTTTTAGTAATTTTTTGCTAAACTAAATAAGACTACAAAGGGCTAAAAGTGGATAGATAAAACTATTTTTGGTGTTAATCATAATATGATACAAAATACTCCACATTATTCTTCTCTAATTTTCTATATTGTTCTATAATTGTTTCTAATTCTTTGTCAAAATATTTTTTTCTTGGGTTATTAAAATCATTATTTTTTATTAGTTTTTCTATTTCATCTAAAGAATAAAATTTAAGTTCAAATCCATCCTTTTTTTCTTTTTCAGATAAATGATTATTTTCCATAGAAAAACTTTCTACATTTCCTAAATAATAATATGTTATTAATAGTCTATCTGAACTTTTGCCATTTCTTTCTGGATATCCTATTTGATAATATCGCATTTTTAAAAATGGTTTTAAATCTTCTATTTTGCTATCAATACCAGTTTCTTCTTTTATTTCTCTAATTATTGCCAAATTTGGATCTTCTCCCTTTTCAATTGAGCCTCCTGGCAATAAAAATACCCCTCCATAATTTGCAATTAATATTTCATTTGAAGAATTAATTAATAATGCCCTTGCTTTCATCTTTTTAATTGATGGCTCTTCTTGTATATTTCCTTCTTTTATTTCAAATACTTTTATCATCATTCTTACCTTTCTATTTATTGCACATAATTATTTTTTGATTAATTCTAATTTGTTTTTTAACTTTTCAACTTCCTCCTCTGAAAGTTTTTCCATCCTATGTTTTTGTCCATATATTTTTTGTCTTTCTATTGGTAACTCTTCTATTAAATCTTCTAATTCTCTTGCAAAAATTTTTCCTTGAAATACATTTTTATATATAACCAAATTTTCAATTGGTTTATCTGATGCATCACCAGAATATATTACACCTGTTTCTAAAATTTCGTATATATTTTCTCCTTTAAAATGTTTATAATATTCTCCTTTTACCATTTTTATTTGCTCCTTTAATTCAAGATTTTTTTATTTTATTTTTAAAATTATATCATTGTTTTATTATTTTATCAATTATTTATTACAATTGTTTAAAATTTAATCAAAAAAGAGTTCAGAATTTGTTTACTGAACTCTTTATTTTTTAATTTTAATAATATTATCTACTTCTTTTTCCTCTTTTATAACCTACTGCAAATATTGCTATTATAAGTATAACTGCAATTATTGATAATATAACAATAGTTAAATTATCTGAACCTGCTTGTGGTAATTTTTCTCCATCATATAACGAATTATCATTTTCTTTGTTTGCTGTATTAGTGTTATTATTAGCATTGTTATTATTAGAGTTATTGCTGTTGTTATTATTTTTATTATCGTTATTATTATCTGTATTACCAACATTACCATTATTATTGTTGTTATTATCATTTGGATTACTATTATTTTGATTGTTATTATTGTTTTGGTTATTATTTTGGTTGTTACTGTTTTGATTATCTTCTTCCTTTTCTTCATCTTGATTATTGTTATTATTATTAACTGTTTCTATTTTTATAGTTGTTGCTGTATTACTTTGTTCATATAGTTTTTCGCTATCTGTTGCTTCAATATTTTCTAATGTAATATTTACATTTTCAGCATTTTCAGTTAAAGTTTTAAAAACTATTTGAAATATTTCAGTATTAGATTTAACAAAATCACCAGAAGATAAAGTTAATTTTCCTCCATTTGGATTATATTTTGCGCTTCCAAAACCATTTTTTCCTATTATTCTATCATATTGTAATTTTGTAGAATCATATTTTAATGTTGCTAATATTTCATTTATTCCATTTTCAGGAGATTGTGTTAGTACAACACTAACAATAACATCTTCTCCTTTTGTATATGTAGTTTTATTTGTTTTAATTGATATATTAAAATCACTTGCAGCAGATACTTCTGTTGTAATATTTGTTATAAAAAATACTAATAATGTAATTAAAAATATATTTATTATTTTTTTCATAATCTTTATCTTTCCCCTTTTTTATTTCTCATATTTTATGTATATTAACGTATTAATTTTATCATAAAAAATTTTTTTAGTCAATATAATTGTTATAATTTGTATTTATTTTCAATTTTTTCTAGATTATCTATCGTCTATATCTTTTTCTTCTTTTTTACTATTAATTTTATAGTTTATTTTCATCCTTTCAATTATATTGTTAACATCTTTTATTCCTGAATTATAATAATCTATAATTATTCTTTTTTCGTCATTTGATAAATTATCAAATTCTATATTTGTTATATATCTATATTTTTCTAAAATTTTTCTTTCTAATGGTTTATTGTGCCACCACTTTCCAATTTCATATTCTATTTTTTCTTTTTCAGTCATTTCTTCTAATTCTTTTGCTTCACCATTTGAATTTAATATTACATGTCTTGGTTCTTTATATCCAACATATTGTTCTATTTTATGTTGTTTTTTCCATTCTAAATACATATTATATTTTTCAGTGTCAAATGCTTCAATTTTTTTATTTTCTTTTGGTTGGAATTCTTTTGCAAAATTTATTATATCTCTATATTTTTTTACTACTTCTCTATCTTTTTCTGGTATATCTTCTAAATCATAGTCTTTATATTTTTTTAGAACATATTTTTCAGTTGAATTTCTTAACCACCAATAATATAAATCTATTTGAAATTTATCTTCTTCTGTCATTTCATTAACATTTTTTAAGAATTTCCCATTTCTATATATAAACTGAGTTGGCTTAGATATTTTTCCTGTTTCTTTATTTATATGCTGTTTTATCCATTCTAAGTAAACATCATAGTTTATTATTTTTTCTTGATAATTTATTGGTTTTAATCTAATATTTTTATATCTTCTTTTCATTTTTGTTATATCAGAATTTGCATATTTTTTAATTTTATTATCTATGTTAGGGTTTTCATTTAGCCATTTTCCTAATTCTATTTCTTCTTTTTCACTTTGAGTTAACTCATCATATTTAAGTTTTAAACCCATTTTAAAAATTTTTTTTCTAGGATTTCTATATTTGCCAGTATTTTCATCTTTATTGTTTCTTTTCCAATTAATATAATCATAAATTCGATATACCTTCATATTTTTCTCCTAAAACAATATACTATATGTAATTATATCATATTTTTCCTACTTTTTCTAGATTTTAATATAAATTATATAAATTCTTCCCATACAATGTTTGCAAAGTTTAACCCTTTATTAGTTAATTTTATATTATTTTCTTGTATTTCAATTAAATCTTTATTTACTAAATTATTTAATTCAATTCTAAATAAATAAATTGGATTTTGATTAAATTTTTGCTTAAATTCTGTAATATTTACGCCATCAATTTTTCTTAAACCTAGTATCATATATTCCTTCATTTGACTTTCTAAATTTTGTTTTTCATGTGTTATATAGTTTTTTTCTATTTTATTATTTTGAATGTTTGTTATATATTCATTAATATTTGTTGTATTAGAAAATCTTTCCATGTTTATATATGAATGTGAAGCAAGCCCAAAACCAATATATTCCTTTTGACTCCAACAGTCTAAATTGTGTTTTGATTCATATCCTTTTTTACTAAAATTTGAAATTTCATATTGAATATATTTATTTTCATATAATATTTTTCTTGTTAAATGATACATTACTCTTTCTGTTTCTTCATTTGGAAGTGTTAGTTCCTTATTTTCAAGTTGTTTTTCTAATTTTGTTCCTTCCTCTACAATTAGAGAATATAGTGAAATATGTTCTGGATTTAGTCTTATAACATTATTTACTGTATTTTCTAACATTTCTACTGTTTGATTTGGTAATGCTAACATTAAATCTATATTTATATTTTTATACCCAATTTTTCTTGCTATTTTATATATATCTAAAAATTCATTAAAATTATGTATTCTCCCTATTGTTTTTAGAAGTTCATCATTATCAGATTGTAAACCTATACTAAGTCTATTTATTCCTACATTATAGTAATCATATAATTTTTGTTCATTAACTGCACCCGGATTAATTTCTATTGTTATTTCTGCATTTTTATCTACATTAAATTTTTCTTTTATTTCATTTACTATCTCTACAATAAATTTTGAATCTATATATGAAGGGGTACCTCCTCCAATATATATTGTTTTTACTATATATTCTTTATAGTTACTTAATTTTATAGTTTTATTTATTTCTTCTTTTAAACATTCTACATATTTACTTATACAATTATCTTTATCTTGAAATGATATAAAATCACAATAATTACATTTTCTTTTGCAAAATGGTATATGTATATATATTCCTAATTCTTTCATTTCTACCTCAATTCGTTTGCTATTTCAACTAATTTTTTTAATCTATAATTTACACCAGACTTTCCTACTGGCTCATTTAACATATTTCCTAATTCTATTAGACTTGCATCTGGATTTTTAATTCTTAAATTTGCTATCTCTTTTAACATATCTGGTAAAGTATCAAATTTATTTTTACTTTTTATTAATTTTATTGCTTCTATTTGTTGAATTGATGCATTTATTGTTTTATTTAAATTTGCAGTTTCACAGTTTACTAATCTATTTATATTATTTCTAGTTTCTTTTACAACTCTAATTTCTTCATATTTTAATACTGATTTATTAGAGCCTATAAATGCTAATAAATTTGATATTTGTTCTCCGTCTTTTATGTATATTGAGTAACCTTTTTTTCTTTCTAGAAATTTTGTTATTATACCAAATTTGTTAAGAATATTTGCAATATATTCTGCATTTTTTTGTGAACTTAGTATTATTTCTAAATGATATTTTGTACTTGGGTTATTTAAAGAGCCAGCCCCTAAATATGCTCCTCTTACAAGTGCTTTTAAATAATTTTCTGATTTATTATTTACTTCCATATCATTTATTTCAATTACATTTTTATCAAAATTTAATTCTTTTATATTAATATTGTTTTTAAATGTTATTGTATAAATTTTACCTTGTATGTCTATTTTATAGTCTATTGATAATGTTTTAAGTAATTTATTAAATCTATTTATATTATACTCATTTTCTGTTGAGTATTTTACCTTAGTATTTGTTAATACTATATTACTGCTTAATAAATATCCTACAAGTTCTGCTATTACATTTTCTTTGTTGCTTAAAGTATTTAATTTACTTAATTCCTCTTTTATTTCAGATGAAAATGACATATTTATCACACCTTTTTTCTTGCAATAATTATTCTATCATTATTTGCTAAATCTTTTTTGCAATATATATCTTTATATTTATTAGTATTTTCTAATAGTTTTATTACATCGTTTTTTTGATTATATCCTATTTCTAAACATAAGTATCCATCATCATTTAAAAATTTATATGCACTATTTGATATTATTTTATAGAAATCTAATCCGTCTTCTCCTCCATTTAATGCAATATACGGCTCATTTTTTACTTGTTTTGGCAAATTATTTATTACATTTTTTTCTATATATGGTGGATTTGATACTATTATATCAAATTTTTGATTTGAAATTTTATCAAACATATCTGATACTAAAAATGTAATTCGTTCTTTAACCTCATTTTGTTTTGCATTTTTGCTTGCAATTTTAATTGCTTCTTCACTTATATCTGTTGCATAAATTTTAGAATTTTTTATGTATTTCGCAAGTGAAATTGCTATTGCACCACTTCCTGTACATATATCTAATATATTTATATTGTCTAATTTTTTGCTTATATTTATTACTTCTTCTACTAATATTTCTGTATCTGGTTGAGGTATTAATACATTTTTATCTACATAGAAGTTAAGTTTCATAAATTCTTGATTTTTCGTAATGTATTGTATTGGCATACCATCTATTATTTTGTTTATATCTTCTTTATATTTTTCTTCTATTTCTTCTGATATTTTTTCTTCTTGATTTATTATTAGATATTCTTTTGGTTGTTTTATTAAATTTAATAATATTATTTTTGCTTGTAAATTTGCATTTTCTATATTATTTTCTTTTATTTTTTTAGTTCCATATATTATTAACTTTTTAATCGTCATTTTTTATTCCTTTTTATTTTAAATATTTATATAGCAAAAAATCCCATACAATTTTGCATAGGAATGATTTTGGTGACCCGTACGGGAATCGAACCCATCACTCAGCCTTGAGAGGGCTGCGTCTTAACCGCTTGACCAACGGGCCATTTAAAATAGGAAATTATATAATTTCCTATTAGATTACATATAATATTGATGTTACTACTGATAATACTACAAATAAAACTGCTGATATTATTGTTGCTTTTTTCATTTTACCTTGTTTTGTTTTTCCTTTATTTTTTTCATAAAAGTTTCCAGTTGATGATCCTGTAATTGTTGAAGATAGTCCTTCATCATCTTTTGACTGTATTAGACATAAAATTGTTAATACTAAGCAAACTATTATATCTATTACTACGAATATATATTTTAATACTTGCATTTTTTCCTCCTCTTTAATGTAACTAATAAAATTCTAACAAATATTGTATCATAAATGTTCAGTAATTGCAACTAAAACAGATTAAAATTTTACTCCATAACTAATTTATGTAATTACTTATAGTGTTATATATATCTTCTATAATATAATCTGGTGTAGATGCACCTGCCATAATTCCTATTGTTTTATAATTTTTTATATCCTCTAAATTTAATTCCTCTTTTGTTTCTATAATAATTGAATTTTTACAATTTGTTTTAGCAATTTGAAAAAGTTTTTTGGTATTTGAACTATTTTTTCCGCCAACAATTATCATAAAATCAACTTTTTTTGAAATTTGCTCGGTTTCTTCTTGCCTTATTTTTGTTGCATTACAAATTGTATTTTTTACTACTAATTCAACATTTTCATTTAAATTATTTTTTATAATATCTACATATAAATTAAATTTTTCTAAGCTAAATGTTGTTTGTGTTATTATTAATAATTTATTTAATTTAGAATTTTCAAAATTATTAATTGCTTCTTTTATTTCATTTTCGTTTTCTATTAAAAACGAATTTTCTCCGCAAAAGCTAATATTTCCAATAGTTTCTGGGTGCTTTTTTTCACCTATTAAGAAAATATAGTATCCCTTACTTGCAAACTCTTTTGCAATATTATGTATTTTTAAAACGTTTGGGCAAGTATAATCTAAAATTTCTATATTCATTTTTTTAGCATCTTCATAAGTCTTTTTTTCTGTTCCATGTGCTCTTATTATTATCTTATTTTTAGAATCTGCTAATTTATCTACAATTTTTAAACCTGAATTTTCTAGTTTTTCTACTACTTGCCTATTATGAACTAACTCGCCCAAACAATATATATTTTTATTTTCTTTTAGTTGTTCTTCTGTGTTTACTACTGCGTTTTTTACTCCATAACAAAAACCTGCATTTTTACCTATAATTATTTCCATATAAATCACCTAAAAAGATTATTTAAGTGCATTACTGCATCTTTTACATATTGTAGGATTTTCTTTATCTTCTCCTACTGTTTCAGAATACATCCAGCATCTTTCACATTTTTCACCCGGTGCAACTTCTACTTTTACTTCAATTTCGTTATCTACCTTTTTATTTTGAATTTCTAATGCTGAAACAATTAAAACTGGTAATATTAATTCTTCATTTTCTTTTAAGAATTTATATTCCTCTCCATCTGCATATATTATTACTTTTGCATTTAAAGAGTGTCCTATAATTTTTTCTGTTCTTGCTACTTCTAATTCTTTTGCAACTATTTCTTTAACTTTTATAATTTTATTCCATTTTTCTTCTAATTCACTATTTTCATATTTTTCATTTACTTCTGGATAATATGAAAGCATAACACTTTCTGTATTTTCTCCGTCTTTATGAGGCATATATTTCCATATTTCTTCTGCCGTAAAACATGCCATAGGTGCTAATATTTTAACTAATGCTTGTAAAATTTCATACATTGCCGTTTGTGCAGATCTTCTTTCAATAGAATTTGATTTACATGTATAAAGTCTATCTTTTATAATATCTAAATAGAAATTACTCATATCTACAACGCAGAATGTATTTAATGCTTGGTACGCTTTATTAAAATCGTATTCGTCATAAGCTTTTATGCAGTCTTTTATTAATCTATTTAATTTTAATAACGCCCATTTATCTATTTCTTGTAAATCTTCATATTTTACAGGTTCATTTACATTAAAATCGTTAATATTTCCTAAAATATATCTTGCAGTATTTCTTATTTTTCTATAAACTTCTGATACTTGTTTTAATATATTTTTTGATAATGCAAGTTCTGATTTATAATCTGAAGATAAAACCCAAAGTCTTAATATATCTGCCCCAAATTCTTTTATTATATCTTGTGGTGATATAACATTTCCTAAACTTTTTGACATTTTTCTTCCTTGCTCATCTACTAGCATACCATGAGTAACTATTTCTTTATATGGTGCTTTATCTTTTGTTGCAACAGATGTTAATAATGAAGACTGGAACCATCCTCTATATTGGTCGTTTCCTTCTAAATATAAATCTGGTTCTGCTATTCCTCTTTCTGCAATAACTGATTCATGTGTAGAACCAGAATCAAACCATACGTCCATTATGTCTGTCTCTTTTTTGAATTCTGTACATCCACATTCACTACATTTTGCACCTTCTGGCATTAATTCTTTTTCTGTCATATCAAACCAAGCATTTGTGCCTTTTTCTCTAACAATGTTTATTATTTTATCTAAACTTTCACTTGTTACATACTCTTTTCCACATTCTTTACAATAGAATATTGGTAATGGAACTCCCCATGTTCTTTGACGAGATATACACCAGTCGTTTCTATCTTCTATCATTTTTGTAATTCTTTCTTCTCCCCATGCAGGATACCATTTTACTGTTTTAATTGCTTCTAACGCTTTTTTTCTAAATCCTTCTATTGAAGCAAACCATTGGCTTGTTGCTCTATATATTACTGGGTGTTTACATCTCCAACAATGTGGGTATGAGTGAACTATTTCTTGTTTTGCTAATAATAAATTATTTTCTTCTAACCATTTTGCTATTTCTTTATCTGATTTTGCATAATACATTCCAGCAAATATTCCTGCACCTTCTGTTTGATGTCCTTTTTCATCTACTGTTACTATTATTTCTAATCCATTTTTTATACCACATAAATAGTCTTCTTTACCATAACCCGGTGCTGTATGAACTGCACCTGTACCTGTATCTAATTCTACTAATATTGTATCATCACTACCAAGTACAACTTTTGATTCTCTATCTAAAAATGGGTGTTTACATTTTATTCCTTCTAAATCTTTACCTTCAAATTCTTTTATAGTTTTATAATTTTCTATTTTTGCAATTTTCATTACATTTTCAACAAGTTCACTTGCTATAATTACTTTGCAATCTTCTATATCTACTAAACTATATTTAAAGTCTGATCCTATTGTAATACCAGTATTACCCGGCAATGTCCATGGTGTAGTTGTCCATATTACCATATATGTATTTTTTACATCAAATAATCCTTTACTATCTATTACAGGAAATTTTACATATACTGTATTTGAACTTACATCTTTATATTCTATTTCTGCTTCTGCTAATGCAGTTTCACAGTCTGTGCACCAATATACAGGTTTTAATCCTTTATATATATAACCTCTTTTATACATTTCCCCAAATACGCCTAATTGTTTTGCTTCTATTTTAGGATCATAAGTTATATATGGATTTTTCCAATCTCCTAATACACCTAATCTTTTAAAACCTTCTATTTGTTTATCTTTATATTCTTGTGTAAATTGTTTACATGTATCCCTAAATTGTGATACTGGTATTTCATCTCTATTTAATCCTAATTTTTCTATTGCTTTTTTCTCTGTTGGCATACCATGTGTATCAAAACCCGGAATGAATGGTGTGTAATATCCTCTTAAATTTTTATATCTAACTATTGTATCTTTTAATACTTTATTTATAGCATGACCTGCATGTATTTCACCGTTTGCATAAGGTGGTCCATCATGTAATACAAATGATTTCTTCCCTTCATTTTTTTTCAACATTTTTTCATATAAATTATTTTCAAATATTTCTTCAAATATTTTTGGTTCATTTTCTGGTAAGTTTCCTCTCATTGGGAAATCTGT
This sequence comes from uncultured Clostridia bacterium, assembly GCA_947629625.1. Classification (GTDB taxonomy): domain Bacteria; phylum Bacillota; class Clostridia; order TANB77; family CAG-508; genus CANRES01. The sequence continues at coordinate 36,587 of CANRES010000004.1, read as the reverse complement.
TTGTGGCAAATTTAATGTTTTACTATAATCCTTTTTTTCTTCGCACATATTGTTTCCTCCTCTTATTCTTGGTCTAAATTTAATTCTATATTGTATATTTCATAATCTTTATCTATTGGTTTTATATTAATATTTTCAATAAATAGTGTTGCTTTAAAGTCTTTTATAGATTTATTAACCGCTTCTTCTAATTCTTTTGATAACCCTATTTCTAAATTTTTTATAGGTGTTTTTAAAGATACATTACTATTTGTTTTTGCTCCTCTTGCTTGACTTATTATTTCAACTATTTTATCTCCGTTTTTTATTTCGTTTACAAAATTATAGTTTAATGGTTTTATTTCTGTTGTATGAATTGATTTATTATTATGATATAGTTCTTGGAATATTTCTTCTGTTATAAATGGGAAGAATATACTAAAATCTTGTAATAATTTGTATAGTATAATATATACTGTTTTTTGTCCACTATATCTTGGTGTTTCTCCAAACTCCTCTGGTCTATATAATCTATGTTTTACTATTTCTATATAATTATCGCAAAATTCCCAGAAAAATTTTTCTAATGTATTTAATGCTAAACCTACTTCATATTCTTCTAAATAATTTATAAAAGATTTTTCTACTTCTTGGAAATTTCCTAATATCCATTTATCTATATATTCAAAATCATTAAATTCTTTATCTTCAAAATCTGTTAGGTGCATTTCAATAAATTTTGAAACATTCCATATCTTATTTATTAATTTCTTTCCACGTAATAAAGTTTCTTCACTAAATACTATATCTGTTCCAAGTCTTCCTGTTCCTGCCCAATATCTTATTACATCTGCTGAATATTGATTTATTAAGTCTATTGGCTCAACTTTACTATTTCCTTTACTTTTACTTATTTTTTCTCCTTTACTTGCCATAACAAAGCCTGAAATCATAACATTGTTCCATGGTCTTTGTTTGAAATGATAGAAACTTTTTACTATTGTATAAAAATCCCATGTTCTTATTATTTCACTAGCATTTGTTCTTAAACTCATAGGTTTTAATATATCTTCATAATTTTCTTGTTCATCATATCTCATATTTATTAATGGAGTTACTGATGATGTTGCCCATGTATCCATTACATCTGTTTCTGGAACTATTTCTTCACTACCACATTTTGGACATTTTGAGCATTTTGGTTTATCTACTAATGGATTTACTGGTAAATCTTCTTTTCTTGCAAATATTGGCTCACCACATTTTTTACAATACCATACTGGGAATGGTACACCAAAATATCTTTGTCTTGAAATACACCAGTCCCATGCTATATTATTTACCCATTCTATATATCTTGTTTTCATGTGTGCTGGATGCCAATTTATTTCGTCTCCTATTTTTAAGAAATCTTCTTTATGATTTATTGTATCTATAAACCATTGTTTCATTACAGCATATTCTACTTCTTTTCCACATCTTTCATGTGTTTGTACTTCATGTTCTAACTCTTCTATTTTTACAACATATCCACCATTTTGTAAATCTTCTATTATTTGTTTTCTTGCTTCTTTTATTTTTAATCCACCATATTTTGGAACAGAATCTATAATTCTTCCATTATCAGTTAATATATATTTTAATGGTAATTTATATTTTTTCCACCATTCAATATCTGTTTGGTCTCCAAATGTACAGCACATAACAATACCTGTACCTTTATCCATTGCAACTTTTTCGTCTGCCATTATTGGTACTTCAACATCTATTACTGGTATTTTTGCGGTTTTTCCTATTAAATGTTTACGTTTTTCGTCATTAGGATTAACAAATACACATACTATTGCAGGTAATAATTCTGGTCTTGTTGTAGCAATAGTAAATTCTTCATTATCCTCAACAGTTTTAAAGTTTATATAGTTAAATGTAGTTTTTATTGTTTTTGTTTCTAGTTCTGCTTGTGCAATAGATGTTAAACATTCATTACACCATAATGCAGGACTTTCTTTATGATAGCAACAATTTTTTTCTATTAAATCTAAAAATGATTTTTGACTTATTTTTATTGTTGATGGACTTACAGTTTTATATTGTATATTCCAGTCTGTACTTACTCCCATTCTGCTAAATAATTCTTTAAATTCTTCTTCATATTTATTTGTTGTTTCATAACATAATTTTGAAAATTCTTCTCTACCTATTTCGTGTGCTCTTTTTCCTTGTTCTTTTTCAACAAGTCTTTCACTAGGTAAACCATTATCGTCAAATCCAAATGGATAAAATATATTATATCCTCTTAATCTTTTATATCTTGCAAGCATTTCTGTTTGTGTATATGAAAAGATGTGTCCAATATGAATTTTTCCATTAACAGTTGGTGGTGGTGTATCTATTGAATATACTTCTTTTCCATTTCTTTTAAATTCATATATTTTATTGTCTTTCCAATAATCCATCCATTTCTTTTCTTTTTCTTGTGCATCATATTTTTTATCTAACATTTTTTATCCTCCCATATTTTTATTTTAAAGTGTATTTGTATCTATTACTTCACTTTTAATTACTACATCATCATTTTCTTCTAATACCCTATTTTCTGGTACTCTATTATTGTTTGTTTGATTATTATTAACCTCATTGTTGTTTAAATTATTGTTATCTACTGTATTACTATTAACTAAATTTCCTACATTATTATCGTTTAATGTGTTATTATTTAAGTTATTATTATTTAGGTTGTTATTATCTAATGTATTATTTAAATTGTTATTGTTTTGCATATCATTATTTAATGTATTTTCATTTACTGTATTTTGGTTAAGTATATTTTCATTTAAAACATTGTTATTTGTTTGATTATCTTCTTCTTTCTTTTCAGGTCTTACATAATTTTTCCAAGGATTATTTTCTTCTGGATCTGTTGGGTCCCAACCTCTTACTTGTTCATCTTCTGTTATTAATTGTGATGTTGGTTTTCCAAGTGGTCCCGGAGTTTCTTCTGTATAAAAAGTTATTTGTGTTCCAGCAGGACAATTTTCATATATCCATTTTGCATCTATTACTTGTAAAGAAATAGAACTTTGTGTTGAAAATGTTCCTAGTTTATCATATTCTTCATAATTTAAACTAGATTTATCTCCTTTTACAGTATATGGAACTGATTGTAACAATATATCTCCTGATATTTGTGAAGCATATTGCACATATTGTCTTCCTGAAATTGTTTTCCATTGCCAGTTATTATATTTTTTTAAACTAAATGTTCCTTCAACTGGTGTTTCACTTCCGCATGAACATATCATTGCTTTTAATGGAATATTATAATTTCCATTTCCATCTTTTTTATATATTGTTATTGTATTTGTTTGAACATTTACTTTTATATAATATGGTGCTAAATTATTTTCTACCACATTATTTATTTTATCTGTTCCAATTTCTATAACACTACCATCTAAATTGTTTTCTCCTAAATATGCAACTAAAACATTTTGATTTTTTTCTACTTGTTCAATATCTATAAGATTTAATGTATTTTCTGCCATTGCAGTTGCTTTATTTTCTTCTTCTTTACTTGTATTTTTTATTACTATTGAAAATAATACTACTGCTATAATTAATAAAAGTATTAGAATAGATACTAATGTTATTAAAATTTTATTTGTACTTTTTAACATTTTATTCTCCTTTTAAAAATTAAAGTAAATTAGTAAAGCACCTATTATTGATAATATAAATCCTACTATTTTTAATCCACTTGTTGCTTCATTTTGGTCTCCAAAACTAAACATTTTCTTTGTTATTAGTCTTGCATCATATATCATTATAACTCCAAATGTTGCTAATAGTAAACCTAATATTAATAAAAATATTTTTAACATATTAAACATCCTTTTATAATTTTTTTATTTCTTCTATAATACTATTTGTATCTAATTTATATATTTTTTCTAATTCTTCTATATTTCCATGTTGTATAAATTTATCTGGATATCCAAATTTTTTAAATTTTATATCTTTTATATTATTTTTTATTATTACTTCTTCTATACTACTTCCTAAACCACCTTTTATAATATTATCTTCTATTGTAATTACTTTTTTAGTTTTTATTATAGAATTTAATATTGTTTCTTCATCTAATGGTTTTAAAAATCTTGCATTTATTAAGTCTACATTTATATTTTGTTCTTTTAATATTTTTGATATTTCTATTGCCCTATCTACCATTTTTCCAATTGCAACAATTGTTAGGTCTTGTCCATCATTTATTTTTTCTGCTTTTCCAAGTTGTATTTCTGTTTCTGTTTCAACTTTATTTTTCCCTTCACTTCCCTTTGGGTATCTTATAACAACTGGTGCTTTTAAATTTATTGCAAATTCTAACATATTTTCTAATTCTTTAAAATCTTTTGGTGCCATAATTGTTAGATTTGGTACAATGTTAAAAAATGATAAATCATATATTCCTTGATGTGTTTCTCCATCATTTCCAACAATTCCTGCTCTATCTACACACATGATAACTGGTAATTTTTGAATACATATATCATGTATTACTTGATCATATGCTCTTTGATAAAATGAAGAATATATTGGTATTATTGGTATAAGTCCTTGACTTGCAAGTCCTGCTGCAACTCCTAATGCGTGTTGTTCTGCAATTCCAACATCAAAAAATCTTTCAGGAAATTCTTTTGCAAATTCTGTTAAACCTGTACCATCTTTCATTGAAGCTGTAATTGCTACAATATTTTTGTTTTCTTTTGCAAGTTCTACTATCTTTTTTCCAAATGTATTAGAATAATCTTCTTTCTTTTCTTTTAAAGGTTTACCTGTTTCAATATCAAAACTAGAACTACTATGGAATTTATCTGGATTTTCTTCTGCTGGCTTGTAACCTTTGCCTTTTTTTGTTATTACATGTATTAATATTGGTCCGTCTATGTCTTTTGCAATTCTTAATAAGTCTTCTAGTTTTTCAATATTATGACCATCAACTGGTCCTAAATATTTAAAGCCTAAGTCTTCAAATAGCATGTTTGGTAATATTAATTGCTTGATACTATATTTTATTTTTCTAATAAATCTTATAAATTTTTTACCTTGTTTTGGTAGTTTTCCTAATGCGCTTTTTACATATTTATTAGATTTTGTATAAAACTTTTTTGTTCTAAGTCTACTAAGACTCATTGAAATTCCACCAACATTTTTTGATATGCTCATTTCATTATCGTTTAAAATTACAATTATGTTGGTATTTAGGCTTGCTGCATTATTTAAGGCTTCTAATGCCATTCCTCCTGTAAGTGCTCCATCTCCTATTACTGCTATTACACTATTTTTTTCTTGTTTTAAATCTCTTGATTTTGCCATTCCTAGTGCTACTGATATTGATGTGCTACTATGACCTGTATTAAAACAATCGCATTCTGATTCACACACTTTTGGAAATCCTGCTAGTCCATTTAGTGTTCTTATTGTATTTAATTTATCTTTTCTCCCTGTTAGTATTTTATGCACGTAAGTTTGATGTCCTACGTCCCATACTATTTTATCTTTTGGTACATCAAATATTGAATGTAAAGCAATTGTTAATTCTACAACTCCTAAATTTGATGCAAGATGCCCCCCTGTTTTTGATACTGTTTCTATTATGAATTCTCTAATTTCTTGCGCTAGTTGTTTTTTTTCTTCTATTGTTAATTTCTTTACATCTTCTACTGAATTTATGTTATCTATTATTTTGTCCATAATTTGCTCCCAAAATTTTTTTACCCCTATATAATATCACAAAAATTATTATATTTCTAGTATTTAGACTATATTTTTGTAATATTATAAGAAAATATGATTTTTTATTTATATTCTATGCATTTTTGCTCCAATAAAATAAAATTACAACATCTATTTAGAATATTAGGAAATAATCTATTGTTTCTATATTCTCTTTGAAATCTATATACTTTTTTATATAAATTTTCTCTTTTTGAATTAATTTCAGTAATTTGATTTTCTAATAATTTTTTATATTTATCATCTTTTACTATTGGTATAATTTCGTGTAATACTTTTTCTGGGCATGGTATCATATTATTTAAGTTTATAACACCTAATTCACCATTTTTTATTTTAAATAAATCTATAACATTATTATTCATTTTTATATGTTTTTCTTTTGGTGAACTTAAAGGTGCAAAATATTTAAAATTATTATATGTATATACAACTCCTATATATGGTCTATTAGGTATTTTGTTGTATGCTACCTTGCTATCAAATTTTCTTAAATATTCTATATAATTATTTTCTATATAATAAAGTTTTAATTTTTCCATTTTTACCTCCTAAATATTATTAAAGGGCAACTTTAAAAAGTTGCCCCCTTATTTTTTGATTCCCACTATGGCTTGGGTACTCCATCTTTTTTAATTCCCACTATGGCTTGGGTACTCCATCTTTTTTAATTCCCACTATGGCTTGGGTACTCCATCTTTTTTAGTAATATTGCTATTACTTATTCAGTATATTCATTTTAACATAAAAAATTCACTTTTTCAATACTTTTATAAGAATTTCTATACAATAAAAAAAGAAATTAGATAATCACTATCTAGTTTCTCTTTTTTATTGTATAGGAAAAATCGAAGATTTTTCTGTATACAAAAAGGTTAATTTACATTGGGCTGTGCATATTTGCGAAGCAAAATGCACATGTGTGCGTCGAAAGCTTTGCTTTCGCTAACGCACAATTTTCTTATATGTTGATATTTTTTTAAATTAATTCAAGAATAACAACTTCTGCTGCATCTCCTCTTCTTTGTCCTAATTTTATTATTCTTGTATATCCTCCAACTCTACCTTCGTATTTTGGAGCTATTTCGTTAAATAATTTTGATGGTAAATCTATATTTTTACCTTCACTATCTTTAACTTTATTTAATTTTCTCATCATTTTTCTTCTTGCATTTAATCTTGTTGGCTTATCTTTTTGTCTACTTTCAGTAATTTCTTCTTTTACTACTTTTAAGTAGTCTTTACCATTTTTGCTTGTTACTTTTTCTGTAACTTTATTTCCTTTACTGTCTAATTTAGCACGAACAACTTTTACATCAACCATATCAAAATTATCTTTTTCTTTAATTGCTAATGCTATTAAAGAATCAACTATTGATTTTACTTCTTTTGCTCTACATTCAGTAGTCTCTATTTTTCCATGTAATATTACATCAGTAGTTTGTGTTTTTAACATTGCTAATCTTTGGTCTGTTGTTCTACCTAATTTTCTATTTTTAGCCATTTTACTTTTTCTCCTTTCTCTTAGTCTTCTTCCTCAGCGAAATCAAGTCCTAATGAATGAAGTTTGTTTGTAACCTCATCAAAAGATTTTTTACCTAAATTTCTAACTTTTAACATTTCTGATTCTGTTTTATTTGCTAAATCTTCTACCTTAGATATTCCAGCTCTTTTTAAGCAGTTATATGATCTAACAGATAACTCTAAATCTTCGATAGACATTTCTAAAACTTTGCCTTTTTTATTTTCTTCTTTTTCAACCATTACTTGTGTATTTTTTGTTGCTTCTGATAAATCTATAAATAACTCTAAATGTCCAGATAAAACTTTTGCAGCTAAGCTTAATGCTTCATAAGCTTTTAAACTTCCATCTGTCCATATTTCAATTATTAATTTATCAAAATCAACCATTTGACCTACTCTAGTATTTTCAACTGAATAGTTTACCTTTTTAACAGGTGTATATATTGAATCTATTGGAAGAACTGATATGTCTTGGTTTGGTTTTTTATTTTTTGTAGAACTATTATATCCTCTACCTCTATCAACAGTCATTTCCATTACAAGATGTCCACCTTCTGCAACTGTTGCAATATGTAAATCTTTATTTAAAACTTCTATTGATCCATCTGTAATTATATCTCCTGCTGTAACTTCTCCTTCACCTTTAAAATCAATTCTAATTATTTTTTCTTCACTGTCGTAAGCCTTAAATCTTACACTTTTTAAATTTACTATAATTTCTGGTACATCTTCAACTACATTTGGTATAGTAGAAAATTCATGTACTACTCCATCAATTTTAACACTTGTAATTGCATCTCCCGGCAATGATGATAATAATATTCTCCTTAAAGAATTTCCTATTGTTACACCATATCCTCTTTCTAATGGTTCACAAACAAATTTTGCATAATTATTTTCTTCGTCTATTTCTAAACATTCAATATTAGGCTTTTCAAATTCTATCATTTTTACCTCCTAAAATTTAATTACAATTATTATTTAGAGTAAAGCTCAACTATTAAATGCTCTTCAACTGGGATATCAACATCCTCTCTAGATGCTAATGTTACTACTTTACCACTTAATTTTTCAACATTTTTTTCAAGCCATGCTGGTACTGGTCTTGCACTATTTGCTTCAACATTTGCTTTGATTATTGCAGAATCTTTTTTAGATTCTCTAACTGCTATAACATCACCCGGTTTTACTAAGTATGATGCTATATCAACTTTTTTACCATTTACTTCAAAATGTCCATGGTTTACAAGTTGTCTTGCTTGTGGTCTTGAACTACCATATCCTAATCTGTAAACTACATTGTCTAATCTACTTTCTAATATTTGAAGTAAATTTTCACCTGTAATTCCTTTTTTGTTTGAAGCCATTTCAAAATATTTTCTAAATTGTCTTTCTCCTACTCCATAGAATGACTTTGTTTTTTGTTTTTCTCTTAATTGTGTACCGTATTCAGAAAGTTTTGCCTTTTTTTGTCCATGTTGACCTGGTGCATAATTTCTTCTTGAAACGCTACATTTATCTGTATAGCATCTTGAACCTTTTAAAAACAATTTTTGTCCTTCTCTACGGCATATACGACATTGTTCATCTTTATATCTTGCCATTTTATTAAATTTCACCTCACTAAAAAATTATTTTTTATACTCTTCTTCTTTTTGGTGGTCTACATCCATTATGTGGTATTGCAGTTACGTCTTTTATAACGCTAATTTCTAGACCTGCTGTTTGAAGTGCTCTAATTGCCGCTTCACGTCCGGCTCCCGGTCCTTTTACATATACCTCAACAGATTTTAAACCATGTTCCATTCCTGCTTTTGCAGCAGTTTCTGCTGCTTGACCAGCAGCAAATGGTGTACTTTTTCTTGAACCTTTAAAACCAAGTTCTCCTGCACTTGCCCAAGATATAACATTTCCTTGAACATCAGTAACAGTAACTATTGTATTATTAAAACTAGAATGAATATGAGCAGCACCCTTATCGATGTTTTTTCTATTTCTTCTAGGTGTCTTTTTTGCTACATTTTGCTTAGCCATTTAGTTTCTTACCTCCTTATTTTTTACTTTTACTAACTATTTTTCTAGGACCTTTTCTTGTACGAGCATTAGTTTTTGTTCTTTGTCCTCTTACAGGTAGTCCTCTTCTATGTCTTAAACCTCTATAACATCCGATTTCAGTAAGTCTTTTTATGTTTAGAGCAACTTCCCTTCTTAAGTCTCCTTCTACTTTGTATTCGTCGTCTATTACTTTTCTTATACTGTTTACTTGTTCGTCTGTTAAGTCTTTAATTCTTGTATCTGGATTAACACCAGCTTTTTTAAGAATTTTGTTAGAACTAGAAACTCCTATTCCATATATATAGGTAAGCCCTATTTCTACTCTTTTTTCTCTTGGTAAATCTACTCCTGCTATACGAGCCATATTTTTTTTTGCACCTCCAAATAAATATTTAATTAGTGTGCCTTCCTGATTAATGTGAAATGTATTATTATATATAATAATAGTCATTAAACATTCCAGCATAAATATATATAAACACAAAAAGGATTTTAACAGCCGCTACCCGTTTTTGTGTAAATATCAAAATTTAATTACCCTTGTCTTTGTTTATGTTTTGGGTTTTCACATATTACTCTAATAACACCTTTTCTTTTGATTACTTTGCATTTTTCGCATATTTTTTTTACTGATGGTCTTACTTTCATTTTCTTCACCTCTTCAAATAATCTTATATTTTAAACAAATTTTTATTTGTTCTATTTAGCCCTCCATATAATTCTACCTTTTGTTAAGTCATAAGGTGAAAGTTCTACTTTTACTTTATCACCCGGTAATATTTTTATGTAGTTCATTCTAAGTTTTCCTGAAATATGTGCTAATATTTGATGCCCATTTTCTAGTTCAACTTTAAAATTAGTATTTGGTAGTGTTTCTACTACTGTTCCTTCTACCTCAATTATGTCTTCTTTTGCCAATTTAACTCCTCCTTAAATAATTAAAAATTAATTAGCCTTTATATTATATATCACTTTTAAATTTTTGTCAATATCTCTGGCTCTTTTTCTGTAATTAAAATTGTATTTTCATAATGAGCTGAATTTGTACCATCTTCTGTAATGATTGTCCAGCCGTCATCTAATTCTAAAATATTTTCTTTTCCCATTATTACCATTGGTTCTATTGCAAGTGTCATACCGGGTTCTAATTTTGCACCTTTACCTGCTTTTCCATAGTTTGGAATTCCCGGATCTTCATGCATTTGTCTTCCTATTCCGTGCCCTTGAAATTCTTTTACAACACTATATCCATTTTTTTCTACAAATTCCCCAATAGCGTGAGATACATCTCCTATTCTATAACCTTTTTTTGCAAATTTAATACCTTCAAAAAATGCTTGTTTTGTAATTTCAATTAATCTTTCATTTTCTTTACTTGTAGTTCCTACTATATATGTTCTTGCCATATCTCCATTGAAGCCATCTTTATATGCAACTAAATCTATACTTATGATATCTCCATTTTTTAATATAACATTTTTAGATGGAATTCCATGTATGACCTCATCATTTATTGAGGCACATATTGATGCAGGAAAATCTGGTACACCTTTTATTCCACTTGGATACCCTTTTTCTGCTGGTATTCCACCATTTTTTCTAATTACATTTTCTGCAATCATATCTAATTCTAATGTAGATACTCCGGGTTTAATTGCTTCTTCTATTGCCTTATGAGTTAGTGCTGCTATTCTACATGCTTCCTTCATAAGTTCAATTTCTCTTTTAGATTTAATTTCTATCATTTTAGGTCTTTTTTATTCTCCTTTTATCATTTTTATTAAATCTTGTGCTATGTCTTTTCCCATTTTATTTATTTTTTTACTTACAAGTGCATCAACTAAAACATTTTTTTCTTTATAGAAATCTATTATTGGTTGTGATGTTGCTTTATAAGTTTTTATTCTTTCTTTAACAGTTTCTTCTGTATCATCTTGTCTTTGAATTAATTTTTGTCCACATTTATCGCATATACCTTCTACTTTTGAAGGTGATAATGTAACATTATATATTGTTTTGCATTCTTGATTTGAGCAAACTCTTCTATTTACTATTCTTTCAATTATTTCATCTTCTGGTGAAGATAAGTTTATTGCATAATTTACTGTTTTTCCTTGTTCTTCTAAAAATTTTTGTAATACTTTTGCTTGATTTTCTGTTCTTGGAAAACCATCTAATATTGCTCCATTTTTAGTATCTTCTTGCATTAATCTTTCTTCAACAATTTTTATTGTTATATCGTCTGGAACAAGTTTTCCTTCTGATATATATTTATTTGCTTCTATTCCTACTTCTGTTTTTTCACTTATTGCTTTTCTAAACATATCTCCTGTTGATATTTGAGGAATATTTAATCCTTGTGCTAATATTGTTGCTACTGTACCTTTTCCAGTGCCTGGTGCCCCTAACATAATTATAATCATTTTTTAACAACTCCTTTAAATTAAATAACTTTTTTAATTATTATTTTTTATAATAATTAAAAAAATTATTATACACAGCCTATTTTTATAGAATTTTTTGAAAGATTAGGTCTTTATTATAAAAGCCATAATTTTTCAAAAAATCTATATAAGGCTGTGATTTTATTAATTTTTTATTTTTATTATAAATTATTATTCTAAGAATCCTTTGTAATGTCTCATTACTAATTGTGATTCTAATTGTTGAACAGTTTCTAATGCAACACCAACAACGATTAATATTGATGTTCCACCAAATGTTAAGTTTAAGTCTGTAAATCTTAATAGCATTGGTAATATTGCTATTATTGCTAAGAAGAATCCTCCAAACCATGTTAACTTACTCATAATTGATGTTAAATAATCTGTTGTAGGTTTTCCTGCTCTAATTCCTGGTATAAATCCACCATTTTTCTTAATATTGTTTGAAACTTCTGCTGGATTAAATGTTGCATAAGTATAGAAAAATGTAAATCCTACTATTAACAATAAGTATACAATTGCATTTGCTATTGAATATCCTATTGGTACGTTTGATGTAGATGTTGCTATTGAAAATTTATATACTCCTGCCCAAAATCCAGTTCTTGTTGCTATATCTGATATAAATATTTGTAATATCATTGCAGGGAATGTCATAAATGATGATGCAAATATAACTGGCATAACACCTGCCATAGCAAGTTTTAATGGTATATGTGTATTTTGTCCACCATACATTTTTCTTCCAACAACTTTTTTAGCATATTGTACAGGTACTCTTCTCTCTGCTTGTTGTACAAATACAACTCCTGCAACTAAAATTATAGCACCTATAATTATACCCAATGCAGTTAATAATCCTGTAGTAGAGAAACCTGCTGGAGTAAATATTAAATTTTTAATTGTATTTACTAAACTTGGTAAACCTGAAACTATACCAACAAATATTATTAATGATATTCCGTTTCCAATTCCTTTTGCAGTTATTTGTTCACCTAACCACATAAGTAATGCTGTACCAGTCATTAATGATAATACAACTAATACTCCTGTTAAGAAGCTTGTATCTATGAATATTCCATAAGATTTATATGTTAGGAATAATCCTAATGCTTCTATTAATGCTAATATAATTGTAGCAATTTTTGTATATCTATTAATTTTTGCTCTTCCTTCTTCTCCACCTTCTTTAGTTAATCTCTCTAATGAAGGTATTATCATTGCCAATAATTGTATTACTATTGATGCAGTAATATATGGATTTATTGACATTGCAAATATTGAAAATCTTGAAAAGGCTCCACCTGATATTAAATCTATTAATCCACTTATACCATTGCTAGATACTGACATTGCTTCTTCTAATTCTAGTGCATCAACTCCTGGAACTGTTATAAAACAACCTAATCTAAATACAACTATTAATACAAGTGTAAATAATAATTTTTTTCTTATTTCAGGTGTTTTTAATGCGTTTTGTATAGTTTTTAACAATTAAATCACCTCTATCTTTCCACCAACAGCTTCGATTTTTTCAGCAGCTGTTTTTGTAAATCTCTTTGCTTTAACTGTTAATTTTTTATCTAAACTTCCTGTTCCTAAAACAACTATTCCATCATTAATTTTACTTATTATTCCTTCTTCAAGTAAAGTTTCTGCTGTTACTTCTGTTGCTTTAGATTTATTAAGCATAGTTAATGTAATTTCTACATAATTTTTTGCGTGTATATTTGTAAAACCTCTTTTAGGTAATCTTCTATATAATGGAGTTTGACCACCTTCAAAACCACGTCTAACTCCTCCACCTGATCTTGCTTTTTGTCCTTTATGTCCTTTTCCAGATGTTTTTCCTAAACCTGAACCAATACCACGTCCTACTCTTCTTCTTTGTATTTTTTCAGTTGCTGGTTTTAATTCACCTAATTGCATTTCCTTGTCCTCCTCTCAAATTTTATTATTTTTATTGTACTATTATAATATTTCTTCTACTTTTTTTCCTCTTTTTCTTGCTATTTGTTCAACAGTACTCATATTTTCAAGAGCATTTATAGTAGCATAAACAACGTTTCTTGGATTATTTGTTCCATTAACTTTTGTTCTTATATCTTTGTATCCTGCTAATTCTAATACTGGTCTAACACTACCACCTGCAATAACACCAGTACCTTCTGCTGCTGGTTTTAATATAACACTTGCACTACCAAATTTTCCAACATATTCATGAGGTATTGTTGTACCTACAACTGGTACTTCAACTAAATTTTTCTTTGCATCTTCTATTGCTTTTTTTATAGCATCTGGAACTTCTGATGCTTTACCGCTACCAACACCAACATGACCTTGTTCATCACCAACAACTACAACAGCACTAAATCTAAAAGTTCTACCACCTTTAACAACTTTAGCAACTCTGTTAATAGCAACTACTTTTTCTTTTAATTCTACTGTATTTTCCATTTAGATTTTTTTCTCCTTTCAACAAGTTTTATTAAAATTCTAATCCTGCACTACGTGCACTTTCAGCAAATTCTTTTACAACACCATGATAGATGTATCCTCCTCTATCATATACAACTGTTTTTATATTTTTTTCTAATGCTCTTTTTGCTATTAATGCTCCTACTTCTTTTGCTGCTTCTATATTACTATATTTTGTTTTTATTTCTTTATCTAATGTTGATGCACTAACTAATGTTTTACCTTCAACATCATCAATTATTTGTGCAAATATATTTTTATTGCTTCTAAATATACATAGTCTTGGACATTCTGCTGTACCACTTATTTTTCTACGAACACGAATATGTCTTCTTTTTCTTTCTTCATTTCTATTTGCTTTGTTTATCATATTTTCTCCTTTCTACTAATGTAACAGCATTAGTAATATGAATTCTATTTTTTACCTGCTTTTCCTTCTTTACGTCTAATAACTTCATCAGCATATTTAATACCTTTACCTCTATAAACTTCTGGTAATCTCTTTGTTCTAATAACAGCGGCAGTTTGACCAACTAATTCTTTATCTATTCCTCTTACTGTTATTTGGTTTTGACTTGGAACGTCAAATGTTATTCCTTCTGGTGCATTAAATGTTACTGGATGTGAATATCCCAAAGATAAAACTAAATTATTTCCTTGTTTTTGTACTCTATATCCAACACCATTTATTTCAAGGTCTTTTTTAAATTCGTCTTTAACACCTATTATCATATTATTTATTAATGTTCTTGTTAAACCATGTAAACTTCTATTTGCTGGTTCATCATCTGGTCTTTTTATTGTAATAACATTATTTTCTAATGACATTTTCATATTTTTATGTATTTCTCTTTCTAATGTTCCTTTTGGTCCTTTTACAGTAATTTTTTGACCATCTATTTTTACTTCAACATCACTTGGTACTGTAATAGGTTTATTTCCTATTCTTGACATTGTAATTCTCCTTTCTTATTTATTATATTTTTATTACCAAACGTAAGCTAGAACTTCTCCTCCAACTCCTAATTCTCTTGCTTCTTTATCTGTCATTATTCCTTTTGAAGTAGAAATTAAAGCTATTCCTAATCCATTTAATACTTTTGGTAACTCGTCTTTTGCTGCATATATTCTTAATCCTGGTTTACTTATTCTTTTTAAACCTGCTATAACTCTTTTACCTTTTTCATCATATTTTAAAGTAATTCTTATAATTCCTTGATTTTCTGTACTTATTTCTTCAAATGATTTTATATATCCTTCTTTAAATAATATTTTTGTTATTGCTAATTTTATATTTGATTCAGGTATATCAACAGTTTTATGTTTAGATGTATTTGCATTTCTAATTCTTGTTAACATATCTGCTATTGGGTCAGTAGTATTCATTAAATCTTTACCTCCTATCTTTTTCTAAAATTAATTTTTACCAACTTGCTTTTTTAACACCTGGAATTTCTCCTTTATGTGCTAATTCTCTAAAACAAACACGGCATATTCCATATTTTCTTATATAAGCATGTGGTCTACCACAAATTTTACATCTATTATATTCTCTTGTTTTGTATTTTTGTGGTCTAGCTTGTTTTACTTTCATTGACTTTTTTGCCATTTGATTTATTCACACTCCTTTTTTAAGTGTAGGAATTAACTTCCTATTATTTTTTAATTTTTGAATGGCATACCTAATAATGTTAATAATTCTCTTGCTTCTTCGTCAGATTTTGCTGTTGTAACAAATATTATATCCATTCCTCTTAATTTATCTACTTTATCATATTCAATCTCAGGGAATATTAATTGTTCTTTAACTCCTATTGAGTAATTTCCTCTTCCATCAAAAGAGTTTGTAGAAACACCTCTAAAATCTCTTACTCTTGGAAGAGCAACATTAAAGAATTTGTATGCAAATTCGTACATTTTTGTTGACCTTAATGTAACTTTGCATCCTATATTTACACCTTCTCTAATTTTAAATGCTGCTATTGCTTTTTTAGCCTTTGTAACAACTGGTTTTTGACCTGTTATTAAACTTAAATCATTCATAGCATTTTCTAATGATTTTGGATTTTCTTTTATATCTCCTAAACCTATATTTATAACTATTTTTTCAAGTTTTGGAACTTGCATAATAGATTTATAATTAAATTTTTTCATTAATGCTGGAACTACTTCTTTTTCATATTGCTCTCTTAATTTTTCCATAGTCTAATATAGACCTCCTTTCCTATTTCAATTTATTACCGCATCTTTTACAAACACGAATTTTTTCATCTTTTTCAATTTGATAACCTATTCTAGTTGGTTTATTACATTTTGGACATACTATATTTACTTTTGAACTATGTATAGCACATTCAACTGGAATAATTCCACCTTGTTCCCCTTGTTTTCTAGGTTTTGTATGTTTTTTTCTTATATTAACACCTTTAACAATTATTTTTTCTGTTTTTGGTATAACTTCTAAAACTTCACCTGTTTTACCTTTATCATTTCCTGATAAAACCATAACATTATCGCCTTTTTTTATTTTCATTATATTTTTTCACCTCTTTATTACAAGATTTTTTTATTTAAGGTTTATAAAACCTCTGGTGCTAATGAAAGTATTTTCATATACTCTCCATCTCTTAACTCTCTTGCTATTGGTCCAAATATACGAGTTCCTCTTGGTGTTTTATCGTCACGAATAAGAACTGCTGCATTTTCATCAAATCTAATATATGAACCATCGGCACGTCTAATACTTTTCTTTGTTCTAACTACAACTGCTTTTACAACATCACCTTTTTTTACAACGCCACCTGGTGTAGCACTTTTAACAGAAGCAACGATTACATCGCCTATTCCTGCATATTTTCTATAAGAACCACCTAAACATCTGATACACATTATTTCTTTTGCACCAGTGTTATCAGCTACTTTTAATATAGTCTGTTGTTGTACCATAATATGGTTTCCTCCTATCTTTAATTTTTATTTTATTATTGCTTTTTCTACAATTTCAACAACTCTCCATCTTTTTTGTTTTGAAAGTGGACGAGTTTCCATTACTTTAACTTTATCTCCTATGTTGCATTTATTTTCTTCATCATGTGCTTTTAATTTATATGTTCTTTTTACAATTTTATTGTAAATTTTATGTCTTACACTTTTTTCAACTGATACAACTACTGTTTTATCCATTTTATTAGATGTTACAGTACCTATCATAACTTTACGAAGATTTCTTTCTTCCATAGAATTATTCTCCTTTCAATTCTCTTTGTCTTAATACTGTTTTTATTCTAGCTATGTCTTTTTTTATTTCTTTTATTTTCATTGGATTGTCTAGTCCATTTGTTGCTAAACTAAATCTCAACTTAAATAATTCTGATTTTAATTCACTTAACTCTTTTTCTAGTTCTGGTGAAGACATTTCTACTATTTTATTTATCTTCATCACTATCACCACCTACTTTATTTTCTCTTACTACAAATTTTGTTTTTACTGGTAGTTTATTTGCTGCTAATCTTAACGCTTCTTTTGCAACATCTTCTGGAATTCCTTGGATTTCAAATAATACTCTTCCTGGTTTTACAACTGCAACCCAGTATTCTGGTGCTCCTTTACCTTTACCCATACGAGTATCTGCAGGTTTTTTAGTTACTGGTTTATCTGCAAATATTTTTATCCAAACTTTTCCACCTCTTTTAATATAACGTGTCATAGCAACACGGGCTGCTTCTATTTGGTTTGTTGTTATCCAAGCAGCTTCTGTTGCTTGTAGTCCGTAATCTCCGTCTGTAACCATATTTCCTCTTGTTGCTTTACCTCTATTTCTACCTTTTTGCATTTTTCTAAATTTTGATCTTTTTGGTATTAATGGCATTATTTTTCTCCTCCTTCCACTTTTGCTTTTTTAGATGGAAGAATCTCACCTTTATATATCCAAACTTTTACACCTATTTTTCCATAAGTTGTATTTGCTTCATAGAAACCATAGTCTATATCTGCTCTTAAAGTTTGTAATGGTATTGTTCCTTCTTTATAAAACTCAGTTCTTGCCATATCTGCTCCTGCTAATCTTCCAGATACTGATGTTTTAATTCCAAGAGCACCTGCCTTCATTGCTTTTTGCATTGCTTGTTTCATTGCTCTTCTAAAAGATATTCTTTTTTCTAATTGAGCACAGATATTTTCTGCAACTAATTGTGCATCTGTATCTATATTTTTTACCTCAATTATATTTAAGTTTACTTCTTTATTAATCATTTTTTGTAATTCTACTTTTAAAGTTTCTGCTATTGCTCCACCTTTTCCTATTACTAGACCAGGTTTTGCTGAATATACATTAACTTTAACAAATTTAGCTGTTCTTTCTATTTCTATTTTAGAAATACCGCTAATAAATAATTTTTTCTTAACATATTCACGAATTTTATAATCTTCCACTAAATAATCACTAAATTTATTTGAATCAGCATACCATTTTGAATTCCAATCTTTTATTACGCCAATTCTTAAACCATGTGGATTCATTTTTTGTCCCATGTTAAAAATCCTCCTTTCTAAATTATTCCTTTTCCCTTAATATTATTGTTATATGACTTGTTCTTTTTCTTATTCTAACTGCAGAACCTTTTGCTGCTGGTCTTATTCTTTTTAATGTTGGTCCTTGATTTGCAAATATATCAGCAACATATAGGTTTTGGCTATTCATATTATGATTATTCTCAGCATTTGCAATAGCTGATTTTAATAATTTTTCAATTATTTCAGATGCTGCTTTTGGTGTGAATTTTACAATAGCTAAAGCTTCATTTACATTTTTTCCTTTAATTAAATCTGCTACTATTTTAACTTTTCTCGCTGAAATTCTAGCATATTTAAGTGTTGCTTTAGCTTCTAATACTGTTGATTCTTCCACTTATTTTTCCTCCTTATTACTTAGCATTAATAATTTATTTTTTTACATTTGATGCTTTTTCTCCTGCATGACCTTTAAATGTTCTTGTAGGAGCAAATTCACCTAATTTATGTCCTATCATTTCTTCAGTTATATAAATTGGTACATGTTTTCTACCATCATGAACTGCTATTGTGTGTCCAACCATTTGTGGATAAATAGTAGATGCTCTTGACCAAGTTTTTAATACTTCTTTATTACCTGTTTCGTTCATTGCTTCTATTCTTTTTAATAGTTTAGGTTGAACGAAAGGTGTTTTCTTGCTAGATCTTGACATATATTCTCTTTCCTCCTTTTTTATTTTCTTCTTTTAACTATATATTTATTAGTTGACTTTTTCTTATTTCTTGTCTTGTATCCAAGTGCTGGTTTACCCCAAGGAGTAAGTGGGCCTGGTCTACCAACTGGTGCTCTACCTTCACCACCACCATGTGGGTGGTCTACTGGGTTCATAACTGAACCTCTAACTGTTGGTCTTATACCCATGTGTCTTTTTCTTCCTGCTTTACCAATTTTAATATTTTCTTGGTCTGCATTTCCTACTGTTCCTATTGTTGCTCTACATCTTGTCATTACTAATCTCATTTCGCCAGAAGGTAATCTAATATGTGCATATTTTCCTTCTTTTGCCATTAATTGAGCTACTTGACCTGCTGCTCTAACCATTTTTCCACCTTGACCTGGATTTAATTCTATATTGTGTATCATAGTACCTACTGGTATATTTTCTATTGCCATACAATTTCCTGGTTTAATATCTGCTTTTTCTCCAGATATTACTTTATCTCCATCTGTTAATCCAAGTGGTGCTAATATATATGCTTTTTCTCCGTCTTCATATTCTATTAAAGCAATATTTGCACTTCTGTTTGGGTCATATTCTATACCTATAACTGTTGCTACCATATCGTCTTTTTTACGTTTAAAATCTATTATTCTATATTTTTGTCTATTTCCACCGCCTTGATGTCTTACTGTTATTCTACCATAAGAGTTTCTTCCTGCTTTTTCTTTCTTTTTAGCAAGTAAAGATTTTTCTGGTGTTTTTTTAGTAATTTCATCAAATGAAGAAACTGTCATATTTCTTCTTGATGGAGTGTATGCGTTAAAATGTTTTACTCCCATTTTTAAATCTCCTTTTCTTTTATTTATTTTCCGGGTTATTTCCCGATATTTTATTTTTTTATGCTGTAAATGATTCTATTGAATCTTTATATTTCTTAGATACCTTTACTGTTTTTCCACCTTTTGCAAGGTATGATTTTTCAGTTGGATTTGTATCTATTGTAACTACTGCTTTTTTCCAGTCTGATGTTCTTCCTTGATGTGCTCCAACTCTTTTTTCTTTTCCTTTTACTGATATTGTATTTACTTTTAAAACTTTTACTTCGAAAAGTTTTTCAACTGCTTTTGCAATATCAATTTTTGTGGCTTTTTTATTTACTTTAAAGGTATACTTTCCTTCTTGTATGTCTGAACTGCTTTTTTCAGTTATTATTGGTTTTACTATAATGTCTTCTGGTCTCATTATGCGTACACCTCCTCTAATTTTTTAACAGTATCAAGAGTTACAACTAATTTATTGTATTTTAATAAATCATATACATTTATTGTATTTACTAAGCTTGTTTTAACTCCTTCTATATTTCTTGCTGATTTTTGAACATTCATATCTTTTTCTGGTAATAATATTAGTGCTTTTTCAGCAATTTTTAAATTTTTTAATGCTGTTGCCATATTTTTTGTTTTTATTTCTTTAAAATCAAATTTATCTACTACAACTAATTGACTTTCTGCTACTTTTGAACTTAATATTGATTTTATTGCTAATCTTTTTTCTTTTTTATTTACACTGTATTTATAACTACGTGGTTTTGGTCCTAATGCTATACCACCTTTAATCCATTGTGGTGCACGTATACTTCCTTGTCTTGCTCTACCTGTACCTTTTTGT
Source organism: uncultured Clostridia bacterium (assembly GCA_947629625.1). Lineage (GTDB taxonomy): Bacteria > Bacillota > Clostridia > TANB77 > CAG-508 > CANRES01. Next base: position 15,411 of record CANRES010000004.1, on the reverse strand, counting down.
CTCCAAGGTTTTTTACCACCACCAGATACTTCACTTCTTGTTTTTGTGTTTTGTGTACCTTGTCTTTGATTTGCTAAATAATTTTTTAGTACACTATGTACTATATTTTCGTTTGGTATTATACCGAATATTTCTTCTTTTAATTCGATATCACTAACCTTTTTACCTTCTATATTATATACATCTATTTTAGGCATCTAATTTTCCTCCTTTCTTATTTCGCTGATTTTACTGCTAATTTTATTTTTAATATTGCACCTTTGTTTCCTGGTACGCTACCTTTAACTAATAGTGCATTTTTATCTAAATCTACTCTTACAACTTCTAGGTTTTGTATTGTAACTGTTTGTACTCCCATGTGTCCTGGAAGTTTTTTACCTTTAAATACTCTACCTGGTGTTGATGTAGAACCCATTGAACCTGGTCTTCTGTGATACATTGAACCATGTCCCATAGGACCTCTATGTTGACCATGACGTTTAATTACGCCTTGGAATCCTTTTCCTTTTGTTGTTCCTTGTACGTCTATTTTATCTCCTGCTTCAAATACGTCTACTTTAACTTCGTCTCCAACTTTTACGTTTTCGATTGTGTTTACTTTAAATTCTCTTAAATGTTTCTTAAATGAAAGATTTGATTTTTTAAAGTGTCCTTGTTCTGGTTTGTTGATATGTTTTTCTTTTACATCTCCATATCCTAATTGTATTGCATTGTATCCATCTGTTTCAGCATTTTTTATTTGTGCTATAACACATGGTCCTGCTTCAATAACTGTTACTGGAATTACAGAACCTTTTTCGTCAAAGATTTGTGTCATTCCAACTTTTTTTCCTATGATTGCTTTGTTCATAATTAATTTTTCCTCCTAACTATTGGCTGATATTTTATCAGCATGGTTTTTATAATTTCATTTCTATATCTACACCAGCAGGTAATTCTAATTTCATTAAGCTATCTACTGTTTTTTGTGTAGGGTAAAGAATATCTATAACTCTTTTATGTGTTCTCATTTCAAATTGTTCTCTTGAATCTTTGTCTTTGTGTGGTGAACGTAAAATTGTTACGATTTCTTTTTGTGTTGGTAGTGGAATAGGACCTGATACTTTTGCCCCTGTTCTTTTAGCAGTATCTACTATTTTTTCAGCAGACTGATCTAAAACTACATGGTCATAAGCTTTTAATCTTATTCTAATTTTTTCACTTGCTACCATTTGTTTTGCCATAGTATTTTCCCTCCTTAAATAAAAATTTACCTAGGCAAGTTTAAACGCACCCTGGTGTTGCATAATTCACCAATATATAAGCCCAAGTGTTCCTTGGGATAAGTGCAACTACTTACCGCCCGGTCTAAGCCAAGACATACTCCACGAAAGTTCCCTCCATACCTACTTATTCATAGGTTGTAGCCACATTTCGCTTCAACGCAAATCTAAATGCCTTTATATTATAACTCGAATAACGATAAATGTCAACCAATTTTTGTAAAAAAGTTTGTAAATTCAGAAAAAAAATCATATTAAAAGAAGCAATATAGTTTTATTTTCTATATTACTTTCTTCTTCATATATTGCTTTTTCTAAACGTGCACATTTTTAACGTCCCCAACGTGCGCTTCAATTTCTTTGTTTAAGCAAACCGAATATATTAAAACCCTATTGACCTTTTTATTTAAAGCATGTTCTAGTGCATTTTTATATAAATCTAATTGCTTTTTATATCTTTCAACTAAAATATTTTCTTGACCTTGTTTTATAAAATCTGTTTTATAATCTACTAAAACAACATTATCATTTTTATCAATAAAAAATAAATCTATAATACCTTGAACTAATATCTTATCTTCTGTTTTTGGTATATCACTATATATTTCATTTACAGGTATATTAATATAAAATGGTAATTCTTTATAAACCTTTTTTGCGTTTTTTAATTCGTTCCATAAACTTGATTTTGTAAATTTTAATATTTGGTTAATGTCTATACTTTCCATTTCCTGTTTTGTTATAATTTCTTTTTCATATAGAGAATTAACTAATTCTTTTATTTTTTCTTCTGTATATTCTATATTAAATTCTAAATTCTTAAAGCATAAATGTATTAATGTACCAATTTGTGCATTTGTTATTTTTGTTTCTTCACTTAAAAATTTTGGTATGCTTAATTCATTTTCAATATTTTCTTCTTCCACATTTTGCATTTGTTTTATTTTTGTAACAGAACTTTTGGTTTCAATTTTTGATAATTCTTTATATTTATATTGCCATTGTAATAAGGAGTTTATTTTTTCTATATTTTTATTATCTATATTTACACTTTCTAATTTTTTAACAAAATCTTCTGCTTCTATACCTTCTTTTGATGTATCTATTAATTCTTGTTTATTATAAGTATTTAATTCTAATATATCGTTTATTTTATCTTTGTTATTAAGATATACTAAATTTATCCATTCAAGATAAGATTTACATTTTGAAACTATATTAGGATTTATTTTATTAGTATCTTCCATAGAATATAATTTTAATAGATTTTGTTTATTTTTTGTTTCTTCTTCTAAATTTTTAGATATTCCAGTTATTATTAATTTTTCTTTTGCTCTTGTTAATGCAACATATAGAATTCTCATTTCTTCTGCAAGAGTTTCTTCTTTCATTTTTATTTTTATTGCTTCTTTTGCTAATGTGTTATTTTTTATTTTTCTTTCCGCATCTATATATTTTGGTCCAAAACCTATATTTTCATGTAGCAATATATTTTGTCTTAAATCTTGAAAATTAAATTGCTTTCCTGTACTGCATAAAAAACAAATAGGGAATTCTAGTCCTTTACTTTTATGAATACTCATTATTCTAACAACATCTTCATTTTCACCTATTAATTTTGCTGAACCAAAGTCCTCATTTTTTGTTTTCATTTTGTCTATAAAATTTATAAAATTGTATAGTCCTTTAAAACTTGCACTTTCATATTTTTTTGCTTTTTCAAATAATAGTTTTAAATTTGCTTGTCTTATTAAGCCATTTGGCATTAATGTAACATAGTTATAAAATCCTGTATCTATGTATATTTTCCATATCAATTCATTTAATGGTAAGTATTCTTTTTCTTTTCTGTATTTATCTAACATATTAAATAAATTATCTATTTTTTCTATTATTTTTTTATCTGCATTTTCTTGTGTTTTGTATTTTATCATTGCTTCATAAAAAGATATATTATAATTGTTAATTCTTATTTCTATTAATTCATTATCTGTAAAGCCTCCAATTATGCTTCTTAAAACTGTTACAAGTGGAATATCTTGTATAGGGTTATCTATTATTTTTAATAGACTAATTATTGTTTGTATTTCTATTGTATCTAAAAATTGATTATTTGTATCTGTAAAAACTGGTATATTTGCTTTTGTTAATTCTTTTTCATATACTTGTGCTTGTACTGATGTTGATCTTAATAATATTACTATATCTTTATACTTTAACTTTCTATATCCTACTTCTTTATCATATACTTTATAATCGCTTTCCATTAGTTCTTTTATTCTTTTTACAACTAACCTTGCTTCTAATACTGTATTTTCTATTTGTTCTTCTACTTCTTCTGTTTCTTTATCTTCGTCATCATCTTCTTCATATTCTTTTTCTTCTATTACTTCATCTCCAAGATTTATAATATTTAGTTCAGATTTTGTTGGTTTTTCTAATGATATTTTTTCATAATTTTCACAAATATTTAAGTATTCTTCTTCTGTATATTCTATTTCTCCTAACTCTTTACTCATAATGTTATTAAATATTAAATTTGTGATGTCTAGGATATTACTCATACTTCTAAAATTTTTAAATAATTGAATTTTTTTACCCTTGCTATTTTCATTAAAATCATTTACGAAATCGTAATTTTCATATTTTTCTATAAATAGGTCTGGTCTTGCTTGCCTAAATTTATATATACTTTGCTTAACATCTCCTACCATAAATATATTTTTTCCATTTGATATTTTTGTTAATATTTTTTCTTGTATTAAGTTACTATCTTGATATTCGTCTATTGCAATTTCTACAAATTTTTCTCTATATTTTTTTGCTATTTCTTCATTATCTAATATTTTTAAAGCAAAGTGCTCTATGTCATTAAAGTCTATAAGATTTCTTTTCTTTTTTTCTTCTGAAAATTTTTGAGAAAATTCTAATATTAAATTTTTTAAAGAATTTAATATTTCATACATTGCATATATTTCTTCATTAGCCATTTTAGAATTATATTGCATTATTCCATATTTAAATTTATTTATACTTTTCTTTGCATCATCTCTAATTTCTTTTGCTCTTTCTTTTATATCTAGGTCTACTTTTGAATTTTTAATCCAGTCATCTGGTTTAAAATTTAAAATATTCTCTGATAATTTATCCCATTCTTCTATTTTTTGTAATCTTTCATATTCTATTATGTCATTACATATTATGTTATAAAATTTTTCAAATTCTGGTAGTTTTTTTAATTCATTTTTTACTGATGTCAATGTTATTATATTTGATTCTAATTGTTTTTGTATATTTTTTATTATTATTTTTCCCCATATTGTATTTGAAAAATCTTCGTCTAATTTTTCTTTTAAATCAAATTCATTAATTTTTTCTTCTATCCAAATTTCTGGATATGGACTACTTTGAATATATTTATATATTGTTAATATTAATTGTTTTAAATCTTCATCATTTCTATAACCTGTATAACATTCAATTAATTTTAAAAAGTCTTTATCTTCATTTTCATATTTATTCTCAAATAGTTCTTCTATACAGTCATTTTTTATTATTTCTAATTCTGTTTCTTCACCTATTCTAAAATTTGGTGATATATCTAATTCGTAAAAATTGTTTTTTATTACTTCTAAACAAAATGAGTGTATTGTGCATATACTTGCCCTTGATAATAGTGTAATTTGTCTTTGTAAGTCTCTATTTTCTGGTTCTTCATCTATTTTTTTATATATTGCACTTAATATTCTTTCTCTCATTTCTGCTGCTGCTGCATTTGTAAATGTAACTAATAAAATTTTATCTATATCTATTTTTTCGTTTATTATTTTATTTATTATTCTTTCAACTAATACCGCAGTTTTTCCACTTCCTGCTGCTGCTGCAACTAATATATTTGAATTTTTTTCATTTATTGCTTCTACTTGTTCTTTTGTCCATTTAACTTTATTATTTTCCATTTTTTTACCTCTTTTTGTTTTTATATTAGATAAATATTTTACTGTTATTTTAAAATTTATTTATATTTTTTATCATATTTTAATTATTACCACATATAATTAATAGTACAGTTTATTTTTGAAAGGAGAGATTCCAATGTATTACGACCGGTTTTCTGAAAAAAATGAATTAATACTTTTAGGGCATATGTGCAATATAAAAGTATCTAGTGCTGATTTTCAAAATTTTATTTACTTTATAGCATCTAAAAATATTAGAGCAAGTATGACATGTACTAAAATTGAAAATTATTACTATGTTTCATTTTTTTCTAAGACAGTAGAAAAATCAGAAGAAGTTTTTGAAATTTTATTAACTTGGAATCCGTAATTATCTTTAAGAGGGCATTCTTTATTAAGAATTCCCTCTTTTTTATATATTTAATTATTTATTAACTAATTTTGTTATTTCGTCATAAATCTTATCTTCAACATTACTTATGCTTAATAGTCTTGCATTAATACCCATTTGTTCTAAGTTATTTCTATTAGATATTACACTATTTATATTTTCATTTAAGATATTTGCATTTAATTCTGCATCTAAAATTACTCTTGCTGCACTCAATTTTTCTAATGTTCTTGCATTATATTCTTGATGATTTTCACTAACATTAGGTAATGGAATAAATATTGCAGGTTTTCCTAATTTTGAAATTTCAGTAACTGTCATTGCTCCACTTCTGCATACTAATACTGATGCAATGTTCATTATTTCTTCCATATTGTATATATATGGAAGAACTTTTACCCCAATTAATGTTTCAATATCTATGTTTTCTTTTTTAAATTGTTCAACAATATTATCGTATTGAGTTGGTCCTGTTGCCCATATTATTTGATAATTGTTATTTAATTTTTGTTTTATAATTTCAAAAACTGCATCATTAATTTTTTTTGCACCTTGACTACCACCAAATATTAAAATTAAAGGTTTATTTGGGCTAAATGCTAATTGTTTTAATTTTTGTTCTTTTTGTTTATCTGATAAATTTAAATCTCTTATCTTTACAGGTGTTCCTGTTACAACAAGTTTTTCTTTTTCATCTAATTTTTGTACTGCGTCTTCAAATCCTAATAGAATTTTATCTACCTTTTTTGATAACATTCTAACTGCTTTTCCCGGTAAGGCATTGCTTTCATGTAAAATTGTAGGTACATTATTTTTCTTACCTGCAAGTATTGCTGCTCCACATATATATCCTCCTGTACCAATTATTATATCTGGTTTAAATTCTTTTACTATTTTATTTGCTTGCCCAATACCTTTATATGTTTTAAATAAATTTTTTATACTATCTATACTTATTTTTTTACTTAGTCCATATGCGTCTATTGTTTTTAATTCATATCCTGCACGTGAAACTAAATCTTTTTCTAGTCCTCTTGAAGTTCCTAGAAAAATAATTTGAGAATTACTTTCTTCTTCTTTTATCTTGTTTGCTATTGCAATACCCGGATTTATATGTCCTGCTGTACCTGCTGCTGCTATTATAACTCTCATAAAAAACCTCCATTCGAGTAATTTAATTTACTCTTTAATAAAAATTTTCTTTTATATTTTTTTACTTGCACGAGAAATATTTAATAAAATTCCGCATTGCACATAATAGTATTAACAGAGCCGTACCACCATAACTAAAAAACGGCAGAGGCATTCCTGTATTTGGTATTGACGATGTTACAACTGCTATATTTATAATTGCTTGAATTCCCACAAGTGATGTTATTCCAATTGCAACAAGACTTCCAAACATATCTGGTGCTTTCATTGATATTAATATTCCTCTCCAAATAAATATTGCAAATAGTAATATTACTACTACACATCCTAAAAATCCTAATTCTTCTGCAAATACTGAGAATATAAAGTCGTTTTGTGGCTCTGGTATATATAAATATTTTTGTTTACTATTTCCTAAACCTAAACCAAATAAACCTCCTGACCCTATTGCATATAAACTATTTATTATCTGCCATCCTGTATTTGTTGGGTCTTGCCATGGGTCTAAAAATGCAGTTAATCTTGCAAGTCTAAATCCACCTATATCTGCATATTTTGCAAGTAATATTAATCCAATAACTCCAACAGCCGCTATTGGTAGACCTGTTATAATAAAATGTCTCAATTTTGTTCCTGCAATTAGCATCATTATTGAAATAATTGCAACTATAACTAATGTAGCACTTAAATGGTCTTGTATTAAAACTAATTCTAAAATTATAGGTACTAAGATTAGAAGTGGTATTAAAAATCCTGTTTTCCATTTTGATAATTTGTCTTTATTATTTGTTAAGAATGCTGCATAAAATATTATTAAAGCAATTTTTACTATTTCTGATGGTTGTATAGTTGTAAAACCTAAATCTATCCATCTTAAAGCACCATTTGCTGCGTAACCAACTCCCGGTATTAAAACTATTGCAAGTAAACCTATTGATACCCAATATAATATTTTATAAAACTTTTTATAAAATCTATAATCTATTTTTGATATAACTAACATTAATATTATTCCTAATACTGCACTTACCGCTTGTGTTGTAACATAAGAATAACTATTTCCCGTTTCTGCTAATGCAGATGGAGCACTTGCTGATAATACCATTATTATTCCTATTGATAATAACAATAGGATAACTATAAATAAAATAAAGTCAAATGGTTTATCTATAAAACTTGAAAATTTATTTTCTTTTTTCTTTTTTGGCATTTATATGCTCCTCTCTTTTGATTTTTTTAAATAACGTATAATCCTATTACACAAAATATTAAGGTTATTATACTAAATATTGATACAACTTTATTTTCATTCCAGCCAGATAATTCATAATGATGATGCAATGGGGCCATTTTGAATACTCTATTTCCTGTTTTCTTAAAGTATACTACTTGAATTATTACAGATATTGTTTCTGCTATTGGTATTATTGCTATTATTAGTAGTAATAATGGCATTTTTAAGTATATAGACATTCCTGCAATAACTCCTCCTAATAGTAATGAGCCTGTATCTCCCATAAATACTTTGGCAGGATGTAAGTTAAATATTAAAAAGCCTAGACATGTTCCTGTAACAATACTTCCAAATACTGCAACTTCTTTAACATCATATATAATTCCAATTACAGTTAGGCATGCAATTATAATTACTGATACACTTGTTGCTAATCCATCTACCCCATCTGTTAAATTTACTGCATTTGTTGTTCCTAAAATTACAAATATATTAAATAATATATATATTGGTAACCACAAATTTATATATGTTTTTAAAATTGGTATATATGTATATGTATCTATTTTTAAAAAGTATACTAAATACAATACATATATTACTGATATAATAAGTAATCCTATCATTTTGTATGCTGGTTTTAATCCATCTGTATTTTTTAATATTAATTTTTTTATATCATCAACTAAACCTACTAATCCAAAACCTGCTGATATTAATAATATTGGTAATAGTTTATTTGCTACTTCTGGCTCATCTCCTATATAATAGCCATAAGCAGTTGCAGTTAAAATTGCAGTTGCTAAAATTACTATTATTCCTCCCATTGTAGGAGTTCCTTGTTTTTTCAAATGTGATTCTGGACCATCATCTCTTTCAATTTGACCTACTTTCAGCCTTCTTAATATTGGTATAATTATTATTCCTAATGCAGTTGTTGCAACAAAAGATAATAATAATATTTTTATTTGAAATTCCACTTATGTACCTCTTTTCTTTATTTCATTTCGTCTATAATTTCTTTAACTATTATTCTTTCATCAAAAGGATGTTTAATATGATTTATTTCTTGATATGGCTCGTGTCCTTTTCCTGCAAGAACTATTATATCTCTTTTTGTTGCAATTGATATTGCGTGTTTTATTGCTTCTATTCTATCTACTATACAAATATATTTTCCGTTTGTCTTTTTTATTCCTTGTTCTATTTCATTAACTATTTCGTCTGGATTCTCAGTTCTTGGATTATCTGATGTTATTATAGTGTAATCTGCTATTCTTCCTGATATTTCTCCCATTATTGGTCTTTTTGTTTTATCTCTATCTCCTCCACAACCAAATAGTGATATTACTTTTCCTTTTGTATATGATTTTACTGCTGATAAAATATTTTCTAGGCTTTCAGGTGAATGTGCATAGTCTATCATTATTACTAATTCTTTTTTGTTATCTATTAATTCACTTCTTCCCGGAACTCTAACTTCTAATAATGCTTCTTTTATGCTTTCTGTACTTGCTCCTAATTTTAAAGCAACACATATTGCAGCTAATGAGTTATATACACTAAATCTACCTGGTATTCCTACTTTTATTCTTTCATTTTTTCCATTTATTTTTACTTTGAAATCTACAAATGAATTTGTAATTGTAATATCTTTTGCTAATACTTCTGCAAAATTATCTATTCCGTAAGTGTGCATTTCACATCCATTATTTAATTTTGAAATTTTTAGGCCATATATATCGTCAACATTTACAAATGCTGTTTTACACATACTAAATAATTTTATTTTAGATTCAAAGTAATCTTGCATATTTGGATGTTCTTTTTCGCTAATATGGTCTTCTGAAAAGTTTGTAAATACTCCTATATCGAAATCGCATCCTGCTACTCTGTCTAATTTTAAGCTTTGTGAAGATACTTCCATTACTACTACATCTACTTTTGCTTTTACCATATCTGCAAATATTTTTTGTAATTTTATACTTTCTGGTGTTGTTCTATCTGAATCTTCTATTTTTTTATCTCCTATATATGTTGCTATTGTTCCTATTAAACCTACTTTTTTTCCTTGTTTTTCTAAGATAGATTTAATCATATATGTTGTTGTTGTTTTTCCTTTTGTTCCTGTAACTCCTATAAGTTTAAATTTAGTTGATGGTTCCCCATAAAAATTACAACCACATATTGCTAATGCGTATCTTGTATTTGTACTTACAATTAGTGTAATTTCTTTTGGAATGTTTAGTGTTTTTATATCTATTCCTTCTTCTACCATTACAACTTTTGCTCCATTTTGTATAGCAGAATCTATGTAATTATGTCCGTCTGTTTCATATCCTTTTATTGCTATAAACATTCCATTTTCTTTTATTTCTCTTGAATCACTACTAATGTTGGTTATATCTACATCTAAATTTCCTCTTGCTTTTAAATTTTCTAAGCCTCCTAATATTCTTTTTAACTCCATAAATATCTTTTCCTTTCTTTTTTCTTTATGGTTGTATATATTATAAATATATTTATTTAATCTGTATTATATAACTAATATTTTTTCATTAAATATTATATCAAAAAATAAAATAAAAGCAATAGAAATAAAAATTTTTTCTATTGCTTATTTATATAATTTTTTTATTCGGCTTATTGCATTTTTTTCTAATCTTGAAACTTGAGCCTGTGAAATGCCTATTTCTTCTGCTACTTCCATTTGTGTTCTTCCATCAAAAAATCTTTTTGTTATTATAACTTTTTCTCTATCATTTAATTTTTTCATTGCTTGTGAAATTGTTAAATCGTCTGTCCATTTTTCGTCTGTATTTTTTGTATCTCTTATTTGGTCTATTACATACATATTTTCTGTTCCGTCTTTATATATTGGTTCTTGTAGTGATATAGGGTCTTGTATTGCATCAAAACTTAATATTACATCTTCTTTTGGTACTTGTAGGTCTTTTGATATTTCTTCTATTGTAGGTTCTTTTCCTGTTTCTTTTGTTAATTTTTCTTTTGACTGCAATGCCTTATATGCTAAGTCTCTTATTGACCTACTTACTCTTATTGAGTTATTATCTCGTAAATATCTTCTAATTTCTCCAATTATCATTGGTACTGCATAAGTTGAAAATTGAACTCCTTGTGATAAATCAAAATTATCTATTGATTTTATTAAACCTATACAACCTACTTGAAATAAATCGTCTGCATTTTCTCCCCTATCTGAAAACCTTTGTATTACACTTAATACTAATCTTAAATTTCCGTTTATAAATGTTGTTCTTGCTTCTTCATCACCATTTTTTATTTTGATAAATAGTTCGTTTTTTTCTTCATTTGAAAGAACTGGTAATTTTGATGTGTTTACTCCACATATTTCTACCTTCTTTATCAAATAAAAAACCTCCTTTGGTAATTTACTTAATTAAAAGTATTTCCAAATTTGGTTTTTTTATACTTCATTTGTGTTTGTATCTTTTGAATTTATATACTTAATTTATACTTGTAAATTATTAATTAGTGTAGAAATAATTACTTATGCCATTATAAATTCCCCAAGCAAGTTTATCTTGATATTCTTCTTGTTGTAATAATTCTGCTTCTTCTCTATTAGATAAAAATCCACATTCTACGATGGCAAGTGGTATTTCAACATGGTCAACAATATATATTCCAGAAATTTTAAGTGGTACTCTTTTATTTTCTCTATTAATTGCTTCATTTAATCCATCTTGAATATTTGTTGCTAAACTTACACTTTTTTCGTTTCCATTTTTATAAAAAGTTTGCCACCCATAATATTGGGATTGTGGTATTTTATTTAGATGAATAGATACAAAAATATCTGCTGAGGATTCATTTCCTATTTTTACTCTATTTTTAATATCTGATACTTTCATTTGTTTTATTGTGTTACTTTCTGCATTATATATTGCATTTTCGTCTGACCTTGTTAATATAACTGTACAACCACTTTGTTCTAATAGGTTTTGTAATTTTAATGCAATTTTTAAATTTATTGCCGCTTCTGTAAGTCCATTTTCATTTTGTGCCCCTTCATCTGGTGTTCCATGCCCTGCATCTATTACTATTACTTTGTTTGTAACAGGTAGTGATACTGTTTCTACTGTGTTTTCTTCTATTTCATTTTTATTAATTGTTACTGAACAACTTAATATTACTAAACAAACTAATGATAACAAAGTTATTAATCTTTTTTTCCTAAATATAAACATAAAAAACCTCTCTTTTTATTGTTAAGTTTCTTTATATTTATATTATTTTTTTATAATTATATAACTAAAAAGCAATATAATTTTTTGTTAATTATATTGCTTTTTTATTTAATTTTTATTTTAACCATTATTTATTATTTAATTTTTCTTCAATTTCTCTAATAAATTTTTCTACTTCTACTGCACCTATATCTCCTTGTTCTCTTGAACGTACACTTACAGAATTTGTTTCTTGTTCTTTTTCTCCAACTATTAACATATATGGTATTTTTTGAAGTTGTGCTTCACGTATTTTATATCCTATTTTTTCATTTCTATCGTCTAGTTCTACTCTAATACCTTTACTTTCTAATTTTTCTACAACTGTTTTTGCATAATCTATAAATTTATCTGCTATTGGTAATATTCTTACTTGTATAGGAGATAACCATAATGGAAATGCTCCTTTTGTTTCTTCTATTAAGAATGATATAAATCTATCTAATGTTCCTAATATTGCTCTATGAATTACTACTGGTCTATGTGGTTTGCCATCTTCTCCTATATATTCTAGTTCAAATCTTTCTGGTAATAAAAAGTCTAATTGACATGTTGATATTGTTATATCATGTCCTATTGCTGTTTTTATTTGAACATCTAGTTTTGGTCCATAAAATGCTGCTTCTCCTTCTGCTTCATAGAAGTTTAAGTTTAATTCTTTCAAAATCTCTCTTAATTGACTTTCTGCTTTTTCCCACATTTCGTCATTATCAAAGTATTTTTCTTTATTTTCTTTATCTCTTAATGATAATCTAAATGTGTAATCTTTAAATCCAAAATCTTTATATACTGAAAGAATTAAGTTTACAACTTTTCTAAATTCTTCTTTTATTTGGTCTGGTCTTACAAATAAATGTGCATCATTTTGACACATTTCACGAACTCTCTCTAATCCACATACACTTCCACTTGCTTCATATCTAAAATCGTGTGCTAATTCTCCTATTCTAATTGGTAAATCTCTATATGAATGCATTTTGTTTTTATATATCAACATGTGATGTGGACAGTTCATTGGTCTTAATACTATTTCTTCATTTTCCATTTTCATAACAGGAAACATATCTTCTTTATAATGGTCCCAATGTCCACTTGTTTTGTATAATTGTACATTTGCCATTGATGGTGTATATACATGTTTATAACCTAATGCTATTTCTTTATCTTGAATATATCTTTCTAATAATCTTCTAACTGTTGCTCCATTTGGTAAATACATTGGTAGTCCTGATCCTACTAATTCATGTGTCATAAATAATTCTAGTTCTTTTCCTATTTTTCTATGGTCTCTATTTTTTGCATCTTCTAATTTTGCTAAATATTCTTCTAACTCACTTGCTTTTGGAAATGATATTGCATAAATTCTTTGTAGCATTTTATTTTTTTCGCTACCTCTCCAATATGCTCCTGATGATGATAATATTTTTATTGTTTTTATTTTTCCTGTATTTTCTAAGTGTGGTCCTGCACATAAGTCTGTAAAATCTCCTTGTTTATAGAAGGATATTTCTTCATTTTCTGGTAATTCTCTTATTAATTCTTGTTTATATATTTGTCCTTCCATTAATTTTATTGCTTCTTCTTTTGGAAGTACAAATTTTTCTATTTCTATGTTTTCTTTTATTATTTTTTTCATTTCTTCTTCTATTTTTGTTTTGTCTTCTTCTGAGAATGGTTTTTCTACATCAAAATCGTAGTAAAATCCTTCATCTATTGCAGGTCCTATTGCAAATTTTGTATTTGGAAATAGTCTTTTTACTGCTTGTGCTAATATGTGTGAACTTGTGTGCCAATATGCTTTTTTTCCTTCTAAACTGCTTTCAAATGTTTCTATTGTTAATTCACAGTCTTCTTCTAATTTATATCTTAAATCTTGAACTTCTCCATTTACTTTTCCACATGTTGCCATTCTTGCTAGTCCTTCACTTATTTTTTTTGCTACTTCTAATATTGTTGTTCCTTGTTCAACCTCCATATTTGAACCATCTTTTAATGTTATTTTTATCATAGTTTTCCTCCTAATTAAAATTTTATTTTTTCATTTATCCACTCTTTAATTTCGTCTATTTTTACTCTTACTTGCTCCATTGTATCTCTATCTCTAATTGTTACAGAATTATCTTCTAATGTATCGAAATCTATTGTTATGCAATATGGTGTTCCAATTTCGTCTTGTCTTCTATATCTTTTTCCTATTGAACCTGCTTCATCATAATCACACATAAATTCTTTTGATAAGTTTTGATAAACTTCTTCTGCTTTTTCACTTAATTTTTTAGATAGTGGTAAAATTGCTGCTTTAAATGGTGCAAGTGCAGGATGTAAATGTAATACTGTTCTTACATCTCCTTCGGCAATTTCTTCTTCGTCATAAGCATTACAAAGAAATGCTAATACAACTCTATCTGCTCCCAAAGATGGCTCTATACAATATGGTATATATTTTTCTCCTGTTTCTTCTTCTAGGTATGAAAAGTCTTCTTTTGATACTTCCATATGTCTTGATAAATCATAATTTGTTCTATCTGCTATTCCCCATAATTCTCCCCATCCAAATGGAAATGCAAATTCTATGTCTGTTGTTGCTTTACTATAAAATACTAATTCTTCTTTACTATGGTCTCTTAATCTAATATTTTCTTCTTTCATTCCTAAATTTATTAACCAATTTTTACAATAATTTCTCCAATATTCAAACCATTCTAAGTCTGTTCCTGGTTTACAGAAAAATTCTAATTCCATTTGTTCAAATTCACGTGTTCTAAATGTAAAGTTTCCTGGTGTTATTTCATTTCTAAATGCTTTACCAATTTGGGCAATTCCCATTGGTAATTTTTTTCTTGTTGTTCTCATAACATTTTTAAAGTTTACAAATATTCCTTGTGCTGTTTCTGGTCTTAAATATATTTCTGCTTTTGAGTCTTCTGTAACCCCTTGAAATGTTTTAAACATTAAATTGAATTTTCTAATATCTGTGAAGTTTAATTTTCCACAATTAGGACATACAATATTGTTTTCTTTTATATAGTTTATCATTTTTTCGTCTGGCCATCCGTCAACTATTTCTTCGCAGTTATGTTCATGCATCCATTCTTCTATTAATTTATCTGCTCTATGTCTTGTTTTACATTCTTTACAATCT
>CANRES010000003.1 GCA_947629625.1 uncultured Clostridia bacterium | reverse complement strand
GATATTATAACTGTTTTAATGAAGAACGACAGGGTACGCGAATTTAAATGGTTAGATACGAGGAGTTGAGAGGAAGATAGGTATTTACCACACAATAAAAAATAGGATATAAACTGCATAACGAAAACATGAAAAAAAATGGATATACTCAAAAAGAAATAGAGTTATATAAAAAAAGAGTTTATGAGACACTTACAAATGATATTTTTATTAAAAAATTAAAAGGAGTAACCTATGAAAAAACTACAAATAGAAATAAAAAATGGACAATCAATAAAAATAATGTTTATAGTTTTAATTATATTATTAGCAATACCTTCAATAATATTTTTAATAACAGGAAATAAGTTAATAAATTTAGTATCAGATTATAGATATAACATAATGAACTATAACTTTTCAATATCTTATGCAATAATAGATTCTTTTATATTTTTAGGAATAATGTCATTAATTTGTATTATATATATTTTAATAATAAAAGAACGTAAAAAAATATTTAAGAATAAACAAGAAATAATTAGATATATAATAATAATATCAGCATTATTTGCAATAGTCTTACCAATGACAAGTACTGATATATTTTATTATATAGCAACAGGATGGAGTGAAGCAAAATATGGAATAAATCCATATTATACATCTGTATATGAATTAAAACAAAATAATAATATCCAAGAAGATGAAATTTTAGAAAAAATGCCAAAAGTATGGGAAACACAAAAAATAGTATATGGCCCATTTTGGACATTTGTTAGCAAAACATTAGCAAGTTTATCATTTGGAAATTTAACATTAGCATTATTTATATTTAAAATATTTAATATATGCTTACATTTATTAAATTGTAAATTGATACAAAAATTAACAAATAAAAAAATGCTAACATTAATATATGCATTAAACCCATTAGTTTTATTTGAAAGTATTACAAATGTACATAATGATATTTTGTTAATTTTCTTTATATTATTAGCACTATATTTGGCAATAAAAAAGAAGAACATAGTATTAAGTATAATAGCATTAAGTATAGCAACAGCAGTAAAATATGTAGCAATACTTATTGTACCTTTTTTAGTTATATGGTATTATAGAAATGAAAAAATACCAAAAAGAATTTTAAAAGCAATAGGATTAGCATTAATATTTTTAATTGTACTTGCTGGAATATACTTAATATATACAAGAGATGTACAAGTTTTACAAGGAATTATAACACAACAAGGTAAATATGCAAAATCTTTATTATTAACTATTTATATAATATTTAATTCTAAAATAGCAAATAAAGTATTATTTATATTTACTGGTTTATTTATCTTAATTTATTTAACTGAATTAATAATGAAATTAGTTAAAAGAAAAGTAAGTTTAATAGGTAATTTAAGAATATCTTATACAATGATACTTATATTATTATTTTTTGTAATTACTAATTTTCAAATATGGTATATAATTTGGCTAATGCCATTGATAATGTGGCAAAATAAAAAAACAATAAAATCAACCATAAACTTAACAATTTCTGCTGAATTAGCAAGTACAGTATTTTTTATGTTTGGTGAAGGATATGTACATGGACCACTTTTCTTTATAGTAATGATTATTTTATGGTTTGTCTTAAATAAAATTAATATACATAAATTTATTGATATAAATAAAATATAAATTAAAATTATCTAAAAGGGAGTATATACTTATGAAAAATGTATTAAAATATATAGCAGCATTTATTATAATAATAATTTTATTTTGCATATTATTAACTGTTACATCTTTAATACCAAAAGAAGCATTGACAAAAACAGTTAAAGAAAGTGCTATAATATTTAATGAACAAACAAATAATTACTTTATTAATATATGTAATAGACCAACTAAATTTGATAATTGGACAGATTCACTAATGATTAATACAGCATATTCTATTGATAATTCTACCCCATTTTATTCAAGTATGATGGCTAGAAAAAATTATATAAAAGGTAAAACAGAAATTATCTATCCAGATGAGGCAGGAGAGCTAAAATCATCTTCAAAATATGAATCTTTAAATCAAGTTGGCGATTTAAATGATACTGTAAATAATGATACAATAGAAAGTTTTGAATATGCTAGATATTGGCATGGATATTTAATTTTTTTAAGACCAATGTTAATTTTATTTAATATTACTCAAATAAGACATATTTTCTTATGTGTATTTGCAATTTTAGCAATAGCATTGCTATATAAATTATATAAAAATACTAATTTAAGTATTGCAATTATATTTTTATGTGGTTTACTAATGTGTGATTATTTTTATATAGGAATATCATTACAAAATACGCCAGTATTTTTAATAGCAATTATTTCATCTATAATTTTATTATCAAAAGACATAAAAGATAAATATATGTTTTTTCTAATAATTGGTGCATTAACAAGTTTTTTTGATTTATTAAGTGTTCCTATATTAACTTTATCAATACCATTGTTAGTATATGTATTGCTTCAAAAAAATATAAATTTAAAAGAAACTTTATTAAATTTATTTAAATATTGTATTATGTGGGCAATTGGATATTTTGGAGTATTTGCTATTAAGTGGGTATTAGTTGATTTATTATACAACAGAGATTTAATAAAAACTTCACTAAAACAGTTTTTATATAGATCTAATAATGATAGTGTTAAATTTAATTTTGATATAATGTATCTTTTAAATGTAATATATGTTATTATACCATTATTTATATCTGTAATAACAACAATTATTTTAACTTTTATTAAATTAATAAAATGTAAAAGTTTAAAAAATTTAAAATTTAATTATAAAGCAATATTACTATATTTATTTGTTTCATTGGTTGTAGTATTATGGATTTTAGTTATGAAGGAACACTATTTACAACATAAATTTTTTACATATAGGAATAATTGTATAATTTATACATGTCTGTTTTTAGCAATTTATAATTTATATATAATAGATGAAAATAAAAAGGAGAAATAAATTTGGAAAAAATAGTTTTAATTGATGGAAATAGTATTTTAAATAGAGCTTTTTATGGCATTATGGGAAATAGTTTACTAATGACAAAAGATGGAACATATACAAATGCAGTATATGGATTTCTTGCAATAATGTTTAAAATAATGGAAGATATTAAGCCAGAATATATGGTAGTAGCCTTTGATATGAAAGCCCCAACTGCAAGACATCTATTATATAAAGAATATAAAGGTACAAGAAAAGGAATGCCTGATGAACTTGCAGTGCAAATGCCTATTATAAAAGAAGTATTAAAAGCAATGAATATAAAAATTATAGAAAAAGAAGGTTACGAAGCGGATGATATTTTAGGAACACTTGCAAGATATGGAGCAAGAAGAGGCTTAAAAGTAACAATACTTTCTGGCGATAGAGATACATTCCAATTAGCAACAGATAATGTAACTATTAGAATTCCAAGAACAAAGGCAGGTAAAACAGAGGAAGAAGATTTTGATAAAGAAAAAGTACTTGAAGTATATGGAATATTACCAAAAGAATTAATTGAAGTAAAAGGATTAATGGGAGATAAATCTGATAATATTCCCGGAATACCACGGAATAGGAGAAAAAACTGCATTAAATTTAATAAAAAAATATAATACAATAGAAAATTTATATGAAAAAATTGAAGCAGGAAAAACAGATATAAAAGGAAGATTAAAAGATAAAATTTTAGAAAACAAAGACTTAGCATTTTTATCTAGAACATTAGGTACAATAAATGTTAAAGTACCAATAGAAGAAAAATTAGAAGATTTTAAAGTAACAGAATGGAATAAACAAGAAGTATATAAATTATTCAAAAAATTAAATTTTAATAGATATATAGAAAGATTTAATTTAAAAGATACAGAAGAAGAAAAATTAAAAAAATTATCTCAATTATACAATATAGTAGAAATTGATAAATTAGAAGAATTATTGAAAATAAAAAAAGAAATAGAAACTGAAAATAGAATAATATATTATTTAAAAACCAAAGACTCTAACGATAATACATTAATTATTAAACAAGAAATAACAAATATATGTATTTATATAAAAGATACAGTATATTATTTAAAAATGAATAATGAATTTCTACCAGTATTAAAAGAAATATTTGAAAATAGTAATATAGAAAAAATAGGATATAAACAAAAGGGTGATTATATTTTACTAAAACAAATTGGAATAAATATAACAAATTTAAAATTTGATGTAGAAATAGCAGGTTATATTCTAAATTCAATTAATGCAAAATATAGTATAGAGGATTTAAGCCTAAAATACTTAGATTTTGATATAGATGAATATCTTACTATTACTGGAAAGAAAACAGAAGAAAATAATCAACTAACATTATTTGAAGCCATAGAAGAAAATGATAATAAAGAATTATATTGTACTTATGCATATTGCATTGATAAACTATATTATACAACAATAGAAAAACTAAAAGAAACAAATCAATATGAATTATTTGAAAAAATAGAAATGCCTACATTAGAAGTATTAGCAGATATGCAATGGAATGGTATGTATATTAATAAGCAAGAATTAATAGAATTTGGTAAAGAAATATTAAATAAAATGAATATAATTACACAAGAAATATATGAAATTAGTGGAGAAGAATTTAATATAAATTCTCCAAAACAATTAGGTGTAATATTGTTTGAAAAATTAAATTTACCTGTAATAAAGAAAAATAAAAATGGTTATTCAACAGATGTAGATGTTTTAGAAAAATTAAAAAGTGAACATCCAATTGTTGAAAAAATATTAGAATTTAGACAACTTGCAAAATTAAACTCAACATTTGTTGAAGGTTTATTACCATATATAAATGAAAAAACAAATAGAATTCACTCATATTTCCATCAAACAGTAACGGCAACTGGTAGAATTAGTAGTACAGAGCCAAACTTACAAAACATACCTACGAAATTAGATTTAGGAAAACAATTAAGAAAAGTATTTAAAGCAGAAAAAGGTATATTTATAGATGCAGATTATTCTCAAATAGAATTAAGAGTATTAGCCCACATCTCAAAAGATGAAACAATGATAGATGCATTTAATAATGATGAGGATATACATGCTCAAGTAGCATCAAAAGTTTTTAATATACCAATGGATACAGTTACAAAAGAACAAAGAACACAAGCAAAAGCAGTTAACTTTGGAATTGTTTATGGAATAAGTGATTATGGTTTAGGAGAACAATTAGGAATAGGAAGAAAATTGGCTAGACAATATATAGACCAATATTTTGATAAATATAAAGGTATTCATAACTTTATGGAAGAAATGCCTAAAATTGCAAAAGAAAAGGGATATGTTGAAACATTATTTAATAGAAGAAGATATATACCTGAAATAGAATCTAAAAATTTTATCATAAGACAATTTGGAGTAAGAGCTGCTATGAATACTCCTATACAAGGAACAGCAGCAGACATAATGAAAATGGCTATGATAGAAGTATATAAAAAAATAAAAGAAAATAATTTAAAATCTAAAATAGTATTACAAGTTCATGATGAACTTATAATAGAAGCAACAGAAGATGAAAAAGATATAGTAAAAAAACTATTAAAAGATACAATGGAAAACGTAGTAAAATTTGATATTCCATTAAAAGTTGAAGTTGAAGAAGGCAAGAATTGGTATGATGCAAAATAATGTTTATTGGAGGAAAAGAATTTGCTAAAAATGTTAAAAAAATTTTTAATATTAATATTATTAGTAGTCTTACTATTATTAATCTTAAAAATTTTAAATATTGAAAATATAATTTTAAAAAAGATATATCCAACAGATTATGCAGAATTTGTATATAAATATTCTGAAAAATATGATGTTGACCCATTATTAATATTTTCTTTAATTAAAGCAGAAAGCAATTTTAATGAAAATGTAATATCTTCTAGTAAAGCAATGGGCTTAATGCAGTTAATGGATTCAACTGCACAACAGGTTGCAAAAAATATAAATTTGGAGTATAATAGCAATACAACTTTATATAATCCAGAAGATAATATTCAATTAGGGATAAAATATTTTTCAGAATTAATAGAATATTATAATCAAAATTATATTTTAGCATTGGCTGCATATAATGCTGGAATAGGTAATGTAAACAACTGGATAGAAAAAGGCATTATTAAAGAAGATGGTTCAGATGCAGAAAATATACCATTTAAAGAAACAAATAATTATGTAAGAAAAATATTAAATAATTATAAAATATATAAAAAATTATATATGAATATATAAAATAGGAGGTTTTTTATGTCAGTTTTAGTAACAGGTGGTACAGGCTATATAGGTAGCCATACAGTAATTGAATTATTAGAAGCAGGGGAGGATATAGTAATTGTAGATAACTTTTCTAACAGTAAGCCAGAAATGATAGATAAAATTAAAGAAATATCAGGAAAAGATTTTAAATTTTATGAAGTAGATTTACTAGATAAAGAAAAATTAGAAAATGTTTTTAAAGAAAATAAAATCGAATCAGTAATACACTTTGCAGGTCTAAAAGCAGTTGGAGAATCTGTTCAAAAGCCAATTGAATATTATCATAATAACATTACAGGTACATTAATATTATTAGAAATAATGAAAAAATATAATTGCAAAAAAATAGTATTTAGCTCATCAGCAACAGTATATGGAACACCAAAAACAGTTCCAATAAAAGAAGATTTTCCATTATCAACAACTAACCCTTATGGAAGTACAAAATTAATGATAGAACAAATTTTAAGAGACGTATATATATCAGATAAAGAATTTAGTGTAATTTTATTAAGATACTTTAATCCTATTGGAGCACATAAAAGCGGAAAAATAGGTGAAGACCCTAATGGAATTCCAAATAATTTAATGCCATATATAAATCAAGTAGCAATTGGAAAATTAGAGTGTTTAAATGTATTTGGAAATGATTATGACACAATAGATGGTACAGGTGTAAGAGATTATATACATGTTGTAGATTTAGCAAAAGGTCATTTAAAAGCATTAAAAAAAGCAAGAGAAATGACAGGAGTAGAAGCATACAATTTAGGAACAGGAAACGGATATTCAGTTTTACAAATTGTTGATGCGTTTCAAAGGGTAAATGGTGTTACTGTAAAATATAGAATAACAGATAGAAGACCAGGAGATATTGCAACATGTTTTGCAGACCCTACAAAAGCAAAAGAAGAATTAGGTTGGGTTGCAGAAAAAGAATTAGATGAAATGTGTGAAGACGCTTGGAGATTTACAAAAAATAATATATAATTTTAATAATTAGGGCAATAATAATTGCCCTAAAATAATTTTAGAAAGGAATTAAAAATGAATTTAGAACAAATACAAAAAGAAGTAAAAGAAATATTATCAGAAAAAAGATATAATCACTCAGTAGCAGTTATGGAAAGAGCAGAAGAGCTTGCAAAAATTCATGGTGAAGATATAGAAATTGCAAAACTTGTTGGAATAACACATGATATTGCAAAAGAATTAAAAGAAGACGAGATAAAAGAATATATAAAAGAAAATAATATAGAAATAGATGAAATAGAAGAAAAACAATTATATTTATTGCATGGAAAAATTGGAGCAGATATGTGTGGCAAAAAATATGGCTTTACAGAATATATGAAAAAAGCAATAGAATTACATACAACAGGTAGTAAAAATATGACAAAATTAGATAAAATAATATTTTTAGCAGATAAAACAGAAAAAACAAGAAATTTTGAAGATATTGAAGAGGCAGTTGAGATATCAAATAAAAGTTTAGATAAAGCAATGATTTATTGCCTAAATATTGCAATACAAGATAATATAAAAAGGGGAAGACTAGTTCATCCAAATACAATTATAACGAGAAATGACATAATGTTACATTCAGAAGAAATATAATTTTTTTTGACTATAAAATAAAAATTTTGGAAAATATTGTTAAAAAATATTGACAGTTTATAATTTATATAGTAAAATTAACTAAATTTGGAAAAGCAAATTTTAATAAAAGGATGTTGAAAAATATATATTTATAGGAGGTACTTTATGCTTAAATCAACAGGAATTATTAGAAAAGTAGATGAATTAGGAAGGGTTGTATTACCAATTGAACTGAGAAATAAATTTGAAATTAAAGAAAAGGATCCATTAGAAATATATGTTGAAGGCTCATCAATTATTTTAAGAAAGAGTGAACCAAATTGTATTTTTTGTGGAAGTACAAAAAATTTAACAAATTATTCAAACAAAAATATTTGTTCTAGTTGTATAAATAATATAATTTCAAAATAAATTTTAAAAAGTTTCCTAGAAGTAGGAGGCTTTTTTTTTATGCAAATTATAAAAAAATTTAAAAATTTTAAAAAAAGTATTGACAAGAAACTTTTGTTCGTTTATAATATATTCATACCAAACAAATATTCTCTTAAAAATTTAAAATGGGGGTTGTAGAGATGAAAGTTAAAATAATAAATAGAAAAAGATTTGTAAAAAGTATAGGAATATTATTATTCATAGTAATTTTTAGTGTATTAATAGGAATAAGTAACAAAACATTTTCACACAAAGAAACTAGATTTAAAACAAAATATGTATCAAGTGGAGATACTTTATGGTCTATTGCAAAACAAGAACAAGCAAATAATGAATACTATCAAAACAAAGATATTAGATATATAGTAAATAATATAAAAAATACTAATAAATTATCTAATGATAAACTATATATAAATCAAGAAATACTGATACCAACAATATAAGATAATATGAAAAATAAGATAATATAAAAATATAAAAAAGAAGGCTTGTAATGAACTTTACTTGTTGGGGTATAGTTCATAAAAAGTCTTCTTTAAATATTAGCTAGTGGGTTACTATCTACTGCATTTCTAACTTGTTCATTATTAACATGTGTATATATTTGAGTTGTTGCTATGCTTTCATGACCTAAAAGTTCTTGTAAAGCACGAATATCTACATTTCCATATTGATACATTAAAGTGGCAGCAGTATGTCTTAATTTATGTACAGAAAATTTATTTATATCTAAGCCAGCTTTTTGTAATTCTCTTTTTACTATATATTGAACAGTTCTATTACTAATTCGTTCTCCACGTTCACTTAAAAATAGAGCATCTTTTGCATCATATTTAACACCATCATGTTTTCTAACTTCTAAGTAATTATTTATAGCAGTCATACATGCTTTATTTAAGTAAATAGTACGTTCTTTATTTCCTTTACCAATAACATTTAATTTACAATCACTAAAATTTATATTTTTTATATTAATTCCAACTAGTTCTGATAAACGTATTCCACAATTTAAAAATATTGTAATTATAGCATAATCTCTTTCTTTATTTCTTTTTTCTTCATTAACAACATTTAATAATTTTTTACTATCATCTAAAGTTAAATATTTTGGTAACCTTTTATCTAATTTTGGTGTTTCTAAATCCTGGGCAGGGTTAACTTCTATTAAATTTGACTTTCTCAAATATTTAAAAAATACCCTAATACTTGAGGTTTTTCTAGATAGAGTTGCGGCCTTACTACTATATGTACTTTTTAAATAATATAAGTAGGCATGTATATCGGCTAATTTAATTTTTTTAAGATTTTCTATATCAAAATTTGATATGTCTATTTTTGTAATATCTTTTTCTGGTGTTAATTTTAAATGTATCATTATAAACTTTAAAAAATTATATAAGTCATAATTGTATTCTTTTATTGTATTTGGAGATTTATTTAATATTGTTGTTGTATAATCTAAAAATTCATTCAAAAATTCAGGATTTTGTTCTCTTTCTATCATAATTTTACTTCCTTCATTTAAATTTTTTATGTAATTATTATATCATAAAATAAAATAAATTGTATATAAAATTTTTTTATTTTAAAAAAACAAAAAAGGTGCTATTTCAGCACCTTTTTTGCTACTTTTGTTGATTTAACGA
Source organism: uncultured Clostridia bacterium (assembly GCA_947629625.1). GTDB lineage: Bacteria > Bacillota > Clostridia > TANB77 > CAG-508 > CANRES01. The sequence goes on along the minus strand of CANRES010000003.1, from coordinate 50,379 downwards.
AAGGTATTTTTTCTTTAATGCCATTCCACCTCGCATAGCACGTTCCCGCTTATTATTGGTAATAACCAATTGGACTTGTTTAAACAAGTTCTTATCGTATAAGGGTAAATTCTTAGTTAAATCAGTATGAATTGTAGTTTTAGAATACCCTAAACTTTTAGCGGCTGTCCGTATAGTAGAATTGTTTTCTACTATATAATGTGCTGCATTGAGAGTCCGTTGTTCAATTTCCATTGCTATTACCTTTTGTTTGTTCATAAAAGTATACCTCCTAAAGAAAATATTTTATAGTAATATTATTATAACACAATTTTCTCAAATTGTAAAATACAGAAAAATTTTCTATTTTTCTTTTACAATAAAAAAACTGGCACTAAAATATAGTGCCAGTTTTCGAATTAAAATAAGTTATTACTTTTCCCATAAAGAAAATCAAGAACCTTTTCTTTTTCTTCTTCATTTTCTATTGGTGCAGGTTGCCAATTATTAGTTTGACCTGTATACACATAGAAGGGAATGATGTTTTCTTCACTTTGGATAAGGTTATTAGAACCATCAAAAGTAAAGGTTTGTTGGTAAATTACCGTTCTGTTTTCAGGGGAACGATGACCACCATAACAGAAGTTTCCAATGGAATAAATTATTGATACTCCATTATATTCTTCATACGGTTGTAATACATGAGGATGTCCTCCAATTACAAGGTCAGCTCCAGCATCGACAAATTTTCTACAACCTGAGACCTTCCATTCTTCTGGGGTATGAACTTTTTCAGTGCCTCCATGGAAAAATACAATTTGGAGGTCAGTTTTTTTAGAAAGTTCTTGTATTTGTTGAATAATAGAGTCTTCATAATAAGAACTCCAAAATTTACAACAAATAATTCCTATGCTAATGCCATCTTTTTCAAGAATTATAGGATTTTCTGCATCTCCCCATAAAACATTTACGTCTTCAAGTGCAGATTTAGTTTCAGCATAACCGCCAGTTCCATAATCGCCAGTGTGATTATTTGCAATAGATACTGCATCAATGCTATTATCAGCAAATACAGCAGCATTTTTTGTAGAACTTCTAAACCAAAAAGCAGGGGAGTAATCTTTATAAATGCCTTTAACGTTAATGTCCGAAAATGTATTTTCACAATTAGCAATGGTAAAATCATCATTGTCTATAATGTCCATACATTTTTCAAAGAAATATGAAGTATCTTTTGTGTTAAGATAGTTAATCATATTTCCAGTTTCTTCTTGACCTTTCTGAGAGGCAAGAGTACAGTCTCCTAAAAAAGATATGGTAATTTGCTTAGGAGTTTCACTTTCTATTTCTTCAATAGAAGTAGTGGTTGAAATTTCAGTTGTTACATTACTTGTTGTAGCAATAGATGTCTCAATTTCAGATGGTATGGTAGTAGTTTTTTCTGTTATTTTAATAGGTAATACTTCCATTTGTGAATTAATTGCATTGCTGATAGAATTATTATTTTCTTTAGCATTGTAACTTTCAACAACAGGTGTACACCCAGTTAAGATAACAGATATTGTCAATGCAATTGGTGTAAAAAGGTTTTTCCGTATTTTTTTCATGGTATCAATCTCCTTTTTTAATAAATTACATAATAATGTACCATAACTACATAATACCACTATATGTAAATTTTGTCAAATGATTAATAATTAATAAATAAAATATAAATTTAATTTAAAATCTTATAATTAATCATTGAAAATATATTAATTTTATGATATTTTATATTATATAAATTTATATATAATAAATTGAATTAATAAAATTTTATATTTAAATACTGATATAATAGAAAAATGTACTAATAATTAGGAGAATATAATGAAAAAAACACAAACATATAAAAAAACAACTGATGAATTTATAAAAATAAAACATAAAGGAAAAATTTTTACACCAGATTATCTTGTGGAAGATATACTGGATCAAGGAAAGTATGTGCTAGGAAATATAAATAAAAAAAATGTAATTGATAATAGTTGTGGCGACGGACAATTTATGATATATATTGTCGATAGATATTGTAAAGACTTTTTAAAAAATTCAACTGATTTAAATCAATTAAAAATAGAACTCGAAACTTATATTCATGCAATAGAAATAGAAAAAGAAGAATTAGATACATGCATTAAAAGATGCAATAAAGTTGCTAAAATGTATGGAATAAAAGAAACAGTTAATTGGGATTTTATAAATACAGATGCATTAAAATGTAAAAAATTTAATGGAAAGATGGATTTTGTTATTGGTAATCCACCTTATGTAAGAGTACATAATCTAGATGAAGAATCTTCAACAGTAAAAAGTTTTGATTTTGGTAATGCAGGTATGACTGACTTATATATAGTATTTTATGAAATTGGAATTAAAATGTTAAATGATACAGGAATATTAACTTATATTACACCTTCATCATTTTTTACAAGCATTGCAGGAAGTATAATGAGAAATTACATTATTGATAACAAATTACTAGAATGTTTATGTGATTTAAAACATTTTCAACCTTTTTATTCTATTACATATACAACAATAGTTACACTAAATAAATCAAAAAAATTTGATCATGTTGATTACTACGAATTTAATCAAAAAAATTTAAAACCATATTTTGTAGAATCAATTAATATATCTGATTATTATATAAATAAAAATTTTTATTTTGCTAAAAAAGAAAAATTAGAATTATTGAAAAAAATAATATATAATATGAAAAAAACTGATATTTCAATAAAAAATGGATATGCAACATTAGCAGATAATATATTTTTTAACAATTTTGATTTTGATTCAGATTATATTATACCTGCTCTAAAAGCATCCAGGGGAAAGTGGACAAAAGCATTTTATCCATATAATAAGGAATCTAAATTAATAACAGAAGAAGAGTTAAAAAAAGATAAAAAATTATATAATTATTTAATTTCAAAAAAATCAGATTTAGATAAAAGAAGTTCCGAAAATAAAGATAGCTCATGTTGGTTTGCTTATGGTCGTACACAAGCAATAAATGATACTTATAAGGATAAAATTTCAATTAATACTATAATCAAAGATTTAAATGATTTAAAAATTATTGATGTTGAAAAGGGAAAAGGTATATATAGTGGATTATATATTATAAGTGATAAAATTCCAAAAGAGAAAATTAAAGAAGCACTATTTGATAAAGAATTTGAAGATTATATTTATTTATTAGGTAAATATAAAAGTGGAGGTTATTATACTTTTTCATCAAAGGATGTAAAATTTTATTTAGATTATAAATTAGGGAAGGAGGCTACAATATTGAATAATGAACAATTTTTAGATGTAATAAGAGATTCATTTTATACATATTTATCAGTTGGTACTTCAAGAAGTACGGCAAAATTAAAAACATTACATGGAAGTATAGCAGAAGATTTAAAGGAAAAATTGGGTTCTGACTTTATAATTAATGCACAAGGATATAAAGAAGATAAAGAGGTTTGTATTGATGGTAGATATTATCCTAAAAAAATTGATATTACTGTAAAATATAAAGGCAAATCTATTGCAGGATATGCTATAAAATTTGTTATGAGAAATTATTCACAAAATAGTAATAACTATTTTGAAAATATGTTAGGAGAAACAGCGAATATTAGAGCAAATAATATACCTTATTTTCAAATTTTTATTACATTTGATAAAATTCCATATTATAAAAAAGGTGGAGAATTTTCTAGATATGATATAATATCTGAACATAATTTAAATAAATATATTAAATTATCAGCAGATAATCCTGATTCATTTATGCATACGCCTGATAAAACATTGTTTGTATTACTTAAATTAAAAGAAAAAGAATCTAATTATCATTATATAAATGATAAAGATTATGCTAATTACTATAAATCTGTAATTAAAGATAAGGATTTATTAAATTATTCAGATAAGATTAAAGACAATTTTGAAAATTCAGTAATTTTAAACAATTATGAGGATTTTATAAAAAGAACATGTCATATAATTTTAGGTAAAATAAAATAATATTTATAAAGAAAGGAAAGTAAAATTATGGAAAAAGTAAAAGTTTATTATACAAAAAATATTACATCTGAAAATTTAATAAAAATATATGAGGCTCTTGGAGTTGATTTAAAAGAAAAAATTGGAGTAAAAGTATCAACTGGAGAAGATGGAGCAAAGGGGTATTTAAAAGCAGATTTAATTGGACCATTAGTAAAAAAATTAAATGGAACTATTATTGAATGTAATACTGCTTATGATGGTAAAAGAAATACTGCAGAAGACCATATTAAAGTAGCAGAAAAACATGGTTTTACATCTTATGCTGATGTAGATATTATGGATGCAGATGGAGAAATGAAAATACCAGTAAATAATGGCAAACATTTAAAATATGATTTAGTTGGAACACATTTAGATAGGTATGATGCAATGATAAATTTAGCACATGGTAAAGGTCATGCTATGGGTGGATTTGGAGCGAACTTAAAAAATCAATCAATAGGTGTTGCTTCAAGAAATGGTAAAGCATATATTCATACGGCAGGTGCAACAGAAAATCCAGATGAATTATGGGAAAAACTACCTAAGCAAAAAGATTTTATTGAAGCGATGGCAGAATCAGCAAAAGCAGTTTCAGATTATTTTGAAGCAAACAATAAAAAAATTGTTTATATAACAGTAATGAATTTTTTATCAGTTGATTGCGATTGTGATGCACACCAATCAGACCCTGTTATGTCAGATTTAGGAATAGTAGCATCGTTAGATCCAGTAGCAAATGATCAAGCATTTATTGATATGATTTGGGCTTCAAATGATAAAGGAGCACATTTATTAAGAGAAAGAATAGATCGCCAATTAGGAAGACATATATTACCTTATGCAGAAGAAATTGGACTTGGAACAACAAAATATGAATTAATAAATATTGATTTTGGAGGAAAATAAAATGAAGAATTTTTTAAAAAAATCAGGTTGGATAGATATATTAGTATCTATAGTGTTTGCTATAATTGGTATATTTATGATAATGAAAACTGATTTAGCAATTAAAATTATATCTTATATTTTAGGTGGAATATTTATTGTAATAGGAATTATTAAGAGCATAGATTATTTTTTATCAAAGGGAAAATATGATTTTTATAATTTGGTATAATAATGGTAATATATTCAATAATTGATTTAATTGAAAGCGTAATTTTTATAAGAAATGTAGACAAATTATTATAATTACAAATTTTACATAAAACTTTTATAATATAAACTAGATAAAAAATAATTTTAAGGAGAATACAATGGAAAAAGTAAAAAATACTATAAAAGAATTTAACAAGCATATCTGTTTATATTCAATTATTTTACTAATAGTGCTTACTATTTTACATTTTTTGCTTGAATTAGTACATATAAAATTTAGGAAATGGGTATATGTAACAATTATTTCAATATCTTTAATTGGAATATTTATTAAATTATTACAGATATTGTATTCTAAAATAAAAATATATAAAGAGAAATTTTTTAAATATGCAAGTATAATTATTGGTCCATTCATTTTATCAGGAATTATATTTTGGCCATGTGTATTATTAATTATTTTATTTATGTTATTAATGATAGATAGTAACACTGACTACATAATTCCTAATTATGAACATGTAGTTGAAAAAGAAGGCAAAAAATATGTTGCTAATGTAAACACTATGTGGCTGGATACAAAAGTAGATTATTATAAGTATATTAATTTCTTTATAATGGGAAATGAAGTAAAATTTACGGAACACTATAATGGTTCATATGATCCTCTACAAAGTGAACAAGAAAAGTCAGAAAAAGAAATATATAATAGAGAAAATACAATATCAAATGATAACTATAATGATATGACTGGACTTGAAGATACTGAAAATACTGAAAAATTTGAGAAAATTTCAGAAGAAAATCTTATATATGAAAAGATAATAAACGATTATACAATTATAAGAGTAGGAACAGTTGGTAACTCGTTAGGCGGAAAAATGGGAATTGAGATTCAAAAAACAACAAATGGTGGAGAAACATGGCAAAATCAAATTAAAAGTAAAGATGCATATATATTAGTAAACAATGAAGCACAAATCACTTTTATTAATGAAAATGTAGGATTTATAAATAACAATAGTATGTTTATATTAGGTCAAAAAAATAATTCACTTCTAGTTACAGTAGATGGTGGTGAAAGTTTTAAAGCAACAAATTTTGTCTTTCCTGAAGATATTAAAGATACTGCATTTTATATTCAAGATTTACCTATTTTATCTAATGAAAAATTAACAATAGTATTATTTGCTCCAAGAGAAGTAGGAAGTACAGATGGAAATTACTATAAATTTGTAAGTGTAGACAATGGACAAAATTGGACTATAACGGAAAATTAATATAACTTTTCAAAGGAGAAAATATGAATAACTTATTTTAAGTATAAAAAAGAGAAACAAATATAGATAAAATTTAATCTCTGAAATAAATAAAAATTATACATATTTCAAAAATATGTATAATTTTTTTGATTTTTTATACATATTTATTGAAAATATATAAAATTTATGATATTTTATATATAACGGAGGTAAAAAATGAAATTAGAAATGTTACCATATAAAAATGTTGATTTAAAAACTAAAAAAATTTTAGAACAATTAACCATTTCTTCAAGAGCATTAGCAGAATTAAAAGGATATGCAAATACTATTCCAAATATGCATATTTTAATTAATGCTGTAACTATAAATGAAGCTAAGGATAGTAGTGCTATTGAAAACATAGTTACAACTCACGATGACATTTATAAAGTTCTTACAGAAAGTGGTTATAAAGAAGAAAATGCTAAAGAGGTTGTTGATTATAGAAATGCTATTTGGAGTGGATTTGAACAAATAAAAAAAGATGGTTATATTAATACAAATACAATCATTAGAATACAAGGTATTATTGAACACAATAATGATGGAATTAGAAAGTTACCAGGAACTGAACTTAAAAATTCAATTACTGGAGAAACTATTTATACTCCTCCTCAAAATGAACAAGAAATAATAGAATATTTAAAAAATTTAGAAGATTTCATTAATGATGATAAAGATAATATAGATCCATTAATAAAAGTATGTTTAATACATTATCAGTTTGAAAGTATACATCCTTTTTATGATGGAAATGGAAGAACGGGAAGAATTTTAAATATTTTATATCTAGTATTGAACAAACTAATAGATAGTCCTATTTTATATTTAAGTAAATATATAAATCAAACAAAACAAGAATATTATAGATTATTTAGTGAAGTTAGAAACAATAATAATTTTGAAGATTGGATTTTATATATTTTAAAAGGCATCGAAATTACATCTATAGAAACAATTAAATTAATAGAAAACATTCAAAACGAAATTAAAAAATATAAAGAAGAATTTAAAGCAAAACTACCTAAAATATATTCAAAAGAATTATTGGAAGGTTTATTCTATGAAGTTTATACTAAAATTTCTTATATTGAGAAAACTTGTGGTGTTACAAGATTAACTGCATCATCTTACTTAAATCAGTTAGAAGAAATTGGACTTTTAAAATCTGAAAAAATTGGAAGAGAAAAAATATATAAAAATATTAGATTAATAAATTTGTTATCAGATAAAAAATTATAAGTAATTAAATAAACTAATTTGTAGGAGCAAAACAAGAAATAAGATTATAGACATAAAATATATGTAATAGAAGGAACTATGTTGTATAATTTAATAAATAAAAAAGAATATTATGTAAATAGTATTCATAGTATGATAGCACTAAAAGAAGATGTAGAAAGCTATGCAGAAATATTAAATTTTGAAACCGAACATTTGTTATAATTAAAATTTTTACAAATTTAAATTTAATTTTGCTAAATATTTTAAACAATATTAAAAATAAATTTCTAATTATAATATTATAAAATAATTTCATTTTATAAAGCCTTAAAATCAATTTTAAGACATTTTTATATTTTAAACAACAAGTTATTCGTTTAAATAATTTTATAATTAAAACTTAATTATATTATGAACTAATAATTTTTAATAAAAATGTTGAAATTACTTGTGTTTATATAGTCTTATAAATAATTTTTAAAAATCGCCCAAAAAACGACGCGCCAGAATCGATTTTAAGCCATTTTTATAAAAAAGACATATAGTTATATATCTCAAAAATTATGAAAAATATTGAAATATAAACATTTACAGATTTTTAATAATTTTTTTAAAATACAAATATAAAAAATTAAAATTTAATATATAAAAAATATAATTACATGTAATATTAAGAAAAAATTATAATAAGCTTAAAATAACAAGACTCTAAAATCAAATATAAGACATTTTTATATTAAAGTAATATAACTTGTTGTTTAATATATAAAGAGATAACTAGATTAAAGTGGCTAATAGTAAGATATAGCAGTAATTTATGAATATTTGGTTTTATTCCTACTCCTATTTGCGCAAAACTTTTATTTTGTGCAATGTTATAAAAAAGAAATATCTAACAAAATACTCACTCTCCTATATGTTCAATAAAAAATATATAAAGGAGAAATTATATAAAATATAAATTCTCCTTATTAATTTTATTTAAATTGTTTTAAAAAAACTTCCATTCTTTCCAAGAAATCTTTATTAGACTTAGTAGCAACCATTTGACTTATTAATTGTTCAGTAACCTCTGAAACTGGCATACTTGACATAGCCTTTCTTAAAGCAAAAACAGTTTCTAATTCTTTTGGAGTTAAAAGTTTTTCCTCACGTCTTGTACCAGATTTATTAATATCAATTGCAGGGAAAATTCTCTTTTCAGACAATTTTCTATCTAAGTGAACTTCCATATTACCTGTACCTTTAAACTCCTCAAAAATAACATCATCCATCTTACTACCTGTTTCAATTAAAGCAGTTGCAAGAATTGTTAAACTTCCACCAAATTCAATATTTCTAGCAGCACCAAAAAATCTTTTAGGTTTATGTAAAGCATTAGGGTCTAACCCACCAGATAAAGTTCTACCAGAAGATGGAATTACTAAGTTATATGCTCTTGCAAGTCTAGTAATACTATCTAATAAAATTACAACATCCTTCTTTTGCTCTGTTAATCTTTTTGCTCTTTCTAAAACCATTTCAGCAACCTTAATATGATGTTCTGGTAATTCATCAAATGTAGAATATATAACATCACCTTTAATAGACCTTTTCATATCTGTTACTTCTTCTGGTCTTTCATCGATTAATAGAACAATAAGTTCTACCTCTGGATTATTTGTTGTAATACTATTTGCAATTTTCTTTAAAAGAGTTGTTTTACCAACTTTTGGTGGAGCAACTATCATTCCCCTTTGCCCTTTTCCTATTGGTGACATTAAATCTATAATTCTCATTGAAAATTCACTAGGATTTGTTTCTAAACGTAATCTTTCTTCTGGGTGAATTGGTGTTAAATCATCAAAAGATTTTCTTTTTGCAGCAATTTCAGGTGATTCTCCATTTACTTCACCTACAAATATTAAAGCAGGGAATTTTTCTCCCTCTTTTGGCATTCTAGAAATACCTTTTATTTTATCACCTGTAGCAAGTTTAAATCTCTTAATTTGTATAGGAGAAATATATACATCTTTTGGACTTGGTAAATAGTTATCTCCTCTTAAAAAACCATATCCATCAGGTAATACCTCTAATATTCCTTCTACTATTTCATCATCAGCATTAGTAATTTTATATCCATTTTGATTATCTGATAATACTTCATTTTTTATTGTATCTTCATTTAATTTTTCATCTAATTCTTCTGAATTATTTATATTTTTTAACATATCAATTATTTCTTCTTTTTTTAGTTTTGATATATTTTTTAATCCGTTTTGTTTTGCTAATTCTTTTAATTCAATTAATGTGCAATTTTCTAGGTTATCCATATATATAATAAGCCCCCTCTATATTAATTATTTTAATTTTATTAACATCATATTGGAAAATTTTAGAAATGTTATATTTATATAATAACATATTTTTAGGAAAAAATAAAGAAATTTTTACAAAAAATATTAAAAACCATAAAACTTTTTAAAATTTTATGGCTTTTATTTTCCTATATCTACATATACACGCTCATTTGGTAAATACATATCTAACTTTTCTCTTGCAATTTCTTCAATATATTCAGGAGAATTGATATTATCTTTTGTTGATATTAATGTTGCATTGTATTCATATTCTTCTTCTATTTCCTGATTTAAATTTTCTTGTTGAGATATATATTTATTTAATGTTGATTGTTGTTTTACAAAAATTGATATAAAATAAACAAATATACCAATTACAATCAATCTTTTAACTAAAACTTTAAATGATACCTTCATACGTAAATCCCATTCTAATTTTAAAATATTCTATATAATATATATTTTCTACAATATATACCAAAATCCTTTAATTTTTTCTATAAATTAATATTTTTTTGCTTTTTTAATAAATTATTTTTAAAAAATTCAATAATTTTACTTTTTAATAATGAAAATGGCTTAATAATAATTTGTATAATCTTTTTAAAAAATTTTAATATGATTTTAATTGGATAAGAAATTATTTTAATAATAAAACTTATAAATTTTTTTATTTGAGTCAAAATAATTACATTAAATTTTATAAAATATTTACTAATAGTAAGCATATAAGCTATTATTCCTATAAAAATACTTAAAAATATATATGCCCTTAATTCTCCATTGTTAAATACAAAAATAGAATAAATCAATATTATCCCTGATAATATCCAAAATAAAATATCTTGTAAATAAGTAATTAAATCTGATGTCTCAAATGTTTTTCTTAAAATCCTAAAAAAATCGAATAATACACCTATTATTATTCCAACTAAAATAAATATTAAAAATAAATATCCTTGTGATAAATCAAATGACATACATCATCCCACCTGAAATTATTTAAATAATTTACCTAATAAACTACCCGATTTCTTATCTAAATCTTTTTCACTATATGTTAATGCATTCATTTCTCCTTCAATTATAACCTCTGATGTATCTATACTTAATTTATTAATTCTTAAATTTTCACCTTTAACTGTTAATAATCCTAATTCAGTTTCAACAATTACAATTTGGTCATCAAAACTTAATACATCTAAAACACCTGAAATATTTAATTTTTCTCTATTTTCTAAAATTACATTTTGTATAATATTTGTATTTGACATTGTATTTCTTCTTTCATCAACTGTCATATATATTCCCCCTTTTAAATTTAACTTACATAAAATATATATATTCACAACTTGGCTATTTTAGAACTATATTAAATAGAAAAAGTGGCTATTATTGCTTAAATAATAACCACTTTGACTAAATATTTAATTAATAAAATAATCATGTATTTTAATTAACAAATCTTTTGCAATTAATTTATTTACTATTATAGATATTACCGCTTCATTTTTTTCTATTGTATATTCCTTTTCTGTTTTAACTAAATCAATAATTTTATCTTCTGCCTCTTGAATATTAAATTTATCATCATTTAACACAATTGATATCTTTTCCATATTATCAGAAACTTGCTTTTTAGTAATACCAACAATTCTACAATTATTATCACACTTCTTATCACTAATTATTGTACCAACTGAGCCATCTTCAACAGACTTTACAATTAAATTTAATTTATGATCTTTTGCAAAATTTATACATTTATTGCACAATACCTTTGCACCTGAATCTGATAGTAAAAACATTTGGTCATAACTGATATTAGATAACTTAATAGCATTTTTAACCATTTTTGGATCTGCACTATAAATATATTGAGTATCCTTAAAAATTTCACAACAATCTGCATTTAAATATGTTGCTAGATAAGTAGCAGTAGTATCTGAACCACCTCTACCCAATGTTGTTATATCATTTTCATTTGTTATACCTTGAAAACCAGCAACAATAACAATTTTATTTTCATTTAAAGACTTTTTAATAATGTTGGTATCAATATTTTCTATAACAGAATTAGTATAATCATTGTTAGTTTTAATACCTGCTTGCCAACCTGTATAACTAATTGCGGGATATCCAAAATCATTTAATATTATACTTAAAAGGCCTATTGTAATTTGTTCACCAGAAGATAATACAACATCTACTTCCCTTTTCTTTGGTATACTTGTTATTTCATAAATCTTATTAGTTAATTCATCAGTAGTATTTCCTTGTGCAGAAACAACAACAACAACTTGATTTCCATTATTGTATGTTTTTATAATGTTATTTGCCACTTTTAGCAAACTTTCTTTATCTTTAACTAAATTTCCTCCATATTTTTGTACAATTATTCCCATATTTTCATACCTCATTTTAATAGATTAATAACTAGCATCTAAATTTAGACACTATTATATTAATATTATATTTTGAAAAATAAAATTATGTGAATTTTTAAATACTTAATTTTAAATAAGCCTCCATAAAACCATTTAAGTCACCGGTCCATAACTGCTTGAACATTACCAACTTCAAAATTTGTTCTATGGTCTTTTACTAATGTATATGGACAAAATACATAAGACCTAATTTGGCTTCCCCATGCTATATCCATTTGTTCTCCTTTTAAGTCATTTATTTTTTTCTTTTCTTCTTTTTCTTTTAAATCAACAAGTTTAGACATTAACATTTTCATTGCAGTTTCACGATTTTGTATTTGAGACCTTTCAGATTGACATGCTACAACAATATTAGTTGGGATGTGTGTAATTCTTACTGCTGAATCTGTTTTATTGATATGTTGCCCTCCTGCTCCTGATGCCCTATATGTATCTATTCTTAAATCGTCTGGATTTATATTTATTTCAGTATTTTCTATTATTTCTGGTAAAACTTCAACAGATGCAAATGATGTATGTCTTCTTCCTCCTGCATCAAAAGGTGATATTCTTACTAATCTATGTACGCCGTTTTCAGATTTTAAATAACCATAAGCGTTTTCTCCACTAACAAGAAATGTAACACTTTTTATACCTGCCTCTTCCCCTTCAAGATAATCTAATTCCTTTATGCTATATCCATTACTATTTGCCCATTTTGAATACATTCTGTATAGCATTTCTGCCCAGTCTTGTGATTCTGTTCCTCCTGCGCCCGGATGTAATGTTACTATTGCATTATTTCTATCATATTTTCCAGATAATAATGTTTCTATTTCAAATTTGGTTAATTGTTTTTCTAGTTCGTGTGTGTCTTTTATTAAATCTGATGCTAATACTTCGTCATTTTCTATTAATAATAAATCATTAATTTCTTTTAAGTTTTCTAAACTGTTTTTTATATTAGTATATTTTGTTTGCTTATTTTTTAATTGTTTTATTTCTTGTAGTATTTTATTGCTTTCATTTTGATTATTCCAAAATCCATCTTGCATTGTTTTTGCTTCTAACTGCTTTAATTCATTATTTATTTTAGGTAAGTCAAAGAGAATCTCCAATACTATTTATTCTATTTTCTATATTAATTAGTGTGCGTTTATTTTCTTCTAAATCTAACATAAAATATCAACTCCATATATTTAATTTTGTTAATTATATCAAAAATGTTTTTTATATACAATATTTTATTTAAAAAAGTAACAGAAACCCATTAATATAATGAGTTTCTGTTATACTTATGTTTGAGATTCAGTTGAAATAAATTCTTTCATTGTTCCGGCAGGTACATGAATTTCATAATTCTTTGTTTCACTAAAATTAGTTATAAACATTAATATAAAACCAAATTTAGTTGCTTTTATACGTCTTACACATTTTTCAACATAAGGGGTTGTACAGTTATCATCTTCATATATAATGGTGTTTTCTAAGTCAATTCCACCTACTTTATATCCTCCATTATCATCAGAATAGTAAAACATAGAATTATTAACTAATTCATAGGTACTAATTTTTTCTTCTTCATAGTAACATATAGGAATATTAGGTATATTTACTATAACTATTATTAAAATTACCATAGGAATTGAACCTGCCAATGTTATCCGGTCTGACATTTCCAACATTCCAAAATACATTATTAATGCTCCTGCAACTAATAAAATCCATAACATAAGTAATTTCCTCCTTTTTGACTTTTATTGAAGTAAATTTTATATAAGATAAACTAAAAAGTTTAAAGGGGATTTTTCCCTTTCACTATTTAGTGAAAACTGAATAAACAACATAAGGTTTTCCTATATTGTGCTTTATATAATATCATATTTTTTGGTAATTTTCAAGAGTTTATGTCAATTTTGTAAAAGGTACCTTTAATAAAAAAAAATAATTAAGGTCAGGCACAATTATTTTTAATTAGCATATACTTTTGATATAAAGAAAATGGAGGTACATTTATGTTAGTTCTTTCAATATCTAGTTTTTTGGCTTTTTTACGTTCTACAATCTTTGTTGTTGGATACATACAAAGTAGTAATTTGTTTCCAGAGCCATTAAGTGCAGAGGAAGAAAAAATATATTTAGAAAGATTAAGTACTGGTGATGAGGAGGCTAGAAATGTACTAATTGAAAGAAATTTAAGGTTAGTTGCACATATTAGTAAAAAATATTCCACTACAAATATTGAGCAAGATGATTTAATATCTATTGGAACTATTGGTTTAATTAAAGGAATTAATAGTTTTAATAGTTCGAAAAATATAAGACTTGCAACTTATGCTGCTCGTTGTATTGAAAATGAAATTCTAATGTTCTTACGTTCAAATAAGAAAACTAAAAATGAAGTTTATTTAAATGAACCTATTGGAAAAGATAAAGATGATAATGAAATTACACTTTTAGAAATTTTAGAAACTGATGAAAAAAGTATTGAAGATAAATTAGATTTAAAAATGAAAATTAAACGTTTATACGAAAAAATGGTTGATACTTTAAAAGATAGAGAAAAATTTATTATTGAAATGAGATTTGGATTAGATGGCAATGCTCCTAAAACACAAAATGAAATTTCAAAGATTATGGGAATTAGTCGTAGTTATGTTTCAAGAATTGAAACCAAAGCAATAGGAAAATTAGAAAAGGCTTTTAAAGAAGATTATTAGAGGTTAAATTTATGTGCTTAACTGATTTATCTGGGTGTGAAATAATACATAAAAAACACAAGGAAATGTTAATGAAGATTTCCTTGTGTTTTAATTTTTATGCGAACTTAGATAGCATACCTTGCATATTTTGCGTGATGCCGAATTGCTTGATATTGACCAGTTGGAAGTTTTTTAATTTCGCAATTAACTTCTACCCAACCATCGGATACCCTATGGCAATCTCTAATTTCGTCTAAAATTCTAAGAGCATCGCTCTCAGATGGAACTGGTAATGATCTGAACACCTCCTCGAATGTCTTATGCCAGTTGTTTAAGCTACTAGGTGCATGTTGCATAACCATGTTGCTTCATTCCTTTCAAAAAAATATTTTTAATATAATAATTATATCACATTATTTTCGTAAAATCAAATTTATGTTAATATGATATAATTATCAACAAAATAGAGATATTTAAAATATATTAAATATCTCTTAATTTATTCCATTTTACTTTAAAAATTATTGCTAAGGTGATTAATGTTAAAAGTATAAAAATAAATGGTAATTTATTATCCCCTGTCTTTGGTAAATTTGTATTTGCAGAAGCGGAAGAATAATTTGAACTTAATGTTGTTGAATTTTGAACATTAGTGCTTGTTGATTTATTTTCATTAATTACTTGTGTATTTTTAGATTCTTCTACTTGTTGTATGTTTTGTACATTAGTATTTTGTGTATTATTATTGATATTATCATTACTATTATTATTTAATGTTAAATTATTGGCAGTTGAAGATAACAATACTACATTTAAACTTCCTTCATTATAAGAATTTGCAGATTTTAATGTTCCATCATAAAAGTTTTCTGTTGTAGTTGTAAAAGTTGCAGTTCCTGAGGATATGGCTATAAATTTAAAAGTAAAACTTGTGGTATCTTTTGTATCAAACCAAGAACAAGAAATTTTTCCCGGTTCATTTGTATTATAGAACATTTTTCCTAATGACGAACTTTCAAATTTTAATAAATTACTGTCATAATTAATAGTAAAATCTGCTGCTTGCATTCCCTTAGATAAAGTTAATGTAATATTTATTTCTTCCCCAATTTTAACATTATTTTTATCTGAACTTAAAATTAATTCTAAGTTATATGCTAATATTGGTTTAGACAATATAAATATACAAAATATTATAGCAATAAATAATATAGCAATTTTTCTCATTATTTTTTCTCCTGTGATTTTTTAAATTTAACTATAATTATTATTAAAATTATTATAACCAAAACTATTATAATTGGTAGTATTTCTCCAAATGATATTCCATTTACTTTTACAGAGGAATTATTAATTGTATAATCATCTGGTCTAACAACATCTGCATCAGCAAAACCACCATCAATTACTACATTAAAATCTGCTTTTCCTGATTTTAAGGCTTTAAATGTTGCTTGAATAGATGTTTTATCTACATTATCTATTGAAACCCAAGCAACTTCTATCTGTGAATTGTCTATTTTGTAAAATGTATCTTCTATATCCATACTTACAAATTCAAATCTAGTATTATCATATTTTAGAAAAAAATCTGCTGCCTGCATTCCATCTATCCAATCAATTGTAATTGTTACTTCTTCATCAACTTCTACTTTTTCTTTATTTGGTATTACACTTATATCTAATGTTTTTGCAAATACATTAACATTAAGTAAAATTAAAAATACTGATATAATTAAAATTATAAAAATATGTTTTTTCATATAATAAAATTTCCTTCCAATTTTTAATCATTATTTATTTTTTTAATGCTTCAATTAACCATCTACCTGTTTCAGATAAATCTTCTTCTTGCCAATCAGTTGTTTTATCTGTTGAAGAATTTAGTATTGCAGAAGATTCGTTTTTATTACTTAAATTCCAGCATATCCAACTTATATTATTTTCATTTAATAAATCTATCCATATATTTGCTTCATTTTCATCTAATGCACCATTTCCAGAAGCATCACAAATTCCAAATTCTGAAACAAATACTGGTAAACCATTATTTAGTGCAGTTGTTAATCTATCTCTTAAATCTTGCTTATGAGTTGCAGCATAAAAATGTAAAGTATATACAATATTATCATAATCTTCAATAGGACTATTTGAAACTTCGTCAACATATTGAGACCAATTTGGTGTTCCACAAATTATTATCGCATCATTATCTATTTTTCTTATTTCTGAAATTACTTCTTCTGCATAAGGTTTTATATCCCCTAACCAAGTTACATTTCCATTTGGTTCGTTACAAATCTCATATAAAACATTTTCATTATCTTTATAATTTTCTGCCATTGTTTTAAAGAATTCTATTGCTTCTTCTTTATATGTATTAGGATTTTGTTCATTCAAAACATGCCAATCAATTATTGCATATATTCCTGCATTTGTTGCATAATCTACACCATTTTTAACCGTATTCCATAATTCTCTTGAATAACCATCATTTGGATTCGAATACATTGCAAGTCTAATTGTATTTATTCCCCATTCATCTCTCATAAATTCAAATGCATCTTTATTTATATATTGAGGAAACCAAGCAATTCCATGTGTGCTTACACCTTTTAATTGAAAATTATTTCCATTTTTATCTACAATATTTGTTCCATTTAATGATAATTTTCCATGTATGCTAACTGGTGTTGTATCTTCTTTTTTTGGCATTTTTTGATCAATTGGATATTCGTTAGGGTAAAGTTTATGTTTTATAACATACAAAGCATCATCAGAAGCTGGAGTTTTGTTAGTAGTTCTAGTTTCTTCTAATATTTTTGCTGCTTCTTTTGATATTTCATTTTCAAACAATGTTGTTTCTAATTTATTTTTTATTATAGCAAGTGCATCTACTGCACCAACATCTCCATCACCAGTTACATCACCATAGATTACTACTTTGCAGTTTTTTGTAATTGTATTTTCAGATTGAGTAGAATTTTCCTCACTATTAACTTCTTTATTAATTTTTATTGAATAGCCTGTTCCAATTTTTAAATTATTTTGTTCAGTTATATTGTTATTATTATTATCAAATATTTCTATATTATAATTTTCATATAATGAATTTACATTTTTTATATCAGCAACTGTTGTACCAATTTTAAAACCTGATATTAATATGTTTTCATCATCGATTTCTTTGTATGAAATATCATCTTTATTTAATATATAATTCGTATTTGCAAATATACTTGTTAATTGACTACATATTATTGAACATATAACTAATATTAATGCTAAAATAATTTTTTTATTTTTTATCATATAAATTTAGTTGCTCCTTAAAAATATTATATTAATAAAAGGATAGTAAAAATTACTTTTACTGTCCCCTTTTATTAATATGATTAACTATATATCTCTATATCTTCTATATTTTATAATTGATACAATTGCAATAGCTAATACTGCTATTATTGATGTTACGATAATCATTGTTTCACCTGTTTGTGGAATTGGTTTATTTGAAGTTGTATCATCTTTATCAGGAACTGTTGTGTCTTTATCAGGAACACTTCCTTCATTTCCTATATTCCATTTAAACTCATCTGAAAGATAATCATATAATCCCCATGTATCGTTTGCGTTATAAAGTAAACATTGATATAAACTTACATCTTCAACAGTTCTATATTTTCCATTTTCATCATCATATTCCATATAAACATAATAATAACCGCCAGATGTCCAATTATTATATAAAGAACGAATTGATGTGTCATCAGTAATAGCTGAAGTATCTGTATCTTTAGTATATGATTTTGTAATTATACCATTATCTGATTTAGCATAAGTAAGTAATTTAGATAGACAATCACTGTCACCATTTTTTATAGAGTTCAATATATTTGTATCATTTATTGTGCCAACTTTTAAGTTTAGTTTTCTTCCAGTACTCATGTATTCATTTAAATCTATATCTGTAGAAGTATTCCTAAAATGACCGTTAATTCTATCTCCTAAAGGATTTAGAGGATATTTTGGTAATTTTATTGTATTAATTTTATATGGTGATGACAATAAAGTATCTATTGAAATTGGATTTTGAAATTCAATAATATATAAATATAAATCATTACTTAATTCATGTTTATCCATAGGTACTTGGTATCCAGCATCATTAAATCCTTCGTCACCACTAACTTTAGTAATAGTGCTAAGTGATGAAGCAACTACATTTACTATGCTTTCAGAGTCTGAATTTGAAAAGAACATATAATAAACATGTCCAGGTATTGTTTTAGCATCGCTTATTCCTAACAACAAATAATAATTTACTTTTAATAATCCTTCATTTTTTATTTCGAATTTAGTATTTGAGAAATCTGTCCAAGTTAACTCATCATCTCCACTTGAATCAGGATCTGTTGTTTTTGGAGTTACAGTTACTGTACATGTTGCTGATTGTGTGCCTGCTTTTGCTGTTATTGTTGCAGTTCCTTCTTTTACTGCTGTTATTGTTCCATTTTGTACAGTAGCAACTGCGGTATTATCACTAGTCCATGTTACTGTTTTATTTGTTGCATTTGTAGGTTCAACAGTTGCTGTTAGTGTTTCTGTTTTTCCAACTTCTAAATTTAATGCTGTTTTGTTTAATGTTACTGATGTTACTTCAACTGTTGATGATCCAGCTGTTGCTGTTATTTCTATTGTTTTATCTCCATCATGTTCAAATTCAGTAGTTGTATCAATGTTTAATTTTTCTATTGTTGTTGATATTGTTGCTTTTCCTTCTTTTAATACATTAAATGTAAAAGTAAATGTATCTGTTCCTGAATTACTTGCATAACATACTTGTACATGTGTATCTTTTACACTATAATTATCTTCTGAAATAGATACTTCTTTTAATTCTAAAATATCTTTTGGATAATTTAAATTAAAATCTGCTGATTGTATAACCTTAGATGCTTTTAATGTTACAGAAACTGTACCACCAACATTTACATTTTGTGAACTTGCTGTTAATGTTATAGTATCAGTTGCTGCTTTTACTATTGGTAACATTCCAAATAGTATTGAAATTACTAAAATTAAAGATATAATCTTTTTCATAAGTTTTTTCTCCTTCTTTTTTACAAAATCTATTAATATAATACTCTTTTTTTTGATATAAATCAATATTTTTTTAAAATGTAATAATATTGTAATGTTTGCGTAATAAAAATGTAATATTTACAATGTTATAAAAATAATTATTGCGTAATTTTTTCTAATCCTAATTTATATTTTACAACAGCAAGAGCATCAACTGCTGACGGAACTCCATTTGAATTTCTTGTATTTAATGTTACTCTTCCTGCTTGTTCAAAAATATTATTTTTAAATTTTTCTGTCTGTAATTTATTTTTTATTATAACTAATGCATCTAATGAAACTACACTACCATCACCTGTTGTATCTCCATATATAACAGTAGTATATTCATCAACTATATTTGAACCATTATAAATTTTTATAACTGTTCCAGTAGTAATTTTTCCACTTGTTACCTCTACATCGTTTATATATGCTTTTGCAGTATATCCACTTATATAATTTGAAGAAGATAATACTTGACTAATTGTTGAATCAATATCTATTCCTGTTAGCAATTTTGTATTATTATTGGTTAAAATATTCCAATTTGAATTTTGTATATAATTTGAATTAGATATTGCATTAGATTCTATAGTAAATGCTTTTATACACATATTAGCATTTTCTTTACCAGCTTGACTTGTTATATCTTGCCATTTTTCACCATCAATTGAAAAGAAACTTTCTCCTGAATTTGCTTTTGCTGTATCCCAATATAATACATATAAAGAATTAGATTCAATTGGTAATGTTGCAATAAAATCATTTGAATATTTTACTATTATAGCAAAATTATTTCCAACCTCTATTGGTGTGTTTAATTTAACAATATGATATCCATGAGGTAAATCTTTTTTAGTTGCAATTGGTTGTAAATCTTTAATATTTAAATCAGAAGGATTATTTTTTAAATATATAGTAACATCGCATGACGTTTCAATAAATAAGCCAACTTCACTTAACTTTTCTATTTTATTTGATTCCTTTTTAAAATAATTTGCACCATAAATTTCTTTATTATTTATTGTATTATAAATAGCTGCCAATGGATTTGAACCTAATTCATCATACTGATATAAATGATCATAATCTTTTTTTGATATATCTTGAATTCCAAATAAAAGTTGTTCTACAAAAATATCATCATAAGATATATAAAAATATCCTCCATTACCATTATAATCTTCTCCATAAGAATTTAATGCTATATATGCACCATCACTTAATGGTTGACATCCTGCTTTAAAATTTGTTTTTGAATATGTATCATCCCAACCTATTAAACATACTCCATGATTTGAACTTAAATTCTCATTATTACAATAAAAAGAATTAAAATCATCTGAATAATAATTATCAGCTTCACTTGTAGGAGTATATGTCATAGTAGATAGAGCACCAAATTTCATTATATGTGTTTTTATAATATTTCTATATTCTTCAATAATTTCATTAGAATAAGTTGTTTCATCACCATTTGTATATGTAATACTATTTGATGAATATTTTTTAAATATTCCACCTAAATATACTCCACTTTCTATTTGTGATTGTGTTTGTTTATTTTGCAATTGAGAAATATCTATTCTATCCATTGAATTTACAAATGGAAAATCTGTTTCTAATATAGGTCCTTTTCCACTTGCATAATATGCTAATGATATAAAGTAATTTCCACCTTCTTCAACATTCAAATTAAATCCAGTTGGATTTTCTACATTATCTTTAAAATATCTGCTTGTTGCATAAACCATATGTCTTGGTGAATATTCTGTAATTGTATCTTTTTTATTTAATTTTGCTTCTGTGGTTTCGAAAACTTTTGATGCTGCAAATGCCCAACAAAATCCTGTTTGCTTCTGATTTCTAACTTTAATGTTAACACTATCTTTTATATTATATTTTTCAGGTAAACTTGAAGCATTTGCTTGAATATCTTCTTTACTAAAAAAATCTTTTTGAGTTTCTGCAATTTTTTCTATATTTAAATTAGTAGTATAAACATTAGGCATTATGTAATTATTTTTTTCTTCTTCAGGTAATGCAAGCCATTTTTTAAATTGTTCTGAATAATATTCTTCACCTAAATTTGAAAATGAGTTATTTAAATTAAATGAATATGCATTAGTATTAAAAAATATTATAAAAAAGAACATGAAAAAAGTAATAAGTAAAATCTTTTTTATCTTCATAATAAAAATTTTGTTCTCCTTTCATTACTACTGTGAAATGTTTTCTAATTTTAATTTATGTTTTATTATAGCCAAAGCATCCACAGCAGATGGAATATCATCTGAATTTCTTGTATTTAATGTTACTCTTCCCGCTTGTTCAAAAATAATATTTTTAAATAATTCAGTTTTTAATTTATTTTTTATTATACTTAATGCATCAACTGACGCAATATTTCCATCTCCTGATGTATCTCCATAAATGACAACTGTATATTCTTCAAGTAATTCCGTATCATAATATGCTTTAATTATTGTACCTGTTGATACAACTCCATTTGTAACTTCTATGTTATCTTTATATGCTTTTATTGTAAATCCATTTTTATAATTTCCTTTTTCTAATAAATCGCTTATTGTAGTTTTCTCATTTATACCCGTTAACATTTTTATATTATTTTTCACTATAATTTTCCAATTTGGATTTTTAATATAACTAAAATCTTCTTCAATTATTCTTGAATTATTTGTAAAAGCTTTTATACAAATATTCGCATCAGGTAATTTTGTGGTTATATCTTCCCATTCTATTCCATTTTCAGATATATAACTTTCTCCTGGGTTTGAAGAAGCAGTATGGAAAAATACTTTTAAATTTTCCTTACCTAATGATGCAAAATTTGCTTCAACAGGTAAGGTGGCTAAATCATCTTTCGAAAATTCTACAATAATTGCAAATGTACTGTTCAAATAGATAGTTTTTTCAATATTTATAACATGGTAACCTGTTGTTAAATTATCTGCACATCCTATATATTCCATATCTTCTATACTATCTAATCGTTCTGCACTATTGTCTAAATAAATTTTTACACTTGTATTGTTATCATTAATATAAATACCAACATCTGAAAGTATATCTTTATACATAGTTTTTCTATTAAATACATTAGCACC
Organism: uncultured Clostridia bacterium; assembly: GCA_947629625.1. Lineage (GTDB taxonomy): Bacteria > Bacillota > Clostridia > TANB77 > CAG-508 > CANRES01. The sequence continues at coordinate 26,963 of CANRES010000003.1, read as the reverse complement.
ATATATTTTTGTTGGGCTTTTACTTGAACTTACATTAAAATCACTGCCTAATTCATCATATTGATATATATTATCATAATTTTTTTCTGATATATTTTGTATTCCAAATAGCATTTGTTCAATAAAATAATCATCATAAGATATATAATAATATCCATCAAGTTGATTCCAAGTAGTTCCCCATGAATTTAATACAAGATATGCACCATCATGTACAGGTTTTATACTCTCTTTAAAATTATCTTTTGAATAAGTATCATCCCAACCGACGATACATATAGAATGATTTACTGCTAGTTTATCATTATTACAGAAATATGATGTTCCATATATTTTTCCATTTTCATTTGAAAAATAATTATAATCTGTTCTATTATTTGGAGCATAAGTAAAAGAACTTACTGCACCAGTCTTCATTATTTGTTTTTTTACAATATTTCTAAAATTTTTAATTTGTTCTTCTGTATATATTAAATTTTCTCCATTAGAATATGTAACATTATTATTTACATCATAACTTTTATATATATTTGGATATTCTATATAATCGCGTAATTGTGCTTCCACTGTTTTATTTTGAATTTCAGCAATGTCAATTAAATCTACATTATTTTGAAAAGGCATACTTGTTTCTAATATTGGACCTTTTCCACTTGCAAAATAAGCCATACCTATTTTAACATTTGCTCCATTACCTACTTTTCTATTAAATCCATGCATATTCTCAATATTGTTCAAAAAATATCTACTGCATGAATAATCCAAGTGTCTTGAAGAATATTGTACAGGCGTACTTAAATTATTTTTTTTAGCATTTGCAATTTCAAATAATTCTATTGATGTAATAGCCCAACATGAATTTGTTATTCCTTGATCTCTAACAGTCATATTTAAGTTTTCTGTTGAATTGTATTTTTTAGGTAATTGTATATCATTTCCATATGCTTGAATATTATTAATTGATTCAATCTCTTCTAAATTTGTAGTATAAATTGATGGCATAATATAATTTTGCTTTTCACTATCAGGTATATTTAACCATTTTTCATAAGCATTTGAATAATTTTCATTAATATTAACTGCTTTTGAATCATTAAACATAAATATTATTCCAAACATAAGAAAAATTAGCATTATTTTATTTAATTTTTTCATATTTTTATCCTTTATTTACATAGACATCATATAAAAATAAATTGGTAATATGCAAGCATTCATTATTATTGCTATTGAACTGCAAATTATTCCTGCAATTCCCATACCTTTTCCAGAATCTTTTATTCCTATTATCCCAAAAATAATTGATACAATTGATGCTACTAGTGGAAGTATTGGTATAAAACATCCTATAAGTATAGAAATTATTCCTAAAATCATAGATGTAATATTAAATCCTATCTTATTACTTTTTTTTGTTTCTTGTACTTCTTTTGTTTCTTCGTCCATAAAAAACACTCCTTCTTCTTTAGATTAATTCTATAAATATTATAATTTTTTTAGACTTTATATGTCAATATTTTTAACTAATGTAATAAAAAAATAATATTTGTAATATTTTTGTAATATTTGCAATTTTAAATGCGATTTTTGTAAATATTTTAAATTTCACAAAAATCGCACTTTACTTTAATTTTTCTTTCTTCTTAAAATCCAATTTTCTTCACATTTAATTGGAAGTTTTAATTTTACTTGCTGACCTAATTTTCCAGGATTTACACATTCAATTTCTTCATCTGTTTCAATATCCCACAAATTACTTATAATAAATTTATAAACTTCAATTTGTCCTGGAATAATAATTTCTAATGTATCACCTACACTTAATTTATTTTTTATTTCAATAATGGATTTATCATCATTATATTGAATTACTTTCCCACCAAATTCGTAATCTGCATTATATTGTTTTCCATCAAATTCTTGAAAATCTTTATTATTTCTATCATTAAAATAAAATGTAGTAAGTCCTCTTGTTTTAGTTTTATCTATTTCTTTTAAATATTTTGTATAATCATATTTTTCAGGCTCTTTAATATAATCGTCTATTGCATTTCTATACGCGTTAATAATTGTTGCTAAATAGTATTCAGTTTTTAATCTTCCTTCAATTTTTAAACTATCAACACCCATTTGAATAATTTCAGGAATTTCTTTTATAAGGCATAAATCTTTTGAAGAAAATATGTAAGTTCCTTTATCATCATATTCAACTGGCATTAAATTTCCCGGCTTATTAGCTTCTTCAACATATACATTATATGCCCATCTGCAACTTTGTGCACAATCACCTAAATTTGCACTTCTAGATGCTAAGAAATCACTTAAAAAACATCTTCCTGAATATCCAAAACAAATTGCACCATGTACAAACATTTCAGTTTCTAAACCAACAGGGGTATTATCTATTATTTCTTTAATCTGTTTTTTATTTAATTCCCTTGCTAGTATAACTCTTTTTGCTCCATTTTTATACCAAAAATTGCTAGAATGATACCCTACAATATTTGCTTGTGTACTAATATGTATATCAATATCTGGTGCTTCTTCTTTTAAAATTTCTATTACTCCACCATCTGCTGCAATTATACCATCAACTTTTAATTCATTTAAAATACGTGCTTGTTTTCTAATTTCTTCATAAGTTTCATCCCAAGCAAATATATTTATTGTAACATACACTTTTTTTCCAAGATTATGAGCATATTTAATTGTTTTTACTAAATCGTCGTCATTAATATCTGCTCTACTTCTTAAAGAAAGTGAAGAAGTTCCTACATATATTGCATCAGCCCCATAAAGAAAAGCAACTTTTGCTTTTTGAAATGAACCTGCTGGTGCAAGTAATTCTGGTTTATTCATTAAACCTACCTCCTAATTTTTATTATAACTATTATACCAATTTATTAATTAATAAACAAGTATTTTAAACATTTTAAGTATTTGAAAGTAATTTAATTGAATTTTCTTGTTCCTTGTTAGTCGTCTCGTAAGAGAACTGTATAGAGCAAAGCTCTAACATTCTCTAACTCGCTCCTATGCTACGCGTAACTTCGAAAATTAAATTAATTACTTTCAAAAGTTAATAAAATTTTTTAAATTACAAAATCTTTACTTTTTCTGCAAAATTTGATATTATATTTATATATTTTTTTGAAAGGTGATAAAATTGACTAATAAAAAAGTATTAAAATTTGAATATTATATATTATTTTTTACTATATATGCTTTTATAGGTTGGCTTTTAGAAACTGCTTATGCATATCATGTATTTGGACATTTTGTCAAAAGAGGATTCTTATATGGTCCATTATGTCCTATTTATGGATATGGCGGAATAATAATGTTTACATTTTTAAAACAGTATAAAAACAATTCTTTTAAACTATTTTTTATGTGTGCATTAGTTTTTTCTGTTTTTGAATATGTTGCAGGTTTTATTTTAGATGCAGTATTTGCAGAAAGATGGTGGGATTATACAGGTGAATTTTTAAATTTGAATGGAAGAATAAGTATTTTCTTTTCTTTTGTTTGGGGTATTTTTGGATTATTGTTTATAAATCATATCCACCCATTTATAGAAAGCAAAACAAAATTAATTTTAAAGAAAATACCTAAAAATATAAGAAAAATAGCAATATATTTACTATTTATTGCTATTTTATCTGATACAGTTTTATCTTGTTTAAGATATTTAAATATTCTTAATTTTACTAACGGCTAAGCCATCTCCTACATCCAAAATTTGTGTATCAAATTTTGGATTTTCTTTTACTTCTTTTAAGTATTCTCTTAAATGAGTTACTGCAGTTCTTTGTTTATGTTTATTATAATCACTCATTACATACCCTTTATATAAAACATTATCTGCTAATATAATTCCATCTTCTTTAATTAATCTTGTGGCTTCATGAAGAAAAAATGGATATTTACCTTTTGCTGCATCTATAAAAACAACATCATATTTTTCATTTAAAGTAGGTAATATTTCTACTGCATCTCCTTCAAAAATATGTATTTTATCTTCCACTTCTGCTAATTTAATATTTTCTAATGCTTGCTTTACTCTTAAAGAATCTCTTTCAATAGTATCAATAATTCCATTTTCTTCTAAATACTTTGTAAAACAAATTGCAGAATATCCTACTGCCGTTCCAATTTCTAAAATTCTATTAACTTTTTTATTTTTTAAAATTAAATCTATTTCATTAAGTGTATCGTCCATTATAATTGGAATATGTTCATTTAAAGCATTTTGTTTTATTTTTTCTAATTCTATTTTATTCATAAACACCTCATTAATTTATTGAAGTATTTCTTCTTGCTTCTCTTTCACGTGTTTTTGTATCTAATATTTTCTTTCTTAATCTAATATTTTTTGGAGTAACTTCAACAAGTTCGTCATCTTGTATAAATTCTATTGCTTGTTCTAATGACATTTGTATTGGTGGTACTAGTCTTAAAGCATCGTCTGAACCTGAGGCTCTTGTATTTGTTAAATGTTTTTCTTTACATACATTTATAGATAAATCTTCATTTCTAGAATTTAGTCCAACTATCATTCCTTCATAAACTTCTACTCCTGCACCAATGAATAAATCTCCTTTATCTTGTGCATTATATAAACCATAAGTTACTGATGTTCCATTTTCAAATGCTACAATTGTACCTCTTGTTCTAGATACTATATCCCCTTTATATTCTTCATAAGAATCAAATATATGGTTCATTGTACCATTACCTTTTGTATCTGTTAAAAATTCTGTTCTATATCCAATTAAACCTCTTGCAGGTATTTTAAATTCTACTTTTGTATGTCCTTCTTCTGCTGGCTCCATATTAACCATTTCTGCTTTTCTTTTACCTAATTTTTCTATTACATTACCTATACAGTCGTCAGGAACATTTACAACTAATCTTTCAATTGGTTCACATTTTACACCATTTATTTCTTTTATAATAACCTTTGGTCTTGATACTAATAATTCAAAACCTTCTCTTCTCATAGTTTCTATTAATACAGATAAATGTAATTCTCCACGTCCTGATACTTCAAAAGCCTCTGCTCTATCTGTTTCTTTAACTCTTAAACTAACATTTCTTTCAAGTTCTTTAAATAATCTATCTCTTAAATGTCTTGATGTTACAAATTCGCCTTCTCTACCAGCAAATGGTCCATCATTTACGCTAAATGTCATAGAAACAGTTGGCTCATCTATATCAACAAATGGAATTTTTTCAGGATTTAAAGGATCACAAATTGTATCTCCTATATTAATATCATTTATTCCTGCAATTGCAATTATATCTCCTGCTTTAACTTCTTCTACTTCAACTCTTTTTAAGCCTTGATGTGTAAATAATTTTGATATTTTTCCATTTTCTTGTTTATCGTCTTGTTTACATATTACAACATTCATGCCTAATTTTACAGAACCACGTTCTACCCTACCTACTGCTATTCTGCCTATATAATCATCATAATCTATATTTGAAACTAACATTTGCATTGGTCCATCTTCATCACATTGTGGTGGTTGAATTGTATTTATTATTGTTTCAAATAAACAAGTTAAATCTGTTGCCTCATCTTCTAAATTCATTTTTGCAATTCCTAATTTTGCAGAAGCATAAACAACAGGGAAATCTAATTGATCATCACTTGCATTTAATTCTATAAATAATTCTATAACCTCGTCAACAACTTTTTCAGGATTTGCACCCGGTCTATCTATTTTATTTATAACAACTATTGGTTTTAAATTTAATGCTAATGATTTTTTTAAAACCTCTCTTGTTTGAGGCATTGCACCTTCAAAAGCATCAACTAAAAGTAAAACACCATCAACTGTTTTTAAAACTCTCTCAACTTCTCCACCAAAATCAGCATGTCCGGGTGTATCTACTATATTTATTTTATAATCTTTATACATAACAGATGTATTTTTAGAAAGTATTGTAATTCCTCTTTCTTTTTCCAAATCATTTGAATCCATTATTCTTTCTGATACTTGCTCATTATCTCTAAATATATTACTTTGTTTTAAAAGGCCATCTACTAATGTTGTTTTTCCATGGTCAACATGTGCAATTATTGCTATATTTCTTATTTTTTTGTTATTCATTTTTTACTACTCCTTATATAATTAATACAAACAATTATATATTATACATTAAAATTAAACATTTGTCAATTTTATTATATTATCCATTATAATATTTGTAACTTTTTCTAAATCTTCTTTTTCTATTTTTTTATTATAATATTCGTTAAAATTCAATGGTTTTCCAATATTATATACTATTTTAGAAAAAGGTTTAAAATTTCCTTTAATTCCAATTGGAATAACTTGTACTTTTGATTTTAATGCAAAATAAGCAACACCTGTTTTTACTTCTACGTTTTTTGCTAAACCGTTTCTAGTTCCTTCTGGAAATATTCCTAATATTTCATCATTTTTTAATACATTTAACGATTTTTTTAATGCTTCAATATCTTGTTTTTTTTCTCTATCTACTCTAATTAATCCAAAAGGTTTTTCAACAAATCTCATAAAAGCACTTTTTTTAAATAGTTCTGCTTTTGCAATGAAATTTATTTTTCTTTTTACACGTCCTACAAGAATTACAGAATCAAATGCGTGTATGTGATTACCGCAAATAATTGCAGGTCCTTCTTCTATAATATTTTCCATTCCATAAATTTTTACTCTAAATATTAAATGAGATAGTATATTTATTATTCTTTTTAAAAATTTATACATACATACTCCTGTTTTTGTTAATAATATCAATTATTTTATTAACAACTTCATCAATAGTTAAATGTGTTGTATCTATTACAATAGCATCTTCTGCAACTTTTAAAGCACCTATTTCTTTTGCTTTATCGTTTGCATCTCTCATTTTAATATTTTCTAAAATTTCTTCATAAGACATATTTATATTTTTTTCTTTATTTTGAATAAGTCTTCTTTTTGCTCTTTCTTCTACATCTGCATCAAGATATATTTTTACATTTGCATCTGGAAATACATAAGTTCCAATATCTCTACCTTCCATTATTGAATCTTGTTTTAATCCCATTTCTCTTTGAAGACTTGACATTTTTAATCTAATTTGCTTTATTCCAGATACTTGTGATACAAACTCTGTTACACGTTTTGAACGAATTTCGTCTGTAACATCTTTATCATTTAAAAATACTTTTTGAACTCCATTTTGATTTTTTAATTCAATTTTTATATTTTCAAGTAATTTTTTTATTTCTTCACTATCTTCTAACCCAATATTATTTTCTAGCATTTCTAATGTTACACATCTGTAAGTAGCGCCAGTATCTATATTTACTAGATTTAATTTTTTAGCAATAATTGCAGTTACAGTTCCTTTCCCTGTTCCTGCTGGTCCATCAATTGCAACTATAAATGACATATTTATTTCCACCTTTCTATTTCTTCTGGTGCCTTTATTCCTTTTGCAACTATCTCAATTTTTTGTACATTCATTGTTGTAAGCATTTCTATTTCTTTAATACATTTTTCTTTAAATATTTTTAATTCTTCTATAATATTATAACCATAGTTAATAATAACTTCAACATAAATATCTGGTCCTTCTCCATAGTTATTTATTCTTGTTTTTACTACTTTATATATTGCATTTGATTTAGAACATAAATATTCTAATATCTGTCTAAATACTGTATCTGAAATTGTAAAATTTCCTAAATAACTAAATGTAGGTCTAATAATAGATTTTTCTGAAATATATGGTTTTCCACCAATTCCTCTTGATTTAAATATTTGTAATGGGTCTAATATATACCCAGAAAAGTCTTTTTTAATTTCAAAAGTTGGAACAGGAATTACATGTTTTCCTTCTGTAACTCTTATTCTTCTTGCAGTTTTCATTTCTTCTTGTGTTGCTACATCATTTATGTATATTGTTTGTGAAATTTTAGGTAGTCCTAAGTTTTTAGCAATTTTTTCTACCATTTTATCTGATGTACCTAAAACTAAAATTGATTCTGGTTTATATTCTTTAATTTTTTTTATTATTTCTTCTTTTTCTTTTTCATTAATAAATAAAGCATGCTTAACCGTTTCAACTTTTGTTGATGCTTTTTTTGCAGAATTTCCTGCTATAACTTCATTATCTTTTATTAATAAACCATCATCTATTATGTAATTAATATTATTAGCACCTGCTACCATTTGGGCCCTATAACTTTTTCCTGTACCTGATGGACCAACAAATGCACATACTCTCATTTTGCTTAATGAATACATACATTTACTCCTTATTTTTACATTAATAATCAAATGAAGAAGTTGATTATATTAAACTTCTCCATTTGATATGTTTTAAAATTTTAAATTACTTCATTAATTTTTATATCTCTAACGTGTTCAATTTTATCCCAAGATAAATCTCTTTTAAATAAACATTTAAAGTTAATTAATAACCATGTTAATAAGAACAATGGATAACACAATATACCTTTTATCATTGGTTTTATTGGTTTTTTATCCAATATCATTATAAGTAATGCTGTTCCTATTGGTAATATAAATGTTGGGATTATATAATGAACATAACTCATTAATAATTCTACATTTGTCATTCCATTTCCAAGATACAATAAAGAATTAACTAATAACAAAACAATTGTCATAATTAACATTGGTATACTACCAACTATATATAAAAATCCATCAAAATTCATTATTGTTTTATGTTTTTTTATTGCTAATGCTAATTCTTTTGTATATAATTGCATACATTGAATATGTCCTACTGTCCATCTAGACCTTTGTTTCCAAGATTGTTTAAATCCTACTGGTTGTTCGTCATAAACTATTGCATCTTTTGCCCAACCTAATTTATTTCCAGAAATTATACGTTTTAAAGAAAATTCTATATCCTCTGTAAGTGTTGCAGTATCCCAACCATTAGGTTTTATAACATCAAATTTTACCATAAAACCTGTTCCATTTATTAATGGAGATAAACCTATGTTATATCTTGCTAAATGATAAAATCTATTCATCATCCAATAAAATATTGCATATCCTGCTGTTATCCAACTGTCTGTTGGATTTTTTATATCTCTATAACCTTGAACTACTGTTTCACCTTGACATAATTTTTTATTCATATTTTTTAAGAAGTTTACATCTACAATGTTATCTGCATCAAATACACAAAAAGCATCATAAGGTGCATCTTCTTTTATTTTTTGGTCTAAAAACCATTTTAACGCATAACCTTTTGTTTTATTTTCAGTATCGAATCTTTTATAAACAATAGCTCCTGCTTCTTTTGCTATTGTTGCAGTTGCATCTGTGCAATTATCCGCAATAACATATATATCATATAATTCTTTTGGATAATCTTGATTTTTTAAACTTATTATCAAGTTTTCAATTACCGATGCTTCATTATGTGCAGGTATAATTGCCATAAATCGATTATTTTTTTCTTCAATCATTGGTTTATCTTTTAGATTAATTAATGAACATACACTAATTATTAATTGGTATAACCAAAATATAGTTATTATCCAAATTAATGCTTGTTGTAGTACATATAAATATATCATTTTTTTTACCTCATTTTATATAATAATTATTTATTTTTCTATATCCTTTTTAGTAAGATTAATTCTTCCTTGGTCGTCTATTTCATATACTTTAACCTTTACAACATCGCCTATTTTTAATACGTCTTCTACTTTTTCTACTCTATTTTTTGATATTTTTGAAATATGAAGTAATCCCTCTTTTCCAGAACCTAAGTCTATAAATGCTCCAAATGGCATTATTCTTGAAACTGTTCCTTCATAAATTCCATCAACTTCTATTTCTCTTACTATATCATTAATCATTTTTAATGCTTTTTCGCCTTTTTCATTATCTGTTGAATAAATGAATACTTTACCATCTTCTTCGATATCAATTTTTACTCCTGTTTCTTCAATGATTTTGTTTATCATTTTTCCACCAGGTCCAATTACATCTCTAATTTTGTCTACCTTAATTGTTGTATTTATTATGCTTGGTGCATATTTTGATATTTCCTCTCTTGGTTTTTCTATTTGTTTTAACATTATTTCTTCTAATATATATTTTCTAGCAATTCTTGTTCTTTCAAATGCCTCTTTTATTATATCATATGTTAAACCATCTATTTTTATATCTACTTGTATTGCAGTTATTCCTTTTTCTGTTCCACCAACTTTAAAATCCATATCTCCAAAGAAATCTTCTAATCCTTGTATATCTGTTAGCATAACATATCTGTTTGGGTCTTCTGCATCTGTAACAAGTCCTGTTGAAATTCCTGCTACTGGTCTTTTTATTGGTACACCTGCATCCATTAAAGATAAAGTACTTCCACAAATACTTGCTTGTGATGTTGAACCATTTGAACTTAATACTTCTGATACAACTCTTATTGCGTAAGGAAATTCTTCTTTACTTGGTAATACTGGTACAAGTGCTTTTTCTGCTAATGCTCCATGTCCTATTTCTCTTCTTCCAGGTCCACGTGATGGTCTTGCCTCTCCTACACTATATGATGGAAAATTGTATTGATGCATGTATCTTTTTGTTTCTTCTTCATCAATACCATCTAGCATTTGTTCTTCACTAATCATTCCTAATGTTGCAACTGATAATACTTGTGTTTGACCTCTTGTAAATAATGCGCTTCCATGTACTCTTGGTAATACTGCAACTTCACAAGATAATGGTCTTATTTCGTCTAATTTTCTACCATCTGGTCTTTTATGTTCTTCAAGTATCATTTCTCTAACGCATTTTTTTTCTAATTTATAAAGGCTATCTACTATATCTGTTTTTTTGTTTTCTGTTTCTTCCTCTCCATATTTTTCTGTGAAGTAATTTATAACATCTTCTGTTATTTTATCTATGTTTGCATCTCTAACGTCTTTATCTGTTGTTTGTATATCATTATACATTCTTTCTTTAAAGTTATTTTCTATTTCTTCATATACTTCATGGTCTACTTCAAATGATTTATATTCAAATTTTGTTTTTCCAATTTCTTCTTTTATTTTTGATATAAATTCACATATTTTTTTAATTTCAATATGTGCTTGTTTTATTGCTTCTAACATTATATCGTCAGGTATTTCGTTTGCTCCTGCTTCTATCATTGTTATTTTTTCTAATGTTCCTGCAACTGTTAATGTTAAATCGCTTTTTTCTCTTTGTTCTAATGTTGGATTTATTATAATTTGTCCATCTACATAACCTACTGCAACTGCCGCAGTTGGTCCTTTAAATGGTATATCTGATATTTCAAGTGCAGTTGCTGCTCCTATCATTGCTGCAACTTCTGGTGAGTTATCAGGCTCTACTGATAATACTGTTGCTACAACACATACATCATTTCTAAAATCTTTTGGAAATAATGGTCTTAATGGTCTATCTATTGCTCTTGATGTTAATATTGCTTTATCACTTGGTTTTCCTTCTCTTTTTTGAAAACTTCCTGGAATTTTACCAACTGCATATAGTTTTTCTTCATAATCTACTGAAAGTGGAAAGAAATCTATTCCTTCTTTTGGTTCTTTTGCTGCTGTTACATTTACCATTACAACAGTATCTCCATATCTTACAAGTACACTTCCATTAGCTAGTCCAGCTATTTTTCCATTTTCTATTATTAATTTTCTTCCTGCTAATTCCGTTTCAAATGTTTTAAACATATTTTTCTCCTTCATAATATACAATTAGGACGTTTGTAATATTTGTCAAACGCCCTATGTATTAAAATTATTTTCTTAAACCTAATTTTTCAACTATGTCTCTGTATCTTTGAACATCCTTTTTTGAAAGGTAAGCAAGTAGGTTTCTTCTTTTACCTACCATTTTTAATAGTCCACGTCTAGAATGATTATCTTTTTTATGAACTTTTAAATGTTCTGTTAATTCATTAATTCTTTCTGTTAAAAGAGCAATTTGTACTTCTGGTGATCCAGTGTCGTTTTCTTCTCTTTTATATGTTGAAATAATTTCTTGCTTTTTTTCCTTAGTCATAGTATGCACCTCCTAAAAATTTATATGCCTTAAACTGAGCTTAAAGTGGTGTTAGTTCTTGTAAGCCAAGTTAAAGGTAATTTTTTCTAACATTAATATTGTACTACATTTTTCCATAAAATGCAATATTTATTTAAAATTTTTACAAAAAAATAATATATATATGTTTGAAAGTAATATATATAATTTGACTTGTTCCTTGTTGGTCGTCTCGTACATATTTATTCTTGTACAAATTTTTTTGCTAATTCTTTTAATTCTTCAATAGTTCCATTGTTTTCAATGTAATAATCATAATTATATTTTTTTACATTTGCATCTGATTCGTTTGATAAAATATCTTCTACTCTGTTATTTGTTACTAATAGTGTTTTTGCATTTAATAGTTTTTTTACTTTTTCTATTTCACTTATTTCTCTAATGTGTATGAACATTATTTGTTGTGTATCGTTTTCATTAAATTCGTCTGCTTGGCTTTTTATATATTGTATTGGAGCATCGTTATAATCTATGCTTAATTTTTTTAAGTCTGCTAAAAATTTTCTTGTTTTTTCGTCTTTTTCTCCATTCCAGTTTACTAATATTTTCGCTGCTTCTTTTACTTTATCTACTGATGAAATGTTTTTTATTTCTACAAATTCTTGACATTGTTGTATAAATGTGTCTTTTCCTACTCCACCTGTTCCATTTATTATAACAATTTTTTTCTTCATTTTATTTTTCCTCCATTTTTTATTATTTTATTTCTGTTCCGCCCCATTCTACTACTGTATAACCTTTTCTTTCTACTTTTTCTAATTTTTGTTCTTCTATATCTTCATATTCATTTAAGCCTTTCCATTCCATCATTACTCTTATTATTGTTTCTGGTTTTGGTGTTATTTCTAATGGCATATTTTCATTTATTTCTTCTTGTGTTTGAAATCTTATATAGTTATATTTATTATTTTGCATTTTTGGTAACCAGTATATTATAAATTCTTCTGATTCTTTTTCATTTAATCCTAATATTGCTAGTTTTTCTTCTAAAAATTTAACTGTATCTTCTCCTTTTACTATAAATCCATCTTTTAGTTTATCTGTATATTTTTTTATATTTTTTCCTTCCCAATATAAAGCATAATATGTTTTTCCTGTTTCGTTATCTTTTAATGTTCCATTTGGCTCTGCTGTTACTTCCCATTTTTCTTTATATATTGGATATGTACAAGTTAAATTTTCACTTTTACCTAATTGCACTGTTACTTCTGTTACTTCTTCTGGGTATATGTATATTATTGGTTTAGCAACTGAAATCGTAGAAACATTAACCAAAGCAATAATATAATTATATATAATATATATGATTAAACAAATATCTATAATAAAAAATGCTACTAATGATATTTTATTTGTTTTATCTAATCTATATTGATTTTCTTGTCCTATATATTTCTTTGAAATTCTTTTTTTATTTATTTTTCTGTATGCAATAACTATAATATATAAAATAATTATTGGCAAATATGATATTAAACTAGCTATTCCACTTTTAGAATCTATTTTATAGCTAACTTTATTTTTAGTGATATTATCAATATTTTTTTCATTTATATTATTAGTAATAACATTATTTTGATTATCATTTGTATTATAAATATTAATATTACTAACTACCCCATCTTGTTTTTCAATTTCTACTATATATTTTTGTGAATTACGACCATTAAATTGATATCCTTTATCAATGTTTCCAGAAATTTCTGTTCCAGTTATTTCAACAATGAAGTCTGTTCCTAAATTCTGCAAATTATTTGCATTAACAACTTTTACTAATTGTCTTATTTGAGAACCTGTTATTGATTTTCCCTCATATACTGTAAATTTTGAATTAAATGGTTCTAAATTTTCCCAAAGATTACTAGCAGCATCATACCTCCAAATATTGCCTTCATTATCATATCGACAAAGATTACCATTTTTATCATACCACCTACCATCGTCACATTCCTTTATAACAAAAGCATTAAAAATATTTACTAACATTATAGCAATTACTATAAAATTTAATAAATAAACTATTATTTTAAATATACTTTTCTTTGTTTTTTTCTCCATATAAATTGCTCCTTTTATTCTGCATTTATAAATAATCTATCATTATTTTATTTGTTCTTTTATTAAATTATCCAACTTTTAATAACCCTCCAACTCTTAATAACATTTGTGAAAATCGATTTTCTTTATCGTCTAAATCTATTAAATCAAATTTATTTTCTAATTCAAACATTAATATACTTGCTACCTTATAAAAATTTTTTTCATTTAAGCCTTTTACTGCAATATCTATATCAGAGTTCTCATTAAATTTTCCATTAGCAATGGAACCAAAAATAAAAACTTCTGTTGCTCCATTTTCTTTTAATATTTTAGTTAATTTTTTTATATCTTCTTGATAAGATTTTGGTAAATTTTTTAATTTTTCTTCCATTTTTCAATTTCTCCTTAATATTATTCAACATTAAAATTATCTATATTTTTATTTATATAAATAGTATATCATAATTGTAATAAAAATAACATATTTATTTATAATTAATTTATCATATAAAAAATAAAAATACAATATAAAATTTTTTAAAACAATAAAAAGTTGAAATTTTTCAATTTTTTATTAATATTTTTTTGAAAAATTTCAACTTTTTAATTATTTTATTACCTCACTCATTACCTTAGCCAAATACTTCATACTACCCAAACATTCCTCCATAGTATTTCCAGTAGCACCAACTTCAACAATAAATGCACCATTTGCTAAATGATGATTATATCTTGAATCCCTTAAAATAATTGGTCTAAATAATCCCGGATACAATTCATTTGCTTTTCTTTGAAGTGAAATTGCAAGTTTAAAATTTTCTCTCCAATTAGGATGATAAAGACCTCCGCCATCTGTTCCAATAACAAACATCATTTGAGCAACCTTTTCATCTCCAATTATAACAGAAGGACCATATTCTGCACTACTTCCAACTGCGTCCCTATGTAAATCAATAATAATTTCTGTTGATGGATTATCTTCTAATATTGACTTAACAGTATTTAATGACCTATCATAAGAACCCGTATACGCTGGATAATCATGATAAGTTGTATCGTGAATTACATTGAAACCATATGCAGTTAATTGTTTATCTAATTCATCTCCAACTCTTGCAACAGAGCAATCTAAATCTGTTGTTCTAAATTCTCCTGATGGTGTATATGAATAATTTTCAGTTTGTGTATAACTTTCGCAAGTATGAGTATGGAATATAATTACATCTGTTTTATTGTTTAGATTAAATGGAGAATTTACTAAATCTTCTGTAATTTCATAACTAGATTGATTTTTAAACGCTATATTATCTATAATATTTGTATAACTAGGCACTATATTGTTTTCTGTAACTTCTTGAGTCTGTAAATTTGTTTTTGCAAGTTCAATTTCTTGATTATTTTCTTCTGTATTATCACTTTTTTCAGTATTTTCCGTATTTTCATTGTTTTCTTCATTATTATTTTCTGCTATTTTATCATTTTTTGCTTCTATATTATCTATTAAGCCTAATTGTATTCCTAGTAATTTTGTTAAAATATTTGATTTATTTACACTCTCTTTATTTGAAATATCAAACGTTGTTTCTTGCTTATAATCTATCATTGGAATTGTTGTTTTTAAACACGTTAGATAAAAACTTTTATTGTTATCTTTTATAATATCCTTCTTTTCTATTGAAATACTTTTGTTATAAAAAAATCTAGTAGCGGAAACTATAACTACTATACTTGTTATTAATACTACTAGATACTTAAATAAATCTTTTATATTTATTACTGTAACATTCATTTACTTCTCCTTTGTCCATACATTTCTATACAAATATATGAAAGAAGAATTAAATGTATGCTTTTATTTTTAATCTTCTCTTGGTTTTAATTCTAAATAAATAGGTGCTTCTTCTCTTAACATAGTTGACTTTCCGATGTCCCGGATAGCAAATTGTATCAGGTGGTAAAACTAATAATTTTCTTGTAATAGAATCCATTATATCCACCATGCTTCCTGTTGGTAAATCTGTTCTTCCCCAAGTACCTCTAAACATTGTATCACCAGAAAATAACATTTTATATTCATCACAATATAAAGATGTACTGCCATTAGTATGTCCCGGTGTATGAATTACTTTAAATTCAATATTTCCAACATGAATTATATCATTATCGTCAACTCTTGAATCCGCTTCTAATTCTATATCTTCCATACCAATATAATAATTTAAAGTAACCTCAGGATTATTTAAATTTTTGCTTTCAATTCTATGAATTAATATTTTTCCTCCTAATTTTTCTTTTATCTCTTTTAAAGCGCCAATATGGTCTCCGTGACAATGTGTTAAATAAATATATTTAACCTTTGCCTCTAAAACATTAATCATATCAATAATTTTATCTGCCTCTGCACCTGGGTCAATAATCATTGCTTCTTTTGTTTCTTCATCTACAATAATATAACAATTTGTAGGCTCTCCTAAATTTGTATTTAATTTTAATCTTTTTAATATCATTTGAATTACTTCCTTTACTTTTTCCTTTTTACTTCATAAACACTATCAACTTTTCTTAATTGCTTTAAAGTATTATTTAATTCTTCTAAGTTTTCTACCTCTAATGTAATATTTGTTATAGCAATTCTTTCTTTATTTGTTCTAGCATTAATAGCAATAAGAGTATTATTACTATTTTTAATAACGTTTAAGAAATCAGCAACAAGGCCATCTCTATCATTTGCAAAAATTTCAATATCAACATTATAAGAACTTTTTCCAGATTTATACCATTCAACATCTATCATTCTACCTTTTTCATTAAAAAGCTCTTTTGCATTAACACAGTCTATTCTATGAATTGAAACTCCTCTACCTTTTGTAATATAACCAACAATAGTATCTCCCGGAACAGGATTACAACATTTAGATAATTTTACTAAACAATTATCTATTCCCTTTACTATAACTCCATTGCTTGATACATTATTAGATTTTTTACGTTTAGATAATTCTTCAATTTTTTCTTCTATGTTTTCTTCATTGTGGTCTTTTCTATATTCTTCAAGCATTTTTGCAATAACTTTACCTGCAGAAATAGCCCCAAAACCAACAGAAGCATACATATCGTCCATATTATTATACTTATATCTACTTAAAGCAGAATTAACATATTCTTGTTTAAATAGTTCTGTTTGATTCATTCCTATTCTTTTTATTTCATGTTCAATAAGTTCTTTCCCTCTAATAATGTTATCGTTTCTTTGTTCTCTTTTAAACCATTGTTGAATTTTATTTTTAGCACTTGAACTTTTAACAAATTTTAACCAATCTCTACTAGGTCCTTTTTGATGTTCTGATGTTATAATTTCAACTATATCTCCATTTTGTAATGGTGTAATAATTGGCATCATTTTACTATTAATTTTGCAACCTGACATCTTATTTCCAATTTCTGCATGAATATTATATGCAAAGTCAATTGGGGTACTTTCTTTTGGCAATACCTTAATATCTCCTCTTGGAGTAAAAACATAAACTTCATCTTCAAATAATTCTGTTTTTAATGTATTTAAAAATTCTTCTGGGTCTTGCATATCTTTTTGCCATTCTAATGTTTCTCTTAACCAAGATAATTTATCGTCATTTACTATTACTGTTGTTTTTTTATCTTTGTTAGCATCTTTATACGCCCAATGTGCCGCAATACCAAATTCTGCAATTCTATGCATATCCCATGTTCTTATTTGAACTTCAAATGGTGTTCCTTCTGGGCCTATTAAAGTTGTATGTAATGACTGATACATATTAGTTTTTGGAACAGAAATATAATCTTTAAATCTACCCGGCATTGGATTATATAATTCATGTACTACACCTAATGCCGCATAACAGTCTTTTACTGAATTTACTAAAATTCTAAGAGCAAATAAATCATATATTTGGTCTAATGTTTTATTATCTCTTTTCATTTTTCTATATATACTATATAAATGTTTTGCACGTCCTGTAATTTCTGCTTCTATATTTTGATTTTTTAGTTCCTGCCTTATTTCTTCCATTATTTTTTTTATAAAAGATAATCTTTCTTCTCTTTTTTTATCTATTCCCTCTACTAATTCTCTATATTCTTCTGGAAATAAATATTTAAACGCTAAATCTTCTAATTCCCATTTAATAGAATACAAACCTAATCTATTTGCAAGTGGAGCATACAAATCCATAGTTTCTTGCGAAATTGCAATTTGTCTATCTCTTGTTAAATATTTTAATGTTCTCATATTGTGTAATCTATCTGCTAATTTTATAAGTATTACTCTAATGTCCTTTCCCATTGCAAGAAACATTTTTCTATAATCTTCAACTTGTTGTTCTTTTAAAGAAAAAAATTGTATTTTACTAAGTTTTGTAACACCTTCAACCATTTCTGCAATTTCTTCACCAAAAGTATTTTTTAAATCGTTATTTGTAATTTCAGTATCTTCTACAACATCGTGTAATAAAGCGGCACAAATAGTTGATGTGTCTAGTTCTAATGTTGCTAATATATATGCTACTTGTACAGGGTGAATTATATAAGGCTCACCAGATTTTCTAAATTGTGAACTGTGCATTTTTTTTGCAAATTCATAAGCCTTCAAGATTTTATCAACATTAGCATTTTTATTATTTTGTTTTACAATATCAATAACATCATTAATTTCAACTTGTTTTACCTCTGACATTTACATTCTCCTTCCAATAATGAAGTTATATTGATTTCATTATATCTTTTATATTTATTTGAATATTATCATAACCATTAAAAGTATTTACTTCAATATATCCAATAACATCTATTCTATCTCCAATTAAATAATCGTCAGCAATATTTCCCATATTAAACCCTATACCATCTATAATTGTATTTTCGTCTTTTAATGTTAATTTTAGATGTTTACCTTCTGTTAATGTTCTTATTGAATCTATTTTTAAATTTTTGTATATAAATAATGGTACTTTATTTCCTTCCCCAAAAGGTTCTAGTAATTTTAATTGCTTAATAAATTCTATATTAATATTTTTATTAGAAATTTGACTATCTATATATATTATTGGTGTAATTTCATTAACTTTATATTCATTTGCAATTTCTTGCATTTTATTTTTAAAGCCTTCAAAATTTTCCTTTTTTAAACTTAGCCCAATTGCCATTTCGTGTCCGCCATATTTTTCTAAGTAATCACTACATAAGCATAATGCATTGTGTAAATCAAATCCTTGTATACTTCTTCCTGAACCTTTTGCTATATCATCTTCAAAACACAATAATATTGTTGGTTTATAATATAATTCTGTAATCTTTGATGCAACAATTCCAATTACTCCATGATGCCAATTTTCACTTCCTAATACTATTACAGAATTATTTTCTTCATTATCCATTTTTTCAATTGCTTCTTCAAAAATACTTTTTTCTGTATCTTGCCTTTTTTTATTATATTCATTTAAATTATTTGTAAGTGTCTGTACTCTAACATAATTATTAGATAACAATAATTCAATTGCTTCTTCTTCATGTCCCATTCTTCCACAAGCATTAATTCTTGGTGCTATTCCAAAGGAAATTGTGTTTGCATCTATCTTTTTAAATCCAGAAGAATTTAATAAAGATTTTAATCCTATATTTTTTGTTACATTAACTAATTTTAAACCTAATTTTGCTATAACTCTATTTTCGTCTATTAATGGTACAATATCAGAAATAGTTCCAACACATACTAAATCTAAATATTTTAAATACTCTTTTTCTTCTAAATTTAATTTTATACTAAGTGCTTGTATTAACTTAAATACAACACCTACACCTGCTAGTTGATTAAATGGATATTTATTATCTTTTCTTTTTGGGTCAATAACTGCTAGTGCATTTGGTAGTTTTTCTAATGGTTCATGGTGGTCTGTTATTATAACTTCTATGTTCTTACTTTTTAAGTATTCAACTTCTTCTATTCCAGATATTCCACAGTCTACTGTAATTAATAAATTATATTCATTATTACTAATTTTATCAATAGCATCTTTATTTAAACCATATCCTTCATTTAATCTATTTGGAATATAGTAACCAATTTCCATTCCTCTTTCTTCTAAGAATTTTTTTAATACTGTTGTACTTGTTATTCCATCTACATCATAATCTCCATATATTATTATTTTTTCTTTATTTTCCATTGCCTTTAATATTCTATTAACTGCTATTTCCATATCATTTAATAAATATGGGTCATAAAAATTATTTCTGTTAGGCTCTAAAAAAACTGATATTTTTTTATCTTCTGTAATGCCTCTATTTACTAAAATTCTAGCAATTAGTTTATCTATATTAAATTTTTCAGATATTTCGTTAATTTTTTCTTCATCTGCATTATAATATTCCCACTTTTTGTTCATCAATCTCTCCTTATTTTTTACTTTTCATACTATATCATAATAATACAAATAACACAATAAATTATAATTTTTATTATTACACTACATAATAAACTTAAATTTGAACCTTTAATTCCAATATTATTTATAGTATCATATCCATCTATTATTTCTCCAATTTCTTCTTTTGTACATACATTACATTTTTCCATATATTCTTTTGCTAAATATCTTGCTTTTATCATTGCATCATATTCTAATGCACTTCTTATAAAAAAATATACAAGCCCAAGTATTGTTAGAATTTCTACTTGTAACATATAGTTATTTACAATTTTAAATATTGTTAATATTGAAATTAATATAAAATATATTATGTACAAGTTTGAATATATATAATTGAATAATAACATTTTTTTACTTTGTATTGAATGTAAACATTCATGCGCTATTGTTTGTATTCTTGTAAAAATATCTTTGTTACTTGCTATAATTATTTTATTTGATGTAACAAGATATAGACTTGTTTTTCCTTCTTTATCTTCTTCAATTTTTACATTTTCATTATTTAAATCCTTCAAAATTGTTTTACAAATATTTATATTATCTGGAAATTTATCTGCTATTTCTTTTAATTTTTTATTTTCTACATATTCTTTAACTTTTTTAAAATTTATTTCAAGTATAAAATATAGAATTGCTAAAACAACTATTAATAAACAAATAATAATTATATATTCTAACATTTATAATTTTCCTTTCGAGAATAATAAACGCTTATATTATAAATATAAGCGAATTAAATTTTAGGCTATAACATCTTGTATAGCTTCACCAATTATTTTATTAACATCTGCAAGTAGAACATTAAATTTTAGTTCTAAATCAAAATATTTTTTTACCTGTTCTATTTGTATTAATTCTAAGTATAGTTTTTGCATTTCTTCTGCTTTTTTATTATCTTGTTCTTCACCATTTATAGAAAGTACTTGAATTTCATATCTCATTTTTTCAAAATTATCTAGTTTTTCTTTTAATTCAAGATTATTTGCTATTTCTGTTTTTATTTTTTTATATTCAAGATATTCTGTTGAATTTTTAATTTCATACGCTAATTTGTTTGCAGTATCATATACGTTCATATTTTTTATACTCCTTTATGTTAATAAATTAATTTAAGCATAAGCTTGTCTTTTTTTGAATGATAATAGATTTGATAATTCGTTTTCTGTATTTTTTGCTTTCTTTGCTTTTTTTGCATTTTCTTGTGCAATTTGATTTGCCTGTCTTTGTGCCATTGTTTGACATATTGCTTTTTGGTATGTAAAATGTATGTCTTGTGCAATTTTACCCCAGTTATATTCTTCTTTAACTTTTGCCTTAGCATTTTTTACAATGTTATCGCATAATTGATGGTCATATAATAGTGTTAAAACAGAGTCTGCTATTGAATTTGCATTACCTGCATAACATTTCATTCCATTTACACCATGTTCAACAACTTCGTTAAGTCCTCCAACATCAGATACTACTGTTGGTACACCTGCAAGCATTGCTTCTAATGCAACTATTCCAAATGGTTCATAAGTGCTAGGAAATACTGATATATCTGCACATTTATACATTTTTAATAATTTTTTAGAGTCTAAGTAACCTGTAAAATAAACTTTATTTGAAATTCCCATTCTATTTACTTGTTCTCTTAGTTCGTCTAACATTCCACCTTTTCCTGCTATAATTAATTTTGAATCATTATAACCTGATAGAATTTTTGGCATTGCAGATATTAAATGTTGTATTCCTTTTTCATAAACTAATCTTCCTGTATATAGAATTATTTTTTCATTATCTCTTGCATATTGTCTTCTAAATTCGTAATCTTTTTCTACTCCACTAAAATTTGTTAAGTTTATTCCATTTGGTACTACATTTATTTTTTCAAATGGTAGTCCAAATAATCTTTGTAATTCGCATTTCATAAAATTGCTATTTACTATTACTTCATTAGACTCATAAGTTAGTAACCATTCAGTATCATTTATATATCTTTGTGTTTCGTCATGTATTCCACTATTTCTTCCACTTTCTGTTGCGTGTATTGTAGATACTATTGGTATATCATAAGAGTTTTTTAATGTTTTTGCAGCATAAGCAACTAACCAATCATGTGCATGTATAACATCAAATTGCCCTTCTTTTGCAATTATTTCATTTGCTTTTGCTACCATATTAAAGTTTAATTGCATTACCCAGTCTATAAAATTGTTTGGGTTAATCATATAGTTATTTACTCTATAAACTTTAACTCCTTTGTCGTCTTCAAATTCTAATGCGTCTCCTTCTTTATATGTTATAACTGTGACTTCATGTCCATCTTTTATAAGTCTTTTTGATAAGTCGTTAACTACTCTTGCTATCCCTCCAACTATTCTTGGTGGATATTCCCACGTTAACATTAATATTTTCATTTTCAAAAAGCCTCCTTCATTTATTCTTTGGTTTTCTATATTTTATACAATTTTTTTACAAATGTAAACACTTTTTCAACAAAAAGTTTTATTTTTTTTAAAAGAAAAACCTACTAAAAGTTTTTACACTTTTTTAGTAGGTTTTGGTCAGATTTAAACAGTTATAATTCAAATTCTTCAATATTTTTGTCAATTACTGTACCCTTAGGTACATAAAAAACATACTTTGTTTGCATAGGTTTTGGAGTAAAGGTTAATAATATTTGTGCTTTTCCTTGTCTAGTTTCTATAAGCATATATGCTTCTTCACCATCTGTTTCAATTATTTCAACTAACCTATTTTCTGTTTTAGTAATTTTTGATTCTGATTCATAGTTAAATATAACTTCATTTGGTAAATCTTTTACATATTTAACCTCATCAGAATTTTCTTCTAATTCTGTTAAAATAATTGTTCTTTCCTGTGTCCATTCACCATAATCACCAGATGGAACAATACATAATATAAGTATTGTCAAACCTATACAAGTTAGAAGTATTAATATTATGTCATCATAGTGTTTGTTCTTCACAGATACATAAATCATAAAAATTAAAATAACCATTCCAATTCCTATTACTAACATAATGCACTCATCCTTTCTCTTAATAAAGAGTAGTAATTTTTTTATGTGAAATTCTAGCCTGACCTACTAGAATATTTTAAAGGATTTTAATTTAACATTTGTTATGCTAAATATTATATCATATATTAACATAATTTTCAAGTTTACAATATAAAAAAAAAGTAATGCACATTTTTTACGTCCCCAACGTGCGGCGAATTGCAACCCCATTTTTAGATTTCAATTTCAGGCTTATACTTTTCAAGCCACATATTTACTTGGCAAAGATATGCCATAAGTTGAGGTCCTGTCATTAATTGACCAAACCAAGGTCTAGTAAATGCTCTACCATCAGTATTTAAAATATCTAAAATATAATTTCTATCTAAAAGATTATTAATAGGTGCATCTTTATTATTCATAATTTCTTGTAACATTGCTTTTACCTTATCAAGATACGTTGGATTATGTGTTTTAGGATAAGGACTTTTCTTTCTATTTACAATTTCTTCTGGTAACATTTTACGAACAACATATCTTAATAATCCCTTTTCTCTACCATTTAATGCTTTAATATCCCATGGTACATTCCATAAATATTCCACAATTCTATAATCACAAAATGGAACACGAAGTTCTAATCCATTATACATAGCCATTCTATCTGACCTATCTAATAATGTTTGCATAAACCATCTAGTTGTTAAATAAGATATTTTTCTTTTTTCGGCAGTTTCAGGCGAATCTACATCTAATATTTCTACATTTTTTAAACTTTCATTGTATCTATAATCAATGTATTCTTTTAAATTAACCTTACTTGCAATATCTTTATTTAATAAATCTTGTCGTTCTTTAATAGCAATAGACCAAGGAAATGTATTACTATTTAAAGCATCTTCTCTAAAAAACCAAGGGTAACCTGCAAAGATTTCATCAGAACACTCACCAGATAAACAAACAGTTGCTTCTTTTTTTATATTTTTACAAAATAGTAACATTGAAGAATCAACATCTGCCATACCCGGATAATCTCTTGCTATCATTGCATCTTCTAATGCATCTGCAAGTTCAGGTGTATCTATTACAATATTATGATGATTTGTTTTAAATTTATCTACCATTATATTTATATAATAGTTATCAGAATTAGGTTGAAAATCACTTTTTACAAAGTTTTTATCATTATCAACATAATCTACTGAAAAGGTTTCTAATGGTGGAAGATTATTTTGTTTATAATAATTACTTGCATAAGCAGTAATTATACTAGAATCAAGTCCACCTGAAAGCATAGCACATAATGGCACATCAGATACTAATTGCTTTTGAATTGAATCTTCTAATAAAAAATGTACTTTATTACATGTAGTACCAAAACTATCTGTATGAGGTTTACTCTTTAATTTCCAATATTCTTCTATAAATACTCCATTTTTATTATATATTAAATAATGAGCAGGTTTTAATTCATAAATATCTTTAAATGCAGTAATACCCGGAGTATGACAAGGTCCTAAACCAAATAATTCTGCAATTCCTTGTGAATTTATTTTTGGAACAATATTAGGATGTGCTAATATTCCTTTTATTTCAGATGCAAAAATAATACTATTATCATTTATTGTATAAAATAAAGGTTTTATACCAAAATGATCTCTAACTAAAATTAATTCATTTTTAACATCATTCCAAATTGCAAAACTAAATATTCCATTTAATCTTTTTAATACATCAGTTCCAAAATGTATATATGCTTTTAGAACAACTTCTGTATCACAATAACCGAAAAAATCATAACCTGCTTGTTCAAGTTCTTCCCTTAATTCTTTTGCATTGTATAATTGCCCATTATATACAATTGTATAGGTTGTATCTCCTAATTTAACACTCATGGGTTGTTTTCCATTTTCTGCATCTATTATTATTAATCTACGATGTCCTAACATTGCATGTTTATTTATATAAAAATCTTCTTCATCAGGTCCACGCTTTTGCAAAGTTTGAGTCATTTTTTGCAAAGTATGTATATCACTAGAAATGTTTCTTGTAATATTACAAAAACCAACATAACCACACATAAAATTTCCTCCTATAATAAATAAATATATATTTATTATATGCAGAAATTTTAAAAAAGTAACATTTAATGTTTTTTTAAATTACACAAAATTTACACACTAATCTTGACAAGCTCAAATTTTTTATATTCTCCTCAATTTTTGTTATACTTGTAATATACTTAAATCAAAAACTCCATTATAAAATATAAAGTGCAACACGGAAGCCGATGTCATAACCTATATGAGTATCGCTTAATTGGATTCGATTTGACGCTAGCATAAATTGTTTGTAATTTCCGTAATGTCCACCGCGAATAGTACGGTTAGATTGAGTGCTGTCTTCTTCATAAGTCCACTCAAATAAGTTTCCTGCTATATCATATATATTGTTTCTTTTTGTATATTCTGTATTTCCTGTTTTTAATAACCACGCATATTCATCTGCTGTTCCACCTAACTTTGTACTTATTTTATCTTCCCAATGTAAGCCTGTCTTCCATTCAGCATATCTTGAATATGATGTTACCCCTAATATTGTTGATGCTCTATAATTTCCCCAACTTGAACTATCTTCATTTAATTCTTTATCATCTGTTACTGCTCCTGTTTTTAATAACCATTGTAATGTTGTATCCCACATTTTTCCTGTTAATAATCCACTTTTTACATATTTACTATCTTCATACATACTCTCTGCATTTTCTTTTGTTTGTGTATAGTCTATATTATTCCATGGCACCTGATTTTTCTTACTTACTGGTACTCCTGTTACATTTCTTAATTTGGCCATTGCTTCTCGTGAATTTTCAGGTTCTGTTGTTGAATTTAACAAATCTTGTTCCATATCTACCATACTTTCTGGCATTCCTGCTTCATATCTTGCGATATAAAATCCTCCGTATCCTATTTGTTTTTCTTCGTCTATTCCAGCAGGTAAATCTTCTTTTAGTTGATTTAAAATTTCCGATGTTAATTCTTCAGCAGCAGTTGCTGGTCCTAATGTTTTTGTATACTCTACTAAATCTCCATTTCCTCCACCTAATTTTTGTGTTGGTACCCACACAAATTGATTTCCATCTTTATCCTCAATTACAAGACCACTATTCCATCCATCTACTGTTTTTCCGTCACTTGATTTCCAACTTGCCCCTTCATTTGATGTTTTAAATCCCACTGGTATTATTGGATTATTATATTTAGACTCTCCACCTGTTATTGTTTGATTTTCTTTTCCTTCTGTATTATCTAATATTCCAAATTGTGTTTGTATTTTTAATGTTAATTC
>CANRES010000002.1 GCA_947629625.1 uncultured Clostridia bacterium | reverse complement strand
TCTGTTCCGTGTGGAACGTTATTTATTATACTACCAATTCTTTTTATTGTCAACATATTTTTTGAAAAATTTTTAAATTTTTTTCACTTTTTTTCTATGTCTTAAATATTTAAACTGGGTACTTTTATATAATAACATAATTAGTATACTTTTTCAATAGTTTTTTATAAAATTTTTAAAGAAATTTTTACCACTTTACTGAGTTAGAAAAGTGGCTTCCATAAATGCGAATATTTCTTTACTTTATTATTAATAATTTATTTCAACAAGAATTATATCATCACCTATGCATTTAATATTTTTCCATGGAATAACTATATCATTATTGCTAGAAAACATATTAAAAAATTTTGTATTACCCGGAACAATTATAGATGTTATTATTCCGCTTTCTAAATCTGCTGTTACATCTTGTACATATCCTAATCTTTTTCCATCTTTAATATTTACTACTTCTTTATGCTTAAAATCTAAACCCTTATCTCCCATATTAGTGCCTCCATTATTCTTTTTTACATTATATGCAAGAAAAAGGTTTTAATGTTATCTTAATATTACTAAAATTTCGATAAATATTCTTCGACTAATTTTGCTAATTCCTTAGCAGTTTCTATTTGTATAATAGTTGTTTCGTTATTTGGTTCATACTCTTCATCATAATCACTATCTTCTCTAATTTTAGATGCTAATACAATTTTTCTTCCAATTTTTCTTGGAAATATTTCTGTTTTAACATAATTATGATTAAAATACGCAAGTACATCTTTGTGTTTCTTAAAATCCACTCTTTCCATTGCAAGTACTGCTCTAATTGAATAAAAAATTGAATAGTATGCTCTATTATTTGCTGCAAGCAATTTATTCTCTTTATATAATAACTCTGCTGTTTCATATTCTGTTTTTGCTCTTTCTAATCTATATAATGCTAAATCTATGCTATCCTTATTTTTCACTTAAAACCACTCCTTCGTTTACAATATTCATATAAAATGGTTTTACATTTAACCAAGCATTAAAATTATCTATATTTCTTATTAATGGCGAAATTACAATTCCATTATCAATTTCTATATCTGCACATTTCCCCCAAATTAATAAACTATATTTATTAATTTCTTCTGGTGTTAAATCAGTTAGAATCATTATATCAATATCTGAACTTTTGTTATAATCTCCTCTTGCATAAGAGCCGTATAATATTATTTTTTTTATTCTATTTTTTAATATTTGTTTTACTTCATCTAAAAAATCGTTCAATATTTTTTTGGTAGTATTTGGCATAATAATCACCTCTTTTTTTAGTTTAACATACTTTTTTCAAATTTGGAAGAGTTTTTTACCACATTTTCAATAATATCATATTTATTTTAATATATCTTGATTTAATACCAATGTACTATATAAAAATAAAACATGTTGATTATTGAAATCAATGTAATTTTCTAATAAATTGCTAGATATATATCTTATATCAATTAATATAATTCTTTTATAATTTTCAATTAAAAGTGGTGCTAAACTACTTCCAAACGAATCTCTAAATAATAGTAATTCTTTATCTGTATTAGAATTTGGATTTTCTATACTAATTATAGGTGTTGCACCTGATAAATAAATATCATATTTATCAACAGAAGTTTTTATTATTTCTTCATCATACACTTTTCCATATTTTTTAGTTTCGTAATTGTATGTTATGCAATTATTTATTGCATCATTTGTTTTTATATAGATTTTATCTGGTGGAACTTGTTTACCCAATTGTCCATAGTAAACTCCATAATAATCTCCCTTTTCTTCTGTATTGTATTTTGTATTTATTGTATTATCTAATTTCATTTCTTTTTCAATTTTTTCTACAACTTTATCTAAATTTTCTTGTTTCCAATGTGTATCTGTTCTATAATAATCTTCCAAATCTAAACTTTGCCAAATATCAATATAATTTAAATCTTTCAAAATACCTTGGGTTATATCTTTTAATTCATTATAATTCATTTTTAAATAGCCATCATCTTCAAGATAATAATTTTTATCTGGAATTATTGCATAATATACATTCATATTTTGCAAATATTTATTGTATATATTTTTAATTTTATTTGCAGATTTTTGAACATTATTTTTATTTAATGGGTATTCTATTTTATATATTGCATTATCTTTTTCAAATAATTTATTATTATCTTTTTGCATAAATATATTTGTACTTACAAAAGTTTTTACTTTTCTTAATTCGTCTCTTGCAATAAATTGATCTACTGTGTAATTTTCAAATTCATTTGATGTATCTCCATTTATGAGTTTTGAAAATGTTATGTTTGGAACTTTTGTAAGTCTTCTTCTTTCTGAAATAGATATATCTTTATCTTTTGAAATAAGATTTAATATAAATACCAGTATAAGTATAAATATAAAGCCTACTGCTATTATATAATTTTTTAGTTTATCTTGCATTTTTACTACCTTTCAAAAATTTTTAAACTTTTTTTAAAATCTAAAATATAAAAATGGATTAAATGAACCATCTACTATATAACTTGTACTTACTAAAAATAATATTAATAAAAATACTGGTTCTATTATATTTATTAATTTTTTCATATTTTTTATTTCTGAAAATTTTTTCATTATTGGTATACTTCCAATTATTCCTACAATTATTATAATAATATAACTTTTTAAATAATATAAACTTTCATTAGTGATTAATGGTGCTCCATTAATGCCAACTAGACCTTGGATATTTTCCATTATGATATTTATATTTTCTCCACTAAATATTATAAAACTTATCATTACTATAATTAATACATATACTCTTGATAATGCTTTTGGGAGTTTATTTATATATTTTTCTAAAAATAATTTTTCTATTATTAGTAAAATTCCAAAAAATAAGCCCCAAACTACAAAATTCCACTCTGCACCATGCCATAAACCAGTTAAAATCCATACTATTAATATGTTTCTTACAAATTTTATTTTACTTACTCTATTTCCACCTAATGGGATATATATATAATCTCTAAACCATGAACTTAATGAAATATGCCATCTTCTCCAAAAATCTGTAATGCTTGTTGCAATATATGGATAATTAAAATTTTCTAAGAAATCAAAACCAAACATTTTTCCTAGTCCTATTGCCATATCTGAATAACCTGAAAAGTCAAAATATATTTGTAACATGTTTGCTATTGCGTATAGCCAATAAAATAATACGCTTTTCTCATTACTTACTCCAAATACTTGTATTAACTCTCCTAAAACATTTGCAATTAATACTTTTTTACTTAAACCTATTATAAATCTTCTAACACCTAATGCAAATTTTTCTAAGGTATATTCTCTTTTTTCTATTTGTTTTTGTATATCTACATATCTAACTATTGGTCCTGCAATTAATTGTGGAAATAAAGATACATACATTGCTAATTTTAATATGTTTTTCTGTGCTACTGTTTTACCCTTATAAACATCTATAATATAACTAAGTAATTGAAATGTATAAAAAGATATTCCTATTGGCAATATGACATTTATTAAATCTATTTTGTGTGTTAGCCACATATTAATATTTGATATTATAAAATTGATGTATTTAAAATATAATAAGAAACTTAGGTTGATTAGAATTGATAATATTAAATATATTTGTTTGTGTTTTGAATTTTTTTCTATTAATATTCCAAAAATATAAGTTGTTATTATTGTTGTTATCA
This sequence comes from uncultured Clostridia bacterium, assembly GCA_947629625.1. Taxonomy (GTDB): domain Bacteria; phylum Bacillota; class Clostridia; order TANB77; family CAG-508; genus CANRES01. Next base: position 66,661 of record CANRES010000002.1, on the reverse strand, counting down.
TTATTAGAATATATTTAGGTTCTCCATAAAAATAAAATAGTAATGATGCTATTAATAATATCGTATTTTTAAATTTATTTGGAACTAAATAATATATTGCTAAAACTATTGGTAAAAAATAAAATAGAAATGTTATGCTTGAAAAAACCATATTTTCCTCCAAATTATACTACAAAAGTAGTCTTACCCTATTTTGTAAGACTACTTTAATAAAATATTTTTTATAGTGGTAAAGGTATAGCAGTATCTATATTTGGTTCTTCAACAGTTTTTTCATATTCTTGTCCAACATTTTCTGCTATTTTTTTAAATTTTTCATATAGTGGTTTTGCCCATTCTTCACTAGACATTATAACAAAAACAACGTCTCCACTATTTGTAGCATAAATTTTTTCTGCTGATACACATATCCATTTACTTGGATTAACACTTTCAAATATATTTTTTGCTACTTCATTTGCATTTTCACCTTTATTTACTTTTGCTAATATAAGTGAATATGCTTGTGAACTAATCATTGGTTCTGATGCTACTAAATATTCTAATTTATCTCCATTTTCAAGCCCTGTTATCATTTTAACTGAATCTGCATCTTTTACGTCTATAACTTGTGTTTGTAATGATGATAATATGTTTTCTTCTCCTTCATATATTTTATCTACTAATGCTGATAAATCTTCTGCACTATTGATTGGTTGTAATGCAGTTTTATTACTTTTTCCTGCTACTACGGCAATTATTATTGCAATTATAACTAATACCGCAATTACTGTTATTATAATTGTTGATTTTTTCATAAACATTCCTCCATTTATTCAATTGTTAATAAATCAACTAATATTAATTGTACTTTTGATAAATCTAGTAAACTTACTTTATTATCATTATCTATGTCTGCTGCTTTACATTTTTCATTGTTAAATTTTTCATAATCTACTAGATATAATTGTAATTTTGATAAGTCTAATAATGTAATTTTACCATCTCCATCAATATCACCAGTTACTCCTGATGTATATATTAAGTCATTTATATGAATTTCTGTACCTGTTGTAATTACACTGTTTTCTTCTAATTCATTTCCTTCTTCATCTTTGAATATAATTTCTTGTGTAGTTTCTACATTTTGTTTAAATTCTTTTATAGTTGTTCCTGGTGTTATTCTTGAAATATAATCATTTTCTATATTATATTTTTTAGAAGATATTGGATGTTCTTGTAAATTTGGCTCATCTAAACTTGGTGTATGATTTTCTTCTTTTATCCAACTAACTTTTGCAGTTACTGTTCCTTCATTTCCTGCTTCGTCTACAAATTTAAATGTAAATTCTCCATTTTTTGTGAAGGTATAATTTTCTTGACCGTTATTATTTGTTATTGTTATCTTTTCACTTGGAATAATTTTTGCATCAACTTCTCCTGTTGTTTCTTTAGTTGTGCTATATTCTATTGTTGCAGTTGGTTTTTCTTTATCTATCCATGTAACTCTTGCTTCTGCTGAACCTTCTTTTTCTGTTACTTTATCTATAAATTCAAATGTAAATGTTCCATTGTCTGTAAATGTATATGTGTCTAATCCATCATTATTTGTTATTATTATATCTGTACTTGGATTTACAAGTCTTACTATTACTTCTTTATTTGTAGGATTTGTTGTGCTATATTCAATTCCTGCTGTTGGATGTGGATTTTTTGTTAAGTCTTGGAATATGTTAAACATTCTTGCAGTAAACCAATTTCCATTTGATGCTCTATCTGCTACAATTTTAATATATTGTACTTCTTGTGATTCTTCTATTTCAAAACTTTTTGTGTCTTCGTTATTTGCCCAATTTTCTACTTTTACTAATTCTTTCCAGTTTTCTCCATCCATACTTCCATAAACTGTTCCGTCTAATATTTTTCCGTTACCTCCACCTGCTGGAACAAATTCTACTGCTGATAAATAAATTGGTCTATCTACTTTAATTATAATATATCTTTCTGTATCTCTACCATACCAGTCTGAATGCCATATTGTATTATAGTTTCCGTCTATACTGTATATTGCATTTTTTCCATTTGTTTCAGTAGAAAATCCTTCTATTGATAAGTGAGATACTGGAACATATTTTCTTGTTTCTTCTTGATTATCTTCTGTAAATTCAAAAGTTACTGCTTCACTTGCAAGTAATGTTCCTGATGGTGATTGTCTAACTTCTACTTTTTTATTTCCTGTTAATTCTGGTGATGCTGTTTCATATGATGTCCATTCAGTTTCTCCTAAATAACGCCACTCTGTTTTTTCATTAACTCCTAGTACTCTATTTTCTAAGTCATTTCCATATAAGTTTTCTAAATTTTTTTGCTCTTGAATATCAATTTTATATATATTGTTTTCATCATAAGATGTTCCGATTATATGAACATATATATCATTTTCTGCATTTATGCTTTCTACTTGTGTTGATGTTAAAGTTACTTCATGTGCTTCATCAGCAGTAAATGATACTTTATTCCAAGTTTCTTTTCCATCTATACTATAATCCCAAATAATTCCTGTACCATCAAAACGCTCTGATAATATTATTTTATTTTTATTTTCTCCATCAAATGAGAATTTTGCAAGTTCTGTATCTATTTTTCCTAATAAGTTATTTGCTACTTGTTTTACTGCAAATGATTGTATACTTTCTTCTTGTGTTGCTACACTTGCTTCTTTTAATGCTTTTGTTTGTTCTATTGAAAATTTGAATTTATATTCATTTGATGTTAATTCTTTTTCAATTTCATTTCCTAAATGGTACATTGGTAATGGATAATATTTAAAATCTTCAAATATTCTTTCTGCTAATTCATAAAAATCTTTTTCTGTTTTTGTTTCGTCTTTTCTATAAGTTTCAATTAAACCATACCATGCATCTATATTTATTGGCTCTGCTTCAATAGATTTTTCATATATTTCATATAATTTATTTATATCGTCTTTGTATACATCTGCTAACATGTATATTTCTCTTGATTTTTCATAATTTTCATAATCGTTTAATGCACCTTGCGCTAATAATACATAGTTTGCTAAACCAACGTTATCGTAATTATTAACAATCCATTTTTCGTCTCCCCAACCTAGTGGCATTCTTATTGATAATCTTTCTGTTTTTCCTGAACCCGGCCATCCTGATACGTCATTATCTATTGTCCAGTATCCTCTTCCTTGATCATCTTTTCTATAATATATTAATGCAGCGTGTCCCGGTTGGCTTATAACTGATGATGGCGTACCGTGTACTCCACGAATGTTTGAACCTATTTTAGATATACCACCACAAACTGCTCCACCTTCAATATTCATCCATAATTTTGCAACACCCGGTTTATATGAGATGTTGTATCTTAAAAAGTCATATTTTGCATCCCATTTTGCTTTATTTTCTTCTGCATAATATTCTGGTCTATCATAATCTGGCCATATATATTTCATGTAATGGTGTGGTTGTAAATATTCTTCTTCTTTGTTTGGATTAGCGTCTATATATTTTTGTGTATACTCATTTAACCATAATATTTCTTCGTCATCTATTATATTGTTTAATACATAGCGCATTTCTTCTATTTTTAAAGATTCGAACCATCCTGTATGGTCTTGTCTATCAGATACTACAAATTTGTTATTTGCATGTAATTCTTTAAATATTTTGTAACGTGTTACTGCTTCTGATTGGTTTTCTGGCTCATAAGGGTCCATCCATAATGATACTCTTGTTGAGTGTGTTAATGATAGAGTTATTGCCATTCTTTTATATAAATCTCCTAATACTGTACCATATTTTGTTGTTTCAGTATTGTCGAAATCACTTTTATAATTTTTTAATAGTTCTGTTAGTATTTTTAATGAATTATAGTAGTTACCATCTGGTGCTCCTCCCATTATATAAAGGCGAAGGTTATTTAAGTCATTCATTAACCAATCTAATGTTGCTCTATGTTCTGTTTCATTTTCGTTAATGAATTTCTTTAATGCAAATTGACCTGCATTATTTACAAATTCTCTTTGTAATAATATTAATTCAAATTCTTCATCATCTAATGTTCTATTTGCATATTGTGTTTTTATTATTTCGTCGTATTCTGCTACTGATTTTACTACATTATCGTTATATTCTTCTTTTATTAATTTTGGATCTGCATATACTGAGTGATCGTTTCCGTTGCCTCCATTATCGTTTGCATATAGTTTTATATATTTTGCACCTTTTATATCTATTTTTACGTATTTTGCATTTTCTCCCGGTTTTGATACTTCTGGTTCTTCCTCAGTTTTTAAGTCCCAAGTCTTTCCATCTTCTGATGTGTAAATATAGAATTTTACACCGTTACTTGAACTTGCTGCTGTTGAGTTTAAACCTATATATGCTGTAAAGTAGTTGTAATCAGGATATTCACTTATATCAAATACTACCGTAGATGTTGCGTGTGCCCATATACCTTTTTCAAATGGATACACTCCTCCTTCTACCTTGACTGATATTTGTTCTCCATCTATTGTTTTGTTAAGACATATTTCTCTCCATGCTGAACTTGATTGTTTTGTATCATAAGGTATGTCTGATAAATAAATAAAGTCGTCTTCTTGATTTGCTGCTTTTACTACATTAGTTTTGTTTGTAAATGCTAAACATGCTATTAATACGAATATACAACTTACTAGTATTTTTGCTAAATAATGCTTTTTTTGGTTTAATATGTTTATTTCCATATTTTTACCTCCCCCTTTTTCACATCTATGTATATTATATCATAAATATACAATTATGTAAATTTTTTCTTGCGATTTTTTTCCATTTTTTTGATTTTAACATACTTTTTTGTTTTTAACAAGAGTTTTTTTGATATATTTTGTACTTTTTTGTTTATTTTGATAATATTACTCTATTTCACACATTACTTTTGTACCCTGTTTTATTTTTATACCCGGTTTTGGAATTTGTTCTGTTATAATATCTTCTGAATTATAATCTTCTGCTTCTATTTCAAGTTCTAAACCTAATTCTTTTAATTCCTTTTTTGCATCTTTTACAGTTTTATTTCTTAAATCTGGTACTGATACTGTCTGTTTTTTATCTTCTTCTGTTTCTTTATCTTTTTTTACTTCTAAATATGGTAATACTTCACTTAAAATTTGTGATGCAACAGGGGCTGCTGTTCCACCTCCACCGTGTCCTCCTTCTCCTGTTGGATTATATAATGTTACTAATATTACAAGTTCTGGGTTATCAATGGATGCAATTCCTATAAATGAGGCAACATATTTATTTGTATTTACACCATCTTCTGATGTTCCTGTTTTTCCGCCTATATTATATCCCTGTACTTGCCCATTTTTTCCTGTTCCAGATTCTACAACAGAACCCATCATGCTTAATACATTTTTTGATGTTTCTTCTGATATTACTTGATTTTTAATTATAGGGTCTATTTTTTGAACTTCACCTGTTTCAGAGTCTATTATTTCCTGTACTACTCTTGGTTTAACTAGATTACCTCCATTTGCTATTGCAGATACGGCAGTTATTAATTGTAATGGCGTAATTTCAAATCTCTGTCCAAATGATATTGTTGCTAATTCTACTGGTCCTACTTTTTTCTCGTCTAAAAATATTCCTTTGGCTTCTCCCGGTAAGTCTACTCCTGTTTTATCTAATAATCCAAATTTTCTTAAATAACTATAATATGTTGATACACCTAGTTTTTGACCTAATCCTATAAATACTGGATTACATGAATTCATTAAGGCAGTTCTTAAACTTTCTGGACCATGTGGGTTATAATATCTCCAACATTTTATACGTGTTCCTGCTATTTCTATTGAACCAGTACATGCAAATTCTCCTTGTTTATCTACTGATGCAATTCCTTCTTCTAATGATGCAGATGCAGTTATTAACTTAAATGTTGAACCCGGCTCATAAGTATCTGCTATTGCTTTATTTCTCCACATTTGTTGTAATGCAGTTGTTCTTTCTGTTGCAGTTAATGTCTCCCAATTTGATTTTAATTCCTCATTATTAATAGTGTATGGCTCATTTAAGTTGTATGTAGGATATGTTGCCATTGCTAAAATATTACCGTTATTAGGATTCATTATTATAACATTTCCTCCATCTGTGCATTTATTATCTATACATGCTTCTGCTAAATATTTTTCTGTAATTGCTTGAATATTAACATCTATTGTTAATTTTAAATCTTTTCCATCTATTGCAGCTTCATAATCTTCTCCTATACTTTCTAATACTCCTCCTCTTGCATCTGTTACTCTTGTTATTCTTCCATTTTTTCCTTTTAAAAGTTCGTCATATTTTGCCTCTAAACCATCTAATCCTTGATTATCACTTCCTGTGAAGCCTATTATGTGTGATGCTAAACTATTATATGGATAATATCTTTTTGTGTCTTCATCTATATTTATGCCTGTTGTTATATTATTTTGGTCTAGCCAAATTCTTAATTCGTCTGTTTTTTCTTTATCTACTTTTTTTATTATACTTTCAATTGATGTTCTTTTTTTTACCTTTTTTAAAACAGTTTCATAATCTAATTCAAATATATCTGATAATGCTCTTGCTACTTTTTCTTTATTTTCTGCACTAATATTCGTTGGATTTACTGTTACTGTATTTACTGTTGCACTAACTGCTAAAACTGTTCCTTCTGTATCATATATTGTTCCTCTTTTTGGATTTATTTTTCTATCTAATGATTGTTGTTGATATGCTAATGTTTGTAATTCTTCTCCTTGTATAAATTGTATCCAAAATATTTTTATTATTAATAAAAATAATATTATTAATATAATATATAACTCATTTCTTATTCTTCTTTTTCTATTAATATCACTCATTTTTTCATCTCCTTTTATATGTATATTCTTGAATAAAAAAAATAGAAGATGTTAATTTACATCTTCTATTTGAATATTATATTAATTTTATCTTAATGGTTCTAAGTTTGATAATACCCAGTTATATTCTCCTGTTGTTATTACACTTCCACAATATTTACATTTTCCTGATGAGGTTATTTGTGTTGGTGCTCCACAATTTGGACAGTTTGTTGTATTTACTTTTGCTTCTCCTGGTTTTGTTTTTATTCCTGTTTTTCTTATAAATGTTAGTTTATATGACCTTGTTCTTCTTGTTACTGTATTTCCCATTAATACTTTTCTTGTTTCTTCGTCTATTATATAATCTATCATTGAAGAATTTAGTTCTATATCTAATATGTCTTTATCTCCTACTTGTTTGAAGTCATATAGTTTTGCATAGTTTACACATATTCTTTCTAACATATTTATTTGTTTTTTATCTATATATCCTTGTATTTGATTTTTATGTTGTTCAAATAATTCATTTGTTTCAAAATATCTTATTTCTTCCCAGTCTCTTGCCATCCATTGATTTTGTAGTTTTACAAATAAATCTTTAGACCATGCTAAAAATTCTTCTTGATTAAATAATTCATCTACTGCATGTATTTTTCTTAATATTTCTTCACTTCTAGGTTTTGAAGGTTGTGGTGCGTAATAATATGATGGATGTCTATTTATTAAGTCTGATTTTTTTAATATAGGAAATACTATTACAAAAATAATTACCAATACTAAAATAATTATATAATCTCCATACATTGCTAATTTTCCTGAACTACCTGAAAGTCCTAAACTACTCCAACTATAATCGTCGTCATCATCCCAACTGCTTGAACTCCAGTCACTTGAACTCCAGTCACTCGAACTCCAACCGCTTGAACCTCCAGAATCGTAACTTTCAAAACTTCCAACATCTGCATAAACGCTTCCTATATATGCAAATGTCAAGAAAATACCTATTATTATGCTTAATATTACTTTTTTGTAACTTATTTTTTTACTTATCATAAAATTCACCCTAATTATATGATATAACTTTTTGTTGTTTTTTGTCAATTATTTTTATACTAATTTACTTTATATGCTCTACAATCATGTTCCAAATTTCTTTTAACCAGTTATCTTCTTTTGACATTTCTATTTCTTCTGTTGCAGGCTCAACATAGTCTTCTCTTGGTAATTCAACATATACTGTTTGAATATCTGATATTTTTTGCATTCCTAACATTTCTTCTGCTGATTTTTCAACATTTTTTAAGTTTAAATTTGTTTCTATATTTACTTCTAATTGTTCATTTTCTTTCTCTATTGCTGATAATTGTTTTTCTAATGTTTGTACTTTTGAGTAATTTTGTGATATAAGAGCATTTCTATAACTCATGGTAAATAATAGTATAAAACCTATTGCTATATACATTATTAATTTTTTTTGTTTTGCTTTTTTTAATTTTTGTTGTTTTTTTGATGTTTTTTTGTTTTTTAATGTACTTTTTTTATTGTATTTTTTTTCTTTTATAGGCTCATATTCTGGTTGTAATTTTCTAGGACTTGTTTCATATTGATATCTATTATTATATGCCATAAGTTACTCACCTCCCTTTATCACTTGTATTAAAATTTATTTTTCTTTTGTTCTTCTTTCAAATATTCTTAATTTTGCACTTTTTGCTCTTGAATTTTCTTCTATTTCTTTTTCTTCTGCTATTATTGGTTTTTTATTTACTATTGTTCCTAATGATTCATTATTACAAATGCAATATGGTAAATCGCTAGGACAAGTACATTTTCCTACTGCATCTATATATGCTTTTTTTACTGCTCTATCTTCTAAAGAATGAAATGTTATTACACATAACCTTCCACCATTTTTTAGACTTTTTATGCAATTCATAATTGTGTTATATAATGGCTCTATTTCATTATTTACTTCTATTCTAATTGCTTGAAATGTTCTTTTTGATGGATGTCCATTATTTTTTGCATAACTTGGTATGCTTTTATCTATAATTTGGTTTAATTCTTTTGTTGTTTCTATTTCTTTATTTTTTCTATATTCGCAAATATTTTTAGCAATTCTTCTTGCAAATTTTTCTTCGCCATAATTAAATATGATATCTGCTAATTTTTCTTCTGTGTATGTATTTACTACTATTTTTGCAGTTAATTCTTGGTTTGTGTCCATTCTCATATCTAGATATGTGTCTTCCATGTAACTAAAACCTCTTGATTTTTCGTCTAGTTGATATGAGGATACTCCTAAGTCTAAAAGTATTCCATCTACTGCTTCTATTTGTAAATCTTCTAATATATTTGTAATATTATCATGATTTCCATATATGTATTTTATGTTTTTATATTGTGATAATTTTTTTTCTGCTGCTTGTAGTGCTTCTTTGTCTCTATCTATTCCTATTAGTAAACCTTTTTCTGATAATTTTTCTATAATTTTACTGCTATGACCTGCTCCTCCTAATGTTCCGTCTATATATATTCCGTCTTTTTTTATGTTTAGACCTTCTATACATTCATTTAATAATACAGGTTTATGTTTAAATTCGATTTTTTCCATAAATTTTCCTTATGTTTTAATTATTTATCTTAGGCGGGCTTTCACCCGCCTATTCTCTTTTGTGCATTAAAATATCTTTTGTATTTTTAATGCTTTTGTTTACTATTATTTCTTTTGTTTAAAATTTTTTAATTTTATCTTTTGTTTACTTATTTTCTTTTGTGTATTAAATTTTCTTTGGTATTTTATATAAACTTTTTCAAGTTATATACTTAAATTTGATAGGTTTTCTGCAATTTCGTCTGCTGAAATACTATCGTTATTACTGTATCTTTGCCATGTAATTTTGTCCCATATTTCTATTTTGGTTCCTACTCCAATTATAACTACATCTTTTTCTAACATTGCATGACTTCTTAGGTTCATTGGTATTAGGAATCTTCCTTGTTTATCTAATTCACATTCTGTTGCTCCTGATAGAAAGTATCTTATAAAGTCTCTAACGTTTTTATTTGTGTATGAAGGTAGTGTTTTTAGTTTTTCTTCAAAATTTTTCCATTCTTCTAATGAGTATGCAAATAGACATCCTTCTTGACCTTTGGTGATTATAAATTTTTCTCCCATTTCTTCTCTTAATTTTACTGGCATTATTACTCTGCCTTTTGCATCTAATGTATGCTCATATTCACCTATAAACACTATTTTTCACCTCTTTTCATTTTGTTACACTTTCTACCACTTTTCTCCACTTTGTTATAATTTTAATATAACTTTTGGGAATTTGCAATACTTTTTTTAAAATTTTTTAATTTTTTTTTATTTTATTTTCTTAATTTTTTTAGTTCATAATTTTTTATTTCATTATTTTTTAATTCATAATTTTCTAATTCATAATTTTTTATTTTAATTAAAAAATGTTTTAAAGTAATATATTTCATTTACGTAGTGACGCGTAGCATGGAAGAAAAAAAAAAGAACTTCTATACAAGATAAAAGTTCTTTTAAAAAAATTTTATTTATTTTTTATTCATCTTTTGTTGTATTTATTTTTAATAATTTTGCAATTTCTACTATAACTATTGGTAAAAAGATAAGTACTATTATTTCTATAATGTGTATTAAAGATAATTTTGCAAGACTAAAAATATTTCTAAATAACGGTATGATTAATATTACTAACATTAAAGCAGTTGATGCCACAGTTGCAAGTATTAACATTTTATTATTAAAAATTCCTGTCTTAAATATTGAAGTTTTATTATCTCTAACATTGTAAACATGTACTAATTGTGATATTGCTAATACACTAAATGCCATTGTTTGACCTATCATTATTTTTTCATATTCACTAACATTTGGTGTTGATAGTCCTAATGTAAATGCAATTAAAGTTATTGCTCCAATTATAATTCCTTGATAAATAATTCTTCTTGTCATTCCTTTTGTAAATATTCCTTTATTAGATTTTAATGGTTTTCTTTTCATAATGTTTTTTGCTGATGGATCTACTGCTAATGCAAGTGCTGGAAGTGAGTCTGTTACTAAATTTATCCAAAGTATATGAATTGGTAATAATGGCTCTAATTTTGATATATTTAGTATTCCAAATTGTTTTGCAAGTATTGGTGTTATCATTATTGCTATAAATAATGTTAATATTTCTCCAACATTACTTGATAATAAAAATTGTATTGCTTTTAGAATATTATCATATATTCTTCTACCTTCTTCAACTGCTGATACAACTGTTGCAAAGTTATCGTCTGTTAGTATAACATCTGCCGCTTCTTTTGCAACATCTGTTCCTACCATTCCCATTGCACATCCTATATCTGCTGCTTTTAATGCAGGGGCATCATTTACTCCATCTCCTGTCATAGCAACAATTTCATTATTTGCTTGCCATGCTTTTACAATTCTTACTTTATGTTCTGGTGATACCCTAGCATATACACTATAATTTCTAATATTTTTTGTTAATTCCTCATCTGTCATATTTTGTAATTCTTTACCTGTAATTGCTTCTTTTTCGTCTTTTAAAATTCCTAATGCTTTTGCTATTGCTATTGCAGTTATTTTATGGTCTCCTGTAATCATTATTGGTTTTATTCCTGCACTTATACATTTTTCAACTGCAACTTTTGCCTCTGGTCTTGGTGGGTCTATCATTCCTACCATACCAATATATATTAATTCACCTTCAATATTTTTCATTTCTTCTTTTGTAGGTAAATGGTCTATTTCTTTATATGCCATTGCTAATACTCTTAAAGCATTTGTTGCTAATTCTTCATTTATTTTATTTATTTCTTGTTTATAATTTTCTAAGTCTTCTTTTATTTCTCCATTTATTATGTATTTATTACATCTTCTTAATAGTTCATCTACTGCACCTTTGGTATATACTATATATTTTTCGTTTACTTTATGAACTGTTGTCATTAATTTTCTATCAGAATCAAATGGAATTTCTTCTACTCTTGGCATATTTTCATATATATGTGGTTCAAATTCTAATTTAAAACCTAAGTCTATTAATGCGGTTTCTGTTGGATCTCCTGTTAATTTCATATCTGGTGAAATTTGTGTATCATTGCATAACATACTTGCAAGAATTAATTTTTCTAGTTCTTCAGTTTTATCTACTGAATTTACTTCGTATAGTTTATTGTTATAAAATAATTTTTCTACTGTCATTTTATTTTGTGTTAATGTACCTGTTTTATCTGAACATATAACTGATGCACTTCCTAAGGTTTCAACGGCAGGTAATTTCTTTATTATTGCATTCTTTTTTACCATTCTTTGAACACCTATTGCAAGTACTATTGTTGATACTGCAGGTAATCCTTCTGGAATTGCTGCTACTGCTAAACTTACTGCTGTCATAAACATGTGAATTGGCTCTTTTCCATATATTAAGCCTATTACAAATATTATAGCACATATTATTAATGCTACTATTCCTAAAACTTTTCCTAGTTTATCTAGTTTTTGTTGTAATGGTGTTTCTGTATCTACATTTAGGTTTATCATGTCTGCTATTTTTCCAACTTCTGTATTCATTCCAGTTTCTACAACTATTCCTTTTCCTCTACCATAGGTAACAAGACTTGAAGAATATACCATGTTTAATCTATCTCCAATTCCTATTTCTGTTTCTTCTAATTTTGATGTAATTTTTTCAACTGGTACAGATTCTCCTGTTAATGCAGATTCTTGTACTTTTAAATTAACTGCTTCAATTAGTCTTAAATCTGCTGGTATGTAGTCTCCTGTTTCTAATACTACTACGTCTCCCGGTACTAATTCTCTTGAAGCAATTACTTCTATTTTTCCATTTCTTATAACTTTTGCTACATGTGAACTTAATTTTTGTAATGCTTCTAATGATTTTTCTGCTTTATTTTCTTGTAGTACTCCTATTATTGCATTTACTATAACTACTATTAGAATAATTATTGTATCTGTAATTCCTTCACCCTCTGCTATTCCAATTATTCCTGATATAATTGCTGAAATTATTAATACTATTATCATAAAATCTTTAAATTGTTCTAAAAATTTTTGTAATGTACTTTTTTTCTTTTTTTCTTTTAATTCATTTAAACCATATTTTTCTCTTTTTTTACTAATTTGTTCTATTGTTAATCCATTTTGTTCATTTGTTTCTTGCTTTTTTATGGTTTCTTCTACTGATAAATTGTACCATTTCTCCAAAATACTCACTCCTTTAAAATTGGTATCATTTTATCACTTTATTTATCATTTTTCAATAGCATTATCCGCGTTTTGCTTATAATATCTTTTTTCATTTTTCCTATAATCTTTTTTTCTAATCTTGATATATAACTTTGTGAAATTCCTAACATATCTGCAACTTCTTTTTGTGTTTTTTCATTTCCGTTTATAAAACCAAATCTTAACTCCATTATGTTTTTTTCTCTTTTATTTAATTTTTCCATTGATGCCTTCAAAAGTTTTTTATCTACTTCATCCTCTATACCTCTTGATGTTATATCGTTTTCTGTTCCTAAAATGTCTGAAAGTAATAATTCATTGCCGTCTCCATCTTGATTTAAAGGCTCATCTATTGATACTTCTCCCTTTATTTTACTACTTTTTCTTAGGTACATTAAAATTTCGTTTTCTATACATCTTGACGCATAAGTTGCAAGTTTAATATTTTTGTCTGTATTAAATGTATTAATTGCTTTCATTAAGCCTATTGTTCCAATTGATATTAAGTCTTCTATTCCTATTCCTGTATTTTCAAATTTTTTTGATATATATACTACTAATCTTAAATTTCTTTCTACTAATATTTTCTTTGCTTCTTCATCTTTTTTTGCAAGTCTTTCTAGCATTTCGTCTTCTTCCTCTGTTGATAATGGTGGCGGAAGTGTTTGACTTCCTGCTATGTAAAATATTGAATCTGATTCAATTTGCTCTTTATTAAAATATTTACTATATAAATTTTTTATTAATTCTAAAATATTCATAAAACCCTCCATTCTAGCAAACTTAATTACTTTTATAAATCTTTTTACTTCTTAAATAATTTTTGAAATTGTAAGTAAATTTTATTTGCTTATTAATTCTCTTTCTCCTTTGCTTTCTAATAAGTCTAAACCTATAAGTGCATTGTATAGTTTGTTTTTTGTTAATGTTTTTGTGTATATTCCTGTTATTACATTTGATAAGTTTATTTCTTCATCTTCGAAGTCTATTTTTACTTTATCTACTTTTGCTCCTATTAACATGCCGTTTTGCATTCCTAGTGAAGAAAATGGTATTAATCTTAATTTTGATATATATTCGTTTTCTATATCCATATTATTTCCATACATTATTTCTTCTATATTATCTAGTATTTCTTTTGGTATTATATTGTATAGATTTTCTTTTTCTACTATTATTACAGGATTTCCTGTTATTGGCTCTTTTAGTAGATTTCCTGTATCTACTAATGCATGTACTTTGGTTACATTATTGTTTAAATATATTTCTATATCGCAGAACATATTTTTTTTGTTTATTCTATTTTTTATTATTTTAAATGCTATATTTATTATTATGAAACCTAATAATCCTCCTAATAATGCTACTTTTAATGGATATGTTCCTATATATACTCCATTTTTCATTAATATATTTTGCGGTTTTATAAAGTATAGTAGTGCAAATGCACATCCTCCAAATGCAAAAGATGTTAGATAAAATAATACTAATTGTTTTAATAATTGTTTTATATTTTTTGAGTTAAATGCTACATATACCATTGTAACTGATAATATTATTTTCATTATTAGTGTTGAATATATTTCTAATTTTGTAATATATGAGCATACTGCATATACTCCTCCTAATAGGCTTGATAATAATATTCTAATATTGTTTATTTTATTTTTTAATATTAGTCCTGTTGCTAATAAAATAATGTAATTCATACATATATTTTCAAGTAAAATTATATCTAAATATACTGTCACAGCATCACCTCATTTTGTTTAATTCATATTGTACAACATTTACTTTCAAAAATATGTCATTTCTTAGGGCAGAAAAAAAGAAATAATCTACTTTTGTAGACTATTTCTTTCATTTTGTTTTATATAATAGGAATTTTCTATAAAAAATGCTATTATATTTAACCGCAATTTTATTTTAAATTATTTTTGTTTTTTCTTAAAAATGATGGTATGTCTAAATCATTTGATGAAGAATTTGAATTTATTGAAGATGATGGTACAGAGTTTATTTTATTTTCCCATGATTTTGAAACTATTTGTTCAACTCCCATACTTGCTCTTGGTAATTCTTTTTCAAATCCAGTTGCAATTACTGTTATTACTATGTCGTCTTGTAATGTTTCATCTATTACTGCACCAAAGATTATATTTGCTTCTGGATCTACACTGCGTTGAACTAGTTCTGCTGCTGTGTTTACTTCATGTAATCCTAAGTCTGCTCCACCTGTAATGTTTATTATAACTCCTCTTGCTCCTTCTATTGATGTTTCTAATAATGGACTTTGGATTGCTTGTTTTGCTGCATCTTCTGCTCTATTTTCTCCTGATGCTCTACCAATTCCCATATGTGCCATACCTGTATTTAACATTATTGTTTTAATATCTGCAAAGTCTAAGTTTACAAGTCCTGGTATTGCTATTAAGTCTGATATACCTTGTACACCTTGTCTTAATACATCATCTGCCATTTTGAATGCGTCTACTATTGATGTTTTTCTATCTATTATTTGTAATAATTTATCGTTTGGTATTACTACTAATGTATCTACTTTTGATTTTAAACTTTCTATACCACGTTCTGCTTGTGAAAGTCTTTTTTTACCTTCAAATGTAAATGGTTTTGTTACAACTCCTATTGTTAATATTCCCATTTCTTTTGCTGCTTCTGCTACTATTGGTGCTGCACCAGTTCCTGTTCCACCACCCATACCAGCTGTTACAAATACCATGTCTGCTCCTCTTAGGGCCTCTGTAATTTCTGCTTTACTTTCTTCTGCTGATTGTGCTCCTGTGTCTGGGTTTGCTCCTGCTCCTAAACCTCTTGTAATTTTTTCTCCTATTTGAATTTTTGTTCCTGCTTTTGATAATTGTAGGGCTTGTCTATCTGTATTTACTGCTATAAATTCTACTCCTTTTATTGCTGCATCTACCATTCTGTTTACTGCATTGTTTCCTGCTCCTCCAACTCCAATAACTTTAATTGTTGCTGAACCATCTAGCATTTTTTCATTATCTTCATATTCTACCATCACTGTTTTTTCCTCCTAATTATTTTATATAATTTTTATTTTTTATGTATAGAAAAATTCTTTTATTCTTTCCATAATTGTTTTTAATATATTATCTTTAGATTTTGCATCTATATTGCTTGATACTGATTTTGCATAAGGTCTTGCTGCTACATATCTTACTAACGCATAAGCAGACCTAAAACTTGGCTTAATTGTGCTTACTAATCTACCTGTGGAAATTTTAACTGGTATGTTCAAAATTATTTTTCCTGCTACATCACTTTTATTGATATTTGTAATTCCTTGCCCTGTTAAGACTACATTGTTAATTCTTGGCTTTATTCCTTGATTTGTTATGTCTTTATTAACTAATGCAAATATTTCTTCTATTCTTGCTTCAATTATTTCTATTAGTTCTGAACTTTTTATTGTTCTGTTTCGTGTTTCCCCTGCATAAGTATTTAGTACAATATCTGTATCATTATCAATTAGTGATTTTAAGGCTAGTCCATATTGTCTTTTTAATTTGTCTGCTTCTTCCTCAGATATATTTAATACTACTGCTATATCTTTTGTAATTGTGTCTCCTCCTAGTGGTATAGTATTAGTATAAATAAATTTTGAACCTTCGAATACTCCTATATCTGTGTTTCCAGCGCCTATATCTAGTAATA
The DNA here is from genome assembly GCA_947629625.1 of uncultured Clostridia bacterium. GTDB lineage: Bacteria > Bacillota > Clostridia > TANB77 > CAG-508 > CANRES01. Next base: position 49,805 of record CANRES010000002.1, on the reverse strand, counting down.
ATATATTATCTTTTAATTCATTTGTATCTAAAACAACATTTCTTTCTGCTAATGTGTTTGGTATTATTTCATCAATTTCTAATCCTGCTTTTCTAAATATTGTTTTTAATTGTTTTACGTATTCTGTATCTGCAAGTAATATTTGTGCATTTAATGTGAAATTTGATGTTAAACACCCTACTGGGTCAGAGATTACTTTTCCATCATCTAGTATAAATTCTTCTGGTATTATTCCTATTAATGTTTTTCCTTCTGGTATTTCTATGTCTCTAACCTGTGAAAAACTTGATCCAACGTCTTTTGAAGATACTCCTGCATATTTGTCTTTAATTTCTCTTGTTGTGCTATTTTGTACTATTGTTATATATTTTCCGGGAATTAAAACATTTGCTGAGTTTATTTTCAAGTTGGCTTCATCTTCTGCCTCTTTAATTGTTTTGGCTATTGCTACTACAAGTTCTTCTTCGTCTATAATTTTACCTTTTTGAATTGCACTACATTTGCATTTTGTAGAGCATATAATTTCAATTTGGTTAAAATTGTTTACTTCTCCAACAATTGTTGAAACCTTAGAAGTACCTATATCAATGCCAACAATTATATCTCCAATTGCCAAGTTCAACTCCTCCATTTTTTTTATATAATTTTCTATCCATAAGAATATTATATTTTTTGAAAAAAGTCAATAGATTTTGTTATATTTTTGTAATATTTTTGTAACAATTTTGTAACATTTCTGTTTTTTCGTTACAAAATAAATACTTTTGGAGTTTTAATTTTTTTTAGTTTTTTTACTCCATTTTTCTATATAGAATCTTCTTATTATTGATAAGTTTGTAAACATTCTTCCAACAAATACTACAATTGCTGCTAAATAGATGTCTACATTTAATTTTTCTCCTAAATATGTTAATAAAATTGAAAGAATAGCATTTCCAAAGAAACCTGATACAAATACTTTTAAATCAAAATTACCTTTTAATGTAGATGTTATTCCTCCAAATACTGAATCTAATGCAGCTATTATTGATATTGCTACATATCCTGATATTGAATATGGAATTACTGGTGCATTTACTCCTAATATAATTCCTAATAAACAACCTACTATTATTGCTACTATAATCATTTTATTTCCCCCTTATTATTTATCTATATATTTTAGTACCATTTTATCTGCCCTTTCATTTGCTTCATATTTTAATATTTTTATATTGTCTTTTGTTTCTAATTTTATAGATTTATTATGAATATTTATGTATTCATCTATAAAACCTACATTTTTTACACTTAATGCACTTTGTAAGTATGTCTTATTTCCTATTGCTTTTACTGTATATGGTGATGTAATTCTTTGACTATTTATTACTATATTTTTTTCAGTTATATCTGCAATATCTGTCATGTTTGTAACTCTTTGGTCATTTATTGATATTGCTTCTGCTCCTGCGTCTTTTAATTCATTTACTAAAATTATTAAATCTCTTGCAGTTATTACCGCTTCATCATTATCTGAAAGTGTTACTATAACTCCTTCTCCTTTTACATCTGTTTTTCCAAGAATAATATTTGCCGTTTCTAATTCTTGCTCTAAGATTTCTGTTGCTTCTTCGTTTGAGTTTATTTTTTCTTCATATTCTTTCTTTTTTTCAATTGTTGAAAGTAATTCTTCATTTGCTTCTTCATATTTTGATTTCCAACTTGCTATTGCTTCTCTTAATTCTGATTCTTGCATTGTTTTTATTTCTGTTAAATCTGTTTGTTCTATTACTTTAAATTGTAAAAACATTACATATACTAATACAAAGCAAATTAAACCAATTATTATTGTCATTATTATTTTATTTTTATTCATTTAGACCTCCATTTTAATCTGCATTTTTTAAATATTTTGAAGATAAAACTCCATCATATTTTAATATTTTAATATTTTCTGATTGTTTAACATTAACATTTATTCCTTGACTTTGCATTATTTCTAAAAATCCGCCCGGTCTATTAACCCCAAGTAAAGTTGCTGGGTATCCTATTGCTTTTATTACAAATGGTGAACCTATTTTTTGTCCGTTTACTAATATAACATTTCCATCACATGTTATTGATGTTGTTAATACTATTCTTTGGTCATTTACAGATATTGCTTCTGCTCCTGCATTTTTTAACTCGTTTATTATTTGTATTATATCTGTTGAGTGTACTAATAATTCCATTGTATTAACAGATTCTAGGTTTTGAATAATTTCTTTATTACTATCTGCTACTGTTATTATTATTCCTTTTCCTGTGACGTCTGTTTGTCCTAACAGTTTATTTGCTGTTTTTAGTTCTTCTTCTAATTGTTTTGAATTTGTATCATTTTTTGTTGCTTGTGTTCTTTTATTTTCTAAGTCTTCTTTTTCTCTTGTTAACTCGGTAAATGTTGAATCGTATTTTTCTTTCCATCTTAATACATCATCTCTTAACTCATTTTTTGTGTTTCCTACTGTTTTTGTTGCTTCTTTTATTGTGTTTAATTGTACTACTATTCCTAGTGTAAGTAAGAAGCACATTATTCCTAATGTTATTGCAACATGTTTTTTATTCAAAAATATCACCTTCTTATAAATTAATTATATATACTATTGTAAAAGTTTTATAAAAAATTTTTATACTTGTTCTCTAAAATATGCTTTATCTGTGTTTATGTTTCCGTTTACAAATATTTCTCCTGCTTTTCCTGTTTCTTTTTCTATAATTGCTTTTACATATAACATTCTTGTACTAATACTACTTGCATCTCCTAAGTATACTGTCTTTTGTTCTCCTTCTAATATTAATTTATATTCATTCTTGTCTGCAATATCTATTTTTGTAATATATCCTATAATATTATTGTTTTGTGCGGTATCTACTATTTTTAATACAGTTTCTAATTTATTTAAGTCATCTTCTGATAGCCTATTTCCTACGTTTATATTCTCTACATTTGTTGAAAACCCTGTTATTGTTATCGCTTCTATTTTATTATTGCTTTTTTCTAATATGTAACCTTGATTATTTATGTAGGCATATTCATTATTTTCTAATTCTAACATAAATGTAGCTATTCTTTCTTGTATTGTTATTTCAATAATACTTGGTAATTTTCTAGTAATTGATATTTTATCTATATACGCATTTTGTCGTAAGTTCTTTTTTATTTGGCTTTTATTTAGTTTATATATATTTTGTCCAATTTCAAGTTTTGATAAATTTATACATTCTGTTGTTGTTATTTTGCTGTTTCCAAATATTCTTATTTCTTCTATATTGAATATTGGCGACATGAAAAATAGTAATAATGCAATTATTATTAAAAACATTATACATAGATATTTAATAATTCTTGATTTTTTATTTATTTTCTTTTTTTCTTTTTTTATATTTGATTTTTTTAATACTTGATTTTCTACTGGTTTTACATTTAATCCTATTACTATTTCATTATCTAAATTGTATTTTTCTTGTTTCTTTTTTTGTGGTAGGGTAGATTTTTTTCTACCCTTTTTATTTTCTAACTTTTTAGCCATTTATTCACCTTCTTTAATTTTTACATTTGCTCCTAAGTTATTTAATTTTTTATCTAGATTTTCATATCCTCTAAGTATATATTCTATGTTTTCTATTTTTGTTTTTCCTTTTGCATTTAATGCTGCTACAACTAATGCTGCTCCTCCTCTTAAATCTGTTGCTTTTACATTTGTTGCAGTAAGTTTTCTTACCCCTTTTATTATAGCGCTTCTGCCTTCTATTGTAATTTTTGCTCCCATTCTTTTTAGTTCGTTTGTATATTTGTATCTATTTTCAAATATATTTTCTATTACTATTGATGTTCCTTTTGTTGTACATAACATACTTGCAAATACTGATTGCATATCTGTTGGGAAGCCCGGGTATGGCATTGTTTTTATGTCTATACTTTTCATTTTTTTTGGTGCTTGTAACATTATACTATTTTTTGTTGTTTCTATTTTGCAACCACATTCTTCTAATTTGTGTAATACTGGTGTTAAGTGTTCTGGTATTACTTCTTTTAAGTTTACTTTTCCTCCTGTTACTGCTACACAACATAATATAGTTCCTGCTTCTATTCTATCTGGCATTATTTTGTAACTTGTATTTTTTAGTTTTTCTACTCCTTTTATTGTAATAATATTGCTTCCTGCTCCACTTATATTTGCTCCCATTTTATTTAATATGTTTTGCAAGTCTATTATTTCTGGTTCCATTGCTGCATTGTTTATTGTTGTTGTTCCTTCTGCTAATACTGCTGCTAGCATAGAGTTTTCTGTTGCTCCTACACTTGGAAAATCTAATGAGATTTCTGTTCCTACTATTTTATCACAATTACACCTAATAAATCCAGCATTTTCTTCAATATTTATTCCTAAATTTTGAAATGCTTTTAAATGTAGATCTATTGGTCTTGTTCCTATGTCACATCCTCCGTGGATATGAGAATGTTGCTTTTTTTAATCTTCCTATTAATGCTCCTGCAAGTATTACTGATGACCTCATTTCTCTCATCATGTGTTCTGGTATTTCAAATTTTTCAACTTTTGTGGAATCTATTATTATTTTACCATTATTCTTCTTGATTTTGCAACCTAAATATTTTAAAATTTCAAACATTACTTTTGTATCGTGAATATTTGGTACGTTGTATAGTTTTGTTATTCCTTTATTTAGTATACATGATGCTATTATTGGTAGTGATGCATTCTTAGAGCCTGACACATAGGTTTCTCCTTCTAGTTTTTTTCCTCCTTCTACTATGTAACTTTTCATAAAAAATTCACCTTCCTTTATGTAAGTATTTTATGCTTAACATAAAGTTTTGGTGAATGAATATGCTTAATTGCTTACTTTTTTTATTATCTTCTTCGTAAATATAAATATACAGTTATTATAGTTATGATAACTGGTATTAATAATATTATAATTATAAAGGCTAATAACGCTTCTGTCATACCTGTTACTTTGACATCAACTGTACTAATAGTATCTAAAATTGAGGCTGTTATTTTTGCATCTCCCCAAAATTGACTTGTTATAACTCCTTCATTTGATACAGTTGCAACTTTAGGATTATTTGTTTTCCATTCTAGCATACTTCTAAAAATATCTTCATATCCTTCTGGATTAGTTGTTATGGTAGCAACAATTTGCTCTGTTGTATTTGGCTTCATTACTAAATTATTTGTTGATAGTTTTAATTCATATTGCAATTTATCTAGTTCTTCTGCTTGAATTTTATTATCTTGAATTTCAATGAAATCTGTTAAATATACATTATAGTTTTGTTTATCTATTGTTAATGGAGTAGCATTATTTATTCCTGCTTGTAAAGTTTCAATATCTCCTCCTAATAAAAATACATTTGCTTTATTCATTTGTTTTGTTTTTGCAGATTCATCTTTATCTGCTCCAACATAAAAATTATTAACTGTACCTCCTAACATTTCTAAATTAATCTCTTCAAGTAGTCCTTTACTAAAACTTCTATATGTGCCAATTGTTCCTCCTGCTATTTCTACTTCTGAATGTCCTACATATCCATCTTCTCCTGCTCCTGTAACAATAAATTTAGATAAATCTCCGCCATTAATTGTTAAATTTGTTGAACCTACATAGGCATATTTATCGCCTCCTGCAAAAATTCTTCCTTCCATATATCCATCTGGTAATCCTTCTATGTTATTTATAGTTAAGTTCACATTGTTTACGCGATTTCCAGAACCTTTTAAATCAGATTCAGAGCCAGAATCATAAGTTATTGAATGTAATGTAACAGCTTCTGCTCCTCCTGCATATATTCTTGCAACATAACCTCCATTTACAACAACATTGGAATTTTGTATTTCTGAATATAAAAAGCCTCCTCCATAAAGTCCTTCCTTTATAGTACCTCCATTTATTACTACTGTAGCATTATTCACTTGGTCTTTTTCAGATTTTGAATTTCCCCAACCTCCTGCTACTACACTTTTTACTTTTCCATTGTTCATTATTATACTAGCTGTTTCACATTGTTCGTCTACACCTGTTCCAAATACAATTGTATTTTCTGATATTACTATACTTTTATCGTCCCATTTTACAACAGTTTGATTTTCTTCATTTACATCTATTACTATATCTGTACCATTTGCATATAATACATCTACATTTGTATCAAAATTTTTTACATAATTTGGTTCATCTACTGCATAACTTGAAATTGAGGCTAAAAATAATAAAAATAAGGACATAATAATTGAATAAATAATTTTTTTCATAATTTTTATTCTCCTTTCATTTTTCTAACTTCACGTCCATATTATATTTTATGAATAATTTAGATAAAATGATATTCCAAATATTTAGTATAATTTGTTATTAAATCTTTAAAGTAATCTAAATATGTTTTTTTATTTATATCCTTTTCACTTATTATATCTATTTCTTTTATAACCTTATCTCCTATTTTTAATGTTAATTTTCCTATTACTTGATTTTTGTTTACTGGTGCATTCAAAATTTTTTCTGTTTTTATTTCTACATTTATATCTTTTATTTTTTCCTTATTTACAGGATAAGAGTTTTTGTCATGTAAATTTATTATTAGATTTGCATAGTCTTCTTTTCCTTTTATTATTTCGACTGCTTGTAAATTTTCTTTTTTCCATTTTATAAATTCTTTTTCTATTATGCTATCTAAATCAACTATCTCGTAATTTTTAAAAGCATATTCTATTAATTTTATGCTATCTTGTGTTCTAAATTTCTTTGTATCTGCTCCTAATACTACACATATAACATCTAAGTTATCTCTTTTTATTGCTGTTACTAAGCATCTATTCGCCCCATTTGTAAAACCTGTCTTAACTCCATATACTCCATTTAAATTTCCTAATAATTCATTTGTATTATTTAATTGTTTAGGATTTCCATTTATTGATACTGTATATGTTTTAGTTTTTACTATGTTTGCAAATTTTTCTACATTTAGCGCATAATCTGTAAGTTTTGCAAGTTCATAAGCAGTTGTGTAATGTTCTTCTTCGTCTAAACCGTGTGGCGTTACGAAATGTGTATTTTCTAATCCAATTTTTTTTGCTTTTTCGTTCATTAAGTTTGCAAATTCACTTATGCTACCTGCTACATGTTCTGCTAGAGCTACGGCTGCATCATTTCCAGAGCAAAGCATTAATCCATATAACAAGTCATTTACAGTGATTTTTGCTCCACTTGTTAATCCTAGTCTTGAGCCTCCTGTTCCTGCTGCTTTTTTTGATACTTCAACTGTATCTGTTAAATTTGCATGTTCTAATGTTACAAGACATGTCATGATTTTTGTGGTTGAGGCCATTTTTCGTTTTGTGTTTTCTTCTTTTCCATATATTACTGTTCCTGATGTTCTATCATATATTACTGCTGCTCTTGAATTAATTGTTGGTATATTTGTTGGTTTTGCTGATGCTTCAATTATCTCTTCTATATTTATATCTTCTAGTTCAGTTTCTTCGTCGTCTGCTATTACTATTGGTATTGTTATATTAAATATTAAAATCAATATTACTAAAATTTTGATTATTTTTTTCATAAAAGCCTCCATTTTGGTAATTTATATTGCTATATTAAATTTTTTTAAACTCAAAAAAAAATCACCTTTTAAATTATATTTTTAAAGGTGATTTTTATTACTATATATTTAATTTTCATAGTATTTTCTTACGTTTTCATCTAATGTTCTTTCTCTGTCATTTTCTTTGTCCATTTCTTCTTTTTTCTCTCTTGCAGAATCTGATATATCATTTAAGTTCACATCTGGATTTGTTCCTTCTTCATTTTTTTCTTTATCTATTTCCTTTTTTGAACCTTCTTCTAATTCGTCTAATTCTTCTTTTGTATATGATATAGTTTTTTTATCTTCATTTAATTTTTTCATTTCTTCTATTGTTGTATTATCTTCTATTGCTCTATCTATAAATGTTATTTTTCCTTCTATATCTATTTGTGCTATTTTATGAATTGCATCTTTTGTGTATATTTCATAAGTTGTAGAATTTGATTTTTCTAATTCTACAATATATACATCTTCTAACATTAATATTACATCCTTAAATTTCGTTTTAAAATCAAATTCATCATAATATGTTATATTTAATATTTCTGTAAGTTCTAATTCCTCGTTTTCCTCTGAGTTGTTTTCTTGATTTTGATTATTTGCTTGTTTTATATTTTCTTCTATATCTTTTTTGAATTGTAATATTTCTTTATTTATTTCATTAATATTTTTTTCTTCCATTTTTCCTCCCTATATATCAAATGATATTTCAAAATCTGTTCCAGTGCCTAGTTTCATTATGATAGTTTTTATTTGTGTAACATCAATATCATTTACTACTCCATTAATATTAATTTCATATATTCCAATATCACCTTGTGTTGAAAAAGTATTAAATTTTACATCATTGTAGTTATAAAATGATGATGTTACATAGTTTATAAATTGTTGTAAGTCTGCAAAATTATTATTTTTAAATTCTGTATTTAAAAGATTATAAGCATTTTCATAATCTTTTGAATTTATCATTTTTATGAATTTTTGTATATTTAATTCCATTTTTTCTTGAAATGATGCTGAACTATATTTTGTTACAAATTCATTACTGTCAATAGTGTAATTATCTAACATAACCTTATATTGCATTATTGCAGTTTCTTCAAATATATAATAATTATTATATTGATCTATACATGTAAAAATTGTATTATTTCCTTCATTTGTTATTGAATATTTTGTTAAGTTTGCTCTATTGATTTTATTTATGTTGTCTTGTACATACTGATAAAAATTTGAATAACCATTAAATCTTTTTTTAGAATAATTTTCATCTAATAAATCGTATGCGTTTTGAAGATTATATAGTAATTTTGTTTTATAATCTACAAAATAAATATTTGCCATTGTTTTATTATCTATATTAACAGTTGAATATAAATTATATTTAGTTCTTGTGTTATTTCCAATTAAAGAATATGATGTTGTTTCATTAATTATTTCTGGTATTATTGAATAACTATTGTTTTGTTTATTTATTGTTACTGTTAAATTAAAATCAACCTCATTTGCTCTTTCATTTAGTTTATCCTCTCTAATTTTTCCATAAACCATATATATTTGTTTGTTATTTAATTCAACATAATTCATTCTTTCTGGATTAAATACTTGGTATGTATTTATTTTTACTAATTTTTCTAAAATATTATTTTTATCTATATTATTTTTGTCAAGATAATATTTATCTAATATGTTATATAATGCTTCATTATTGTTTGCTACAATATAATTAATATATTCATCAATACAAGATTTTACTGTGTAAAAATCTTCTCTTGATTTTACAGGCTGTGGTTTTATTTCTGTACTCCCTATATTTATGTTATTTTCTTGTACGTTATTATTTATTAAATTACCTTGTACATTATTTACTATATTACTTGTTGTATTACCTATCATATTACTTATGTTATTGTTAATATTTAAATTATTATTATTTTCTTCTCCCTTACTATTAATATTTAATATAATAATTGCAAATATAAGTAATATAGAAATTATACTAGTAATAATTATGAGTATTTTTATTTTTTTCAATTCCCCCACCTCTAATTTATTTTCCAAATATACTATTTATTATTTCTATTCTTTTATTTGTAGAATATACTGCATAATCTGCCTTTTCTTGATCTGATGTAGGTTCTCCCGGTAAATGGTTACACATTTCTCCATACATATAATATGTGAAATAATATGTTCCTAAATATTTAACACTATTTATATTGTTACGATCTATTGTTGCATAGTCTCCTTCATGTGTAGCGTCTAGTTGAGCATATCTAATATATAATACATATACATTTGTTTCTGGTGTGCCTACTAGCATAGAATTATATGGTGATAATTCTTCCGCTCTTTGAAGGTTTGCTTGATATGCACTTGTGTCCATTGTTGCATTGTTTATTACCCAATCACAATAACTTCTTATTGATTCTTGTGGTGTTGAATAACTTGTTGCTGAATTTGGATTACTATTATATGCTGCATAACCAAAATAGTTATTTTGTGCTATAAAATATGTTCCAAATTCTGTTTCTAAACATGAGTGTGCAAATGCTAATTCAGCACTTACTCCTTTTTCTGTGCATATATCATAAAATTCTCCTGCATATTGTGCCATATTCATTTGATAATTTGCTTCTTGTGAATATTGTTGAATACATTGTATAAAGTCTTCCCTTGAAATACTTGTTGTAAATGGATCAATGCTTGATCCACCTCTTGGGAATTCTGCACTTACATATTGCAAAGGATCTACTGGTTCCCCATCAAGTTCTATTTGAAAGTGTAAGTGTGCTCCTGTAGAATAGCCTGTATTTCCCATAATACCAATAATTTGTCCCTGTTTTACTGTATCTCCTACCTCTACTGTACGACTTCCTTCATACATATGCATATATTTTGTAACAAATCCATCTCCATGGTCTATTGCTATGTATTCTCCTGCTGAACCTTCTACACCATTTTGACCTGAAAAATGAGATGTAATTACTGTTCCATCTTTTGATGCAATAATATAATGGTAACCTTCTCCTTTTTTTTCTCCATCTTGAGCATCATCACTATTTATATCTATTCCGTCATGGTCTGGTCTTTCTTGATTTCTTATTTTGTAATCACTACTTATAGTTATTGCTGATGGCTCTTTAATTGCGTATTCATTTCCATCTGCATCTAATGTTGTTTCTCTACTTCCTATTGGCCACCAAAATGAGTATGATGCTAAACTATTATAATTTCCAATTTGGCTTTCTTCGTCTTCTACTAATATTACACCTACTAGTATTGTTATTAATATTATAAATACTAGTATTCCTATTCCTAACATTATTAATTTCTTTTTTATTCCTGTTAAATATGCATTTTTGAATGCACTTTTTGCTTGTTCTAAAAAGTCCATTTTTTCACCTTCTTGTCTTCCTTTTTAATACTTATATTTATACTCTTGATATAAATTTTTATTTTTTTGCAATGTAGAATACATATATAAATATTATTTTTAAAATTAGGTTGCATAATATTAATGCAACCTCTCCCTTATTTATTAAAAATTAAATTATAATTTTGTCTTCTCCATTTTCATTAGTAATTATAAAATCTTGTATTACTGGTTCTTTATCAACTTTTCCCGCTGATATTATGTCATTAGTTATTTTTATAATATAGTAATATTGATTATTATTTTGTGAATTGTATGTTATTGTGTAGTTTTTGTTTTCTGAAAAGAATTTTAAAATATAGTTATTGTTAAATTCAGTTTGATTTTGATATTTTTCTTCTTTTGTTTTGGATGCAAGTAATTTATATGCATTACTTGCATCTCCACTCTTACAATATTCTAGAAATTGTTTTATTATTTTTGCATGTTCGTTTGCATTTGTTATTTCTGTATAATATGTATTTGTTTTTTCTTGTTCTTGTTTTATTTTTCTTTCTTCTATATTATTTAAAATTCTTAATATTAGGAAAAATATTGCTACTGCTATAATTACTGTAAATATTTGTTTTCTATTTTGATTTAAATATCTAACAATTGGATGTGTTCCTAACATTTTTGCCCCCATTAAATTTAGTTATTATTTTTAGTTGTTTTTGTTGTTATTTTCTCTTGCAACTTCATTTTCAACTTCCATTCTCTCTCTAACTTCTTTTGCTCTAGTACGTTTTTGTTTAGCTTTATTTGATTCTTCTAATTGATCTGCTAAGCCTGCATGTTTTGTATCAATTCCTTGTGCCATATCCGCTAGTTTCATAATATTATTTACATTTCCTTTTACTCTATCAAATGCTTGGTCTCTTGTTATTGTATATTCTTTACCATCAAAAGATCCATTATATACGCTATTTGCTAATTGATGCTCTAATTCATCTTTACTAGATTTTCTGCCAGAAGCATTATTTACATCATATTGTTCTGCAATTCTTCCTGCCATAATTGCTTGATTACGATCGATACTACCCGGTTCAGTAAATCTATTTCCATGTCTATCTATTCCTTGTTCTAGTCCAAAACAGTTAAGCATTGTATCAACATTATCTATTCCTCGTTCATTATATTCCATCATAGCCTTTTGTGCTTCTTTTACTTTACCCCTTCCAAATCTTTGTTGTATCATTGCTGTTGTTTCTGCTGATTTTATTAATTTCTTTGCTTCTTTTTGATCCACTTTTTTTCTATATTCTTCATTAGTATTGTATAAGTCGTTTTGCCACATTTGCTTCATTTCTTTTTGACTATTAATTGCACTCGCTACACCAGATCCACCTCTTGCTCCAATATTATAAACATCATCACCTATTACAGAACCAAATTTTGCACCTGCTAATGCACCAGCTCCAGTAAATTTTAATGCATTTCCTACATCACCAGTAGCAATTCCTCCTACTATTCCTGCTGTTGCACCTAATGCTATTCCCGTTGCAGCACCTGCTGTTTTTAATGCTCCTCTTGCTAAACCTTTACCTAATTTTCCTAATTTTCTTAATCTTTGTTTAGTTAATTTAGTATAATATCTTTTTGATGCTGCATATTGAGCAGCTCTTTTTTGTTTCTTCAATGTTTTCTTTGCTTGTTTTTGTTCTGCTTTACTCATTGGTATAGTTGCTTTATTAGGCATGTTCAAGTTATTGTTTCCTTGCTGTAATTTATCTTCTTGACTGTTGATTTGTCTGTTATTATGCATAGGTGGATTTAAAGTTGCATCAATTTCTTCTTGTGGTGGTGGTGCTATTTCATCCATAGTACTTGTATTTTTATCCATAGGTGAATTTAAAGTCGCATTAATTTCTTCTTGTGATGGTGGTGCTATTTCATCCATAGTAACTCTATCATCATCCATAGGTGGATTTAAAGCTGCATCAATTTCTTCTTGTGATGGTGAAGCTATTTCATCCATATTACTTGTATCTTTATTATTTGGTAAGTATATATCTTCATTTTTTGCTTGCTCTTGATTATCAAGTTCTCTACTATCTGGAAAATCTCCATTATCTACATCTGGTTTATTTTCTGTGCTATTTGTGTTATCTTTTATTCTATTATTGGTTACATCTGGCACATCTTGTCCTACTATTGAATTTGCTATATCAGACATACTATCTTTCATTTTAATTTTATTTCGTTTTGTTTCATTTTCGTTTTCACTGCCATTATCTTTTGATTTACCATGTTCACCACGAGGATGCATTCTAGGTGGTTTTGATAATAATTTATTCATTGCTGATGCAGCAAGTGCTCCACCTGCAAAGCTTCCTGCTGGGCTTAATCCTTTTTGGCTATTTAATCCAAACATCTCTCTAATGAATTTTTCTGCTGGCATCATTGCTCCCATTACAACAATTGCATATAATGGATTTTTTACTGATAATGAAAGTACAGAACCTATTAATACAGTATATATCAATAAATGCACTGGTTGAATAATTACATTCGCAATGTATTCCTTTAACCACATATTAAATGCTTGTGATTTTCCATCACCCATTCTATCTAATGGGTAAGTTAATGCTACTAATGGCGCAATTAATGTTAAAAATGCTGCATAAACAACCCTTTTCAAATAATAAAATGTAAATACTAATGTATAGATAACCAATACTAGATATAATACTGTATAAAAAAGTTGGTCAGATAAATTTTCAGACATTAATTGTGTTCTTACATTTCCAAATATAGCATCAGTATCAGAACTATTTGATGGTGTAAATGCATCTACAACCATATTAACTGCCCCATTTATACCTGCCATTATATAATGTAATGCAAATAAAATACATAATGCAACTACCCAATCTACAAGCATTTTTTTATATTTTGCATTATCTGCTGCTGTACTTGATAGTATTATTCTAATTCCTATATATACTAAAATTGATAGTAAAAATATTAATGCAATATTTCTTAATATTTTATACCATGTTGCTATCATATCATGTAGTGCATTTACTGGTGCTATTGCATCATAATCTAATGTTTCTTTTGTTTCATTTCCTGCTACTTTATGATATTCAGCAACAGTTCCAATTACATATGTACCTATTCCACTATCTAGAAATTCAACATATTTTTTCATTGTTGCATCTTTTGAGGTTGGATCTGCTCCTAACATTTCATACATAGTTGCACCATTATAATATCTTTGTGAAAGTTCACTTACAGCATTTTTAGCGGTTTCATCTGTATAACCTACATTATTTGTTGTATCATCCCATGCTCCTAAACGACGTAATACTGTTCTTGCTACACCTTTTTCTGTTTCATCAGTTGAAGTATTATATTTTTCTTGGCATTTTTCTACTGTATATACATAATCTTCATACCATGTTTCATCAGAATAACTTGATTGATTTTCTTCACTATTTTCATTTTCTTTTGCTTCTCCATTAGTGTTTGCTCTTGATGGGCTAATAAAATTTATATCAAATGATTTTATTTTATTTTCAAAAATAAATTTTGGTGTATATTTAAAATTAGGTTTATCTTGACCCGTAGCATTACCATATACATCTAGTACAATATCTCCCAGATAATATTCAAAATAATTTCTATCATCTTCTTCCCCAATAAATTGCTTACTTTCTTCTATTTGATCACTATATGGTATTACTGCTTTTTCGTTTGTTTTTAGTAAATATTGTAGCCCAGTCATAAGACCATCTCCACACATTACTAAGAAACCCCTAACTGGTGTGAAAATTACTTTTCCTGCTGTTTCTATCGCTGTTTCTGCTCTTACGAAATTTGGCATTATAAAATTAAATAGCATTAGAATTACCAAAACTATTGTCATCTTTTGAATTAAATTTTTCTTAGTAAAAAGCTTCATTTGGCTTTTCCTCCTTACTATTCTCTTGCTTTTCGCATTCCTACCAATTTGTTTAAATTTGTTTCAACAAATTCAAATTCCTTCTTTGTTGGTGTAATTTGCAATATTGCTGTATCTGCACCAACTTTTAATAATCCTTCTCCTTTTAAACAAGTTACTAAAAATCCTGCTTCTCCTTCACTTAGTTTAAATACTTCTTTTAAATATTGTATTTCTGATTTATCTTGTGCTAAAAATAGTTTTGTATCAGAAGATGTTAATACTGCTTGTGCTTCTGGTTTTTCATAAAAATCTTGAAATCTTTGTGAAATTATTGCTAATGATACATTTCTTTTTCTTGCACGTCTAGCCATTGTATTTAAGAAATCTACTGCTTCTGGGTAAGGTAATAGCATCCACGCTTCGTCTACTATTACTCTTTTTTTAGAAGCCTTTGTTCTATCTTCACTGTTTTTCTTAACATATTTTTCCCAAATCCATGATAATAGAATTTGTTGTGCTAATGGTCTTGCAAATCTTTCTTCTAGTTGTGATATATCTAGATTTATAAAAGGTGCTCCCTCTAATAAATCAAATGTAGATTGTCCATCAAAATATGCCATTTGTCCATCATATGCTCTTATGTATTGTTTCATAACTTTTAATAAGTAACTATAATGAAAACTGTAATCTTTATTTGTATTTTCTTTTGCTTTTCTTTCTATTAGTTTATACCAACTACCAATTGTAGGCATTTCTTTCTTTTCTTTATATAATGCATTTCCATCAAATGTATTGTTTTGTACATATAAGCTATTTGGATCACTTGTAATTCCTAATCTTGCATATTCTTCTGCTACTGCTTCTGCAATTATTTGTTTTGTAAGTTCATTTACTTCTTGACTTCTTGTACTTCCTCTTGCCATTGTAAGTAGCGCTTGTGTTACGTCTTCTACTTTATTTTCTACATTTAAAACTTGTCTTTCTTTACCTGTTATTTCATCTTTTGCTGTTTCTAATTCAATATCAAATAAATTTATTACTGTTTTTGAATTTGGACTTAATACAACATTAATTCCTCCTAAACTTTCAGCAACTATTGAATATTCACCTTCTGCATCTAGTGCTAAACTTTCTATTCCCATTAATACTGCTGACCTTGATATTAAAGTTTTCATTGTAACAGATTTACCAGCACCAGATTTTGCAAATATAACCATGTTATAGTTTGTTAGTGATGAGTGGAAGTTATCAAATAATATTGGTACTCCAGTTTGTTTATTAAATCCTAATGGTATTCCTGTTGGATGTCCAACTTCTGATGTTGTGAATGGGAATACTGTTCCCATTGAACGTCTATCAAATGTATGTGTTTTCTTTATTTGGTCATTCATTAATGGTAAATTAGATTTAAATGCTTCTTCTTGCATTCCCCAAGCACTTTTTACTCCAACTAATGATTTTGACATTTCTGTTGCTAATAGTTTTGTGTATTTGTCCAAATCTTCTAGGCTGTATGCAAATAGTGTTGCAACAATTGATGCTTCAAATAATTTATTAAATCCTGCTGCAATTTCGTCTCTTAATTCTTCTGCTTCTAATCTTTTTTGAGATACTGTACTTTCTCTATTTATATTTCCTCTATCTGCTGCTACAATTCTTTCTGTTTCTAGTTCATTTATTACTCTATTTAATTCGTTTTGAGATCTTGCTTCTGGTATTGGGTTTATATATATTGATGTGTTTATATCTCCAAACATATACATATCTCTAAACAATTCTGGGAACGTACACATTCTAGGTAGTGTTGATACAAAGAAACTTCTTGCAAATCTATTTGTATTTGATATTATTTTTAAATGGTCTATATTTGAAGCGTCTATTCCAGATGGTGCAATTAAATCTTTAATTGTTTTCTTTTTTAGTATGCTAATGTCTATACTATTTCTTGTTTCAAGCTGTCTTTGTAGTTCTTCTTGTTGTTTTCTTTTTTTCTTTGACATCATTTACTTTTCCTCCTTCTTCTGTATTTTCTGTGCTTGCTTTTTTTCTTCCTCGTTTTTTAGGTGGTGCTATTTCCTCTTCTTCTTCAATTTCTTCGATATCTTCTTGTTCTTCTGTACCATCTATTTTATCAACTGCTGCTTCTGCAATATCTTCTCCTACAAATGTTTTGTTTTCTTCTATAATTAATTTTGCCATTTGTGATATCAAATCGTTCATTGATTTTTCTTTTTCTTCAATTCTCTTTTGTTTATCTGATTTTGCTTGAATTACTGCATCATTTGCCATATCCATTGCTTTTTGTTCAATTTGTTTATCTAATTCCTTCATTTTCTTATCTAGTACATCTGGTGCTGTTGAATATAGTTCGTCATATCCTGCTGCTATTGCTTTATCAAGTCCATATATTTCTTCTTCATCACGATTATATGCTACATATAATAGTTCTGCAAGTAAGTTTGAGCCTAATATTTTTCCGTTTATTCCACATGCTGATAACGTTCTTATAACTGATTGTGCTCTTGTGTATAGTTCAGAAAATGCTATGTTTTTGATTTCTTCTTTATCAAAATTGTTATTTCCTAAATCTTCTGGATAGTATGGAATTATTATATAGTATTTTTTGTTTAGTACGTTTTTATTTGTACTCATTCTTTCTGTATTAAAGATTACATCTCTTCCATATTCATATAGATTTCTTTGTTTCGTAAGTTCATAAAATTCTTTATCTAGTTGTTCTTTTGTATATCTTCCAGATTTTGCTTTTGCTTGATAATTTGCTTCTTTTGCTCTTAAATCTGCTTCTAGTTGGTCTATTCTAGATTTATATGTAGATATACTTTTTTCTAAGTTTACTGTTCTTGTTTGTGTGTATATTTGTATTGGGTGTCTTAATGTGTTTAAAAATTGTAGAAAGCCTTCTTCTACTGAGGTTTTTTCTATTCCTGACATTAAATCATAATTTACTCCCTGACATTCAACTACCATTAAGTATTTTGTTCCGTTTTTTTGAATTATCATATTATCTTCAATTTTATCAAATTCCATAAAATTAAAAATTGATTGTTTATTATATCCTTGTGTTGCTGTATTTGTTCCTTTATTTTCTGTTTGCATCGGCATCTTTTTCTTTTTATCATTTTTTATTTTTATGAAAACAAATATCATTATTAGAAAAAATAATACAAATACCATTGCTATTAATATTGTTGTTAATAAACTTGTTAATTCGTTATTACTCATCTTTTGTTTCCTCCTCTTTATAGATATATATTCTTCTTCTATTTTTATAGAATTTGAAGGCTCTTTTTATTACATCATCTATATTTTCTCCGCCGGTTTTTCTTGTTATTTCAAATGCTGTTGTTTCTGGTACCTTAAATGTTCCTATTATAAATCCTATTAATGCTAAAAGAATTATTATTATTACTCCTACAAATGTTATTCCTATTGAATTGAATAATAAATAAAAAGGTGTTCCTATTAATGCTCCTACCATTGTATATATGATACCTTTTTTTGAAAATATATATAATATTCTTCCTTCTCCTTTAACGTTTCTAGGTATGTTATATGTTCCCATTTAAACGCCTCCTTAGTATTTTTATAAAAAACCTATTTTAACTCATATATATTATATCAAATAATAATGTTATTTGTAAATAAAAATCGAAAAAAAAATACATTTTGTTTTAAATGTATTTTTTTGTAGTTTTGTTAAATTTTTCAAAAAAAAAAGAAATTCCATAAAGGAATTTCTTTCTTTTAATATTATACTAATGCTTTTATTGTTGATGCTAAAACTTTTCCACTTTCAATTAATGAAGATGTTTGTGTAACTTTGTTTGTTGCATCTGCTATTATTCCTACTATGAATGATGCTGCAAATAATAGTATTGCACCTAACATATAAGGTATTAAAGTTTTCTTATATTCTGCTTTTTCTTCTGCACTTCCCATCATATATTTAATACCAAGTACCATAAGAATTGCTACTGCTGCAAATATTCCTATGTATCTTAATGCACCTAATACTTTTGATAAACTATTACCTGCTGTTGAACCTTGTATTGAACTCATATCTGGTCTTACTTCTACTCCATCAATTGTAGTTGCAAATATAGGTAATGCAACAGATATTACCATTAATGCTATCATTAATATAGACATTATTTTTACTGATTTTTTCATATTTTTTCCTCCTTTTTTATTCTTTTATTTATATTTTAACTTTCTTATACTCTAATAAGAAAACATTAAAAACTTACATTATAGATGACATTACTGATATTACTATTCGCCATATTACTAGTGAGCCAAATATAACTACGCATCCTATTCCAAATGGCATTAGCATTTCTTTAACTTTTGCTTTTTGTTCTACACTACCTGCCATAAATTGTATTCCTAATACTAGTACTACTATTGATGCTACTACTATTGCAATTATCATTAAAAGATTATATATATCTTTTGATGTTTTTATTATTTTGGTATCATCAACCATATCTTGAATAGTTTGATCTGGTTGTGTTTGTAAAAAGCCATCTCCATTTTCAAATGCATCTCCTATTATTGATGCTTTTGATATTGTTGGTATGTAAAATATTAATGTAGAGATTATTAATAGTATGGTTATTACTTGTATTATTAAATTTTTTTTCATTAATCTCATCTCCCATTAAATCACACTTTAATTAATTATACAACATTTTTTTTAATATTTCAACATTTTTTTGAAAAATATAGTTATATTACTTTATTTTATCGTTTTTATTACTATGTTATATATTATTCTTAGTATATTTATTCCTCCAAATAGTAATACTGCACCTATTAAATATGGAAATAAGGTTTCTTTATATTGTGCTTTTTCTTCTATACTTCCCATCATATATTTTATTCCTATTAATATAAGTGCTCCAACTGATATAAAAATTCCTATGTAATATACAGCACCTAATATTGGGTTTACTATTGCCAAAACTTGTGATGAATCCCTAGTTGATTCTATTCCTGCACCATATGTTGATGGATCTATTATTTCTGTTGCTAAACCTGATGCATATGTTTTTATTGGTATCATAGTTAATAATAATGTTATTACTATTAAAAATATGCTTATTTTTTTTACCATGTTTCTTCCTTCCTTTACTTTTTCTATAATATATTATATATGATTATTTTTTATTTTTCAACATTTTTCTACATTATACTTTTATTTCTTCAAAAAGTCTTTTAAAAAATTCATTTATATTCATTGAAGGATTTTCATAATAATAGAAATTTTTTCTAATAGTTATTTTATCTTCCTCTAATTTGTTATTCATTATTTGCTCAGAATTTTTTATTGCATTTTTTATATCTTTTATATCAATTTGCTCTAATATTTTTTCCATATTAGCTTTAGTTTTTATATTGCAATTTTCTCTTAAATTAAAATTTTTTATTATTAAATTTTTATATGCATCATTATGTTGAACATTTTTACTAAAATTCACTTTATGTAATAATAACCATAAATCAAAATTAAGATTAGAATATAAAATATTAGTTTTCCTGCATATCTTTATTTTTCTTTCAAATTCTATTTTATTCATATCATAATCAAATACCGCTATTTTTGGTACATCTGTTGAACTTTTCTCTAAAACAATTAATTTTTCTACTGGTTTAAATTTTATACTTACTATTGGATTAACTTCCTTTATTTTCTTTGCTACATGTTCAAAATACATTTTTTCTTGTTGCCCTTCAAAAAAACATCTATATTCTCTTTTTATCATTTAATCAACCCCTTCTTTATTAAGAGTTGACTCAAAATCTATAAAAGGAAGTGCTCCGAATTTTCCTTCAAAATAATTTTTCATATAATTAACATCATTTCTTAAATCAAAATCTGATAATTTATAAGTACTACTCATATATGTTTCTTCATCTTTTTCCACAAACATTATTTGATCTCTTCTAAAAAATCTTTTTTGTAAATATAATGGGTTATGAGTATTAAAAATTAATTGAGAATTATTAATGTTAATATCTTTATTATTGAATAAATCTATAATTCCTCCTATTAATTCTGGATGTATTGAACAATCTAATTCATCTAGTATAAACACTCCACCTTTTTTAAAGTATTCCATAAATGTAATCCAAAAATCAATTAATTTTAGTGTACCTTTTGATTCAATAGTTTTAGAATTTATAATTATACCTGCTTTAGATCCCTTTGGTGTATAAAATGAATTTAACGTATATTTACCTGTACTATTATCTTTGATATATCCAAATTCTTGTGGTCCAAAATCTGCAATTTTTATAAGTTTATCTAACATTTTATTTCTATATACAATTATGTCTTCACTATTTTCATCATTAAAATTTACTAAGGGTTCTTTTTCGTTAAAATCAACTACTGTTATTAGTTGTTCTTGAAACCAATTTAACACATCATTTGACATTTTTAGATTTATCATTGATTTAAATCCTGCTGTTAAAAATAAATCTTCTTTATCTAAATTTTCGCTTAATCTTTTTTCTAAATTATTTGCTTCATCTATAAAATTTTCTTTTTTCTCTAATATATTCATAATTTCTTTGTTTTTATTTATTTCTACACTATTTTCGTTTCTCTTAAAAATATTAGTTTTTGTTTCTTTAATGGATGTGCCAATGTTTTTAAATTCTACAATATTTAGTTCTTCATTAACTATTTTTCTATCCTTTTTTAAATATGTTGCAACTATATCTAAGGCATAATTATATATATAATTTTTTGTTTTAAATGTAATTTCTAAATGCATTGGTTCATTCATTTTCTTATTGTCATGTATAAAAGAGCATATATCCAATTCTTGTATTTCTTTATTTTTTATTTGTTTTTTTATTGTTCCATTTATTATTATCTGTTTAAGCAAATTTATTGCTGAAATTATAGAAGTTTTACCACTTGCGTTTGCTCCATATATTACCATTGACGGTAATACTTTTTTATTACTAGTTTTATTTATTTTGATTAGACGTTCTGTATAATCTCTTTTTGCACTATTTGCAAACATGCTTATTACAGTTTCATTATAAAATGATTTGTAATTTTTTATTTTAAATTCTAATAACATATTTTCCTCCATAATATATAATTATTATATATTTTCCTTCAATTATTATACCATATTTTTTCAAAATGTAAATATGTTTTAGAGATTTTTTCTCATTTTTATATATTAATTTATTATATAGAAATTACTGTTTCTTTTTCTTCTTTATAGTATTTTGCAATTAATTCATCTAGTTCTACGCTCAATTGATAAATTATTTTGTAATCTTTTCCATCTAATATACTTTTGTTTAATTCATCTCTTTTTTTACAAATATCATCATTTAACATAAAACCACTTCCTTTTTTGATAATTTCTAATTTAAAATTAACATATTCTTACAGCAAAGTCAATAAAATGTCATAATTTTCTTAACTTTTCGTTCGTCATTTTTTCT
Source organism: uncultured Clostridia bacterium (assembly GCA_947629625.1). GTDB lineage: Bacteria > Bacillota > Clostridia > TANB77 > CAG-508 > CANRES01. Next base: position 27,380 of record CANRES010000002.1, on the reverse strand, counting down.
GCTTTTTTTTCACTTTTCTTTGCAAAAATTTTTTTTACAACAAAAAAGGACAAAATACAAATTATTAAGTCAAATTTTTAATACCTTAATAAGAAAATTGTGCGTTAGCGAAAGCAAAGCTTTCGACGCACACATGTGCATTTTGCTTCGCAAATATGCACAGCCCAATTTAAATTAACCTTTTTGTATACAGAAAAATCTTCGATTTTTCCTATACAATAAAAAAATGCAGGAGTTTAATATATAAAAAATACTATATTAAACTTCTGCTATTTTGCTATTATAAATTAATCTAAACTGTGAATTGTAACTATAAATTTGTTTCAACTATTGAAACTACCATATTTTCTTCTGTAAATATTTCATTTAAAATTTGTGTTGTATAATCTAAGGTAATTAAATTATAGTTTTCTAGATAGTCAAAACTATTTATTCCTTTAAAATAATCTGCTAAAAACATTCTTGAAATTTCTGCAACACTATTATATTCTGTTACATAATTTCCATAAATTTTCTTTTTTATTCTATTAAATTCTTCTTCATTTATACCATTTTTCTTTAATTCTTGTATTTTTTCTGTAACTTTCAAAACTATTTCCTTTGGATTTTTAGATTGCCCAGATATTAATATATGTGCATATTGTTTTGAAAATTCATAATCTAAATCTGGTGTTGATATTAAATTTCCTTGTTCATATAGTTCTTTGTATAATTCTGAACTTTGACCTAATAATATATTTAAAATTATTTCTATTGCAATATGTTTTTTCACAATATTTTCTTTTTCTTGTGGATTATCTTTAAATCCTATCATAAATAATGGCGTATTTACTTCCATTTTTACTGTTTTTTCTTTTTGTAATATTTTTTCTTCTTTTGGGGGATATATTCTTTTTATTTCTGCTTGTTTTTCTTTTTCTATTAATCTTGATTTTATTTCTTTTAAAAGATTTTCTGGCTCAAAATCTCCACATACTACTAATGCCATATTTGATGGGTTATAAAATGTGTTATAACATGTATATAATATTTCTTTATTAATTTCAGATATTGATTCTATTGAACCTGCTATATCATCTCTTACTGGATTTTCTTTATACATACATTTCATCGTGTTTAGATATACTTGCCATCCCGGATGATCTTCGTACATTTTTATTTCTTGACCTATTATTCCTTTTTCTTTTTCTACATTTTCATCTGTAAAATATGGATTTTGTATATAATCCATTAATTCGTCTAATGCTTCATAAAAATTTTCAGTTGTTTCAAATAAATATGCTGTATGGTCATTTGTTGTATATGCATTTGCATCAACTCCTAATGCAGATAAAGTATCTAAACTGTTTTTTCCGCTTTTTTGTTCAAACATTTTATGCTCTAAGAAATGTGCAACTCCATCTGGAATTTTTATTTCTTCATTTGTTTTTGGGTCTATAAAATGATTATCTATTGAACCAAAATTTGTTCCAAATATTACATATTTTTTTTGTATATTTTTCTTTGGAATAATCATTACAGTTAAACCATTTTCTAATTTTTCAATATATAACTTTTCTTTAACTTTTAAATTTTCTATTATTTGCATATTATTATTTCCTTTTAATTTATTTAGGTTTTTAAAAGGTTACCCATAAACCTTTAATTTCCTTTTAAAAAGTATATTGTATTTATTTTAACTTTATTTGCAAAGTTTATTATATCTTGTTTTGTTACTTTGTTAATATTTCCTTCATATTCTTCAAAATTCATTTTTATTTCTGATAATTCTTGTCCAAAATAATATGAAATTTCTGTGTCTTGCTCATCTGGAATTGATTTAATTGTTGCTATTATATTTGTTTTTGCACTGTTTATATCTTCTTCTGTAAATTCTCCTTTTTTCATATCTTCAATTTGTTGTTTTATTAAGTCTAATGCTTTTTCATAATTTGATATTTCTATACCACATCTTACAAATATATTGTTTTTGTGTTTTAAATAACTTGAACTTGCTGTATATGCTAAACTTGCTTTTTCTCTAACATTTTGAAACATTTTTGATGTTGGTATTCCTCCTAGTATTGCATTGTAAATTGTAGCAACATATTTTGCTTCTTTTGTTTCTTCATCTATATCTAACCCTATTACTAATTTTCCTTGTGATATTTCCATTTTTTCTTCTACTGTGTTTATTTCTTTTTGTTGAGGTTTTTTTATGCTATTTACAACGTATTTTGCTTCATGTTCTTCTATTTTTTGTATATTTTCATTTTCTTTTATTAAATTTAATATGTTTTCTTCTACTTTTCCTGAAATAAATATATCTATTTTGCAGGTTTTTAGTAGTTCATTATATTGTTCATATAGTTTTTTAGAATCAATACTTGCTAAATCTTCTACATATCCATATTTATATAGTCCGTAAGGTTCATTTTTATACATCTCTTCTATACATCTTGTAAACGCATATTGTGCTTTATTATCTATTTTTCCTTCTATTATTTGTTTTAGATTTTCTTTTTCACTATTTACATATTCTTCTTTAAATTTGTTTTCTTCTATTAATGGATTGAATACTATTTCTAATAGTTTATTTATACTTTCTTGTAATAAATTTTCTTGTGTTGGTAAAAATTCATTATTTATTGATTCTAAATAAAATTTTAATACTTGATTATCTCCTATTTTATCTATACCACAGTCAAAAGTTGCACCATACATTTCTTCTAGAATTTTACTTATTTCTTCTGAGGTTTGCATGTGTTTGCTTCCTCTTTTTAATACTGCTGGTATTAATGCGTTTAGTGTTACTGTTTCTTTTTGTAATGGTGTTGTTAAATATACGGCTAATAGGTTTGTTTTAAATTTTTCTGTTTTTATTATATGAAGTGTTATGCTTTTCTTTATTTGTTCTTGTATATGATTCATACTTTTTTCTCCCTTCTAGCATTTTCTCTGCTCTTTTTATTATAATATATTTTGGAAAGTTTATACAATAATTTTATAAAATTAATACAAAATTTTTATCTTATTTTTATTTTTAGATATAAAACCTTCTGTTATTAAGTTTTTTATTTCTCTCATCATTGCACTTCTATCTACACTTAAATAATCTGCTAAATTTGTTAATGAAAATGGTAATATTACTGTTTTACTAGAACTTGTTGTTGATAATATTGAAAAATAACTTAATAGTTTTTCTCTTATTGTTCTTTTTGATAATATTTCAATTCTTGAATTTTGATGTACTGATTTATTTATAACAAGTTCTAATAAACTTGATATTAAAATTTGATGATATTTACAGTTGTTTTTACATTTCATTTTAATATCTTCATATAGAAATATTAATACTTCACAATTTTCAGTTGCTTGTACAAATAGCTCATTATTAGTATTTACAGGGTAAAATGTTTCTCCAAATATATCATTTACATTATAATTTTCTATTATATCTTTATTTCCATCTTTATCATATCTAATTAAATCTGCTTTTCCTGATATTAATATGCAGATTTGTTTTCTATTTTCAATATAATATGTAATTATATCTCCTTTTTTAAAATTCTTTTTTTGAATTTTTACACAATTTTCATTTATATTATTTAAAATTTCATTAAAATCCATATTTTATTCACCACTTTTTAATTTTTGTCTATAAGTAACTGCTAAATTTATGTTAATATTATATCTTATAACTTTTGATATTTCAAGATTTTTTAATTAAAAAATTTTTGTCAGAAAAAAAATTTTTTTGTCATATCTTAGAATATAAATGGTTACCTTTTTTCAAAAAAATTATTTTCAATTTTGTTGCTTTTGCAACAGATTTTTTTATTTTGTTGTTAAATAATTATCATAGATTTTTTAATATCTTAGTATTTTTAAGGGGGAGTAAAAATGAAAGTAATAAAAAGAGATGGTAGAGCAGTTTATTATAATAGAGAGAAAATAGAAGTTGCTATTGAAAAGGCAAATAATGAAGTAAATACAAATGAAAAAGCAAGTAAAACAGAAATTAAGCAAATTGTAAAACATATAGAAGAATTAGATAAAAAAAGAATTTTAGCTGAAGATATTCAAGATATTATAGAACAACAATTAATGAATATGAATAAATTTGAACTTGCAAAAACATATACAGGTTTTGGTTATAATAAAGCATTATTATAAAATCGAAAATTAATAAAATCTCCTAATAAGTTAATTAAAAAAGTTAAATTTTGGTAAAAATTTTTTTAATACATATTTTTTTTATTTTGAAATATACTATTATAAAACCAAAATGAAATGGAGGTTTTTTTAATATGAAAACAATAGATACAATTGCTCTTATTTTAGTAATTATTGGAGCCATAAACTGGGGTTTAATTGGGTTCTTTAAGTTTAATTTAGTTGATACAATATTTGGTAGTTTATCAGCAATTAGTAGAATAATATATGCCTTAGTAGGTATTTCTGGTTTATGGAGTATTAAATTATTATTTAGTAGAGATTAGTTTTAAAAATTTTTAGTAATTTAAAAATTAATTTTCTATTAAATTTAGTTTTTAAAAAAATTTAAGAGAATTTAGATTTTTCTAAATTCTCTTTTATTATTTATTAAAATTTTCTTTTTCTTGCAGCCTCTGATTTTTTCTTTCTCTTAACACTAGGTTTTTCATAATGTTCTCTCTTTTTTACTTCTTGCATTACGCCATTTCTTGCACATTGTCTTTTAAATCTTTTTAAAGCATCTTCTATATTTCCATTATTAACTTTTACCTCTGACATTATTATTCCCCTCCTTCCAGTGTTTGAAAAACATTCTGCGGGATTTGTTTTATATACGCTATTTATTATACATTAAACTAGTATTATTTGTCAAGGGTTTTACACGGAATTTTGTTAACATACAGATAATATGCACAATGTTGTATTTTAAATTTTGCACATTTTTTACGTCCCCGATGTGCGTTTGCGCTTTTTTGCGTCCCCGATGTGCGCATGTTTAATTTTCAAATATTTTATCAAATTCTTCTCCATCGATTTTTTCTTTTTCAAGAAGAATTTGGGCTACTTGATGTAATTTATCTATATTTTGTGTTAAAATTTCTTCTGCTCTTTTATATGCTATATCAATAATCTTTTTAGTTTCTATATCTATAACTGCTGCTGTTTCTTCAGAATAATTTTTAGATTGAGCAAAATCTCTACCTAAAAATACTTCTTCTTGGTCTGAGCCAAACATTATTGCACCTATTCTATCACTCATACCGTATTTTGTTACCATTGCTCTTGCTATTTTTGATGCTCTTTCTATATCGTTACTTGCTCCTGTTGATATATCATTTAATATTAATTGTTCTGCAACTCTACCACCTAAAAGTGATACTATGTTTTCTTCCATTTCAGATTTTGACATAAATGATTTATCTTCTGTTGGTCTATACATAGTATAACCACCAGCCATACCTCTTGGTACTATTGATATTTGATGTACAGCATCTTGTGTTGGTAAAAATCTACTAACTACTGCATGACCTGCTTCATGGTATGCAACTAATTTATTTTCTTTTTCACTTCTTACTCTTGTTTTCTTTTCAGGTCCCATTGTAACTTTTACCATAGCATCTTCTATTTCTGCCATTCCTATTTCATTTTTATTTCTTCTTGCTGCTAATAATGCGGCTTCATTTAATACATTTTCAAGGTCTGCACCTGAAAATCCTGATGTATTTTTTGCTATTGTTTTTAAATCTACATCTTCTGATAATCTTTTCTTTCTTGCATGTACTTCTAATATTTGTTCTCTTGCTAGTACATCTGGTGCTGAAACTACTATTTGTCTATCAAATCTACCAGGTCTTAATAATGCTTTATCTAATACATCTGGTCTATTTGTTGCTGCTAAAACTATAACTCCCTCGTTTGTTCCAAATCCGTCCATTTCAACTAACATTTGATTTAATGTTTGTTCTCTTTCATCATGTCCTCCACCAAGTCCTGCTCCTCTTTGACGTCCTACTGCATCTATTTCATCTATAAATATTATACATGGAGCATTTTTCTTTGCTTGTTCAAATAAATCTCTTACTCTTGCTGCACCAACACCAACAAACATTTCTACGAAGTCTGATCCACTCATTATGAAGAATGGTACTCCTGCTTCTCCTGCAACTGCTTTTGCAAGTAATGTTTTACCAGTTCCTGGTTGACCTACTAATAATACTCCTTTTGGTATTCTTGCTCCCATGTCTGTAAATTTCTTTGGATTTTTTAAAAATTCTACTATTTCTTCTAATTCTTCTTTTTCTTCGTCAACTCCAGCTACGTCTGCAAATGTTATTTTGTTTTTATCTGCTGGTGTCATTACTCTTGCTTTGCTTTTTCCAAATGATACTGTTTTATTTCCTCCTTGTTGACTATTCATCATAAAGAACCAGAATATAAAGAATATTATCAATATTCCAAATGGTGATAATAATCCTAATATTGTTATAAATATTGATTCAGATTTTTCTGATAATTTTATTGTTCCTGCTTTTAAATAGTCTGTTGAATAATCTACAAAACTATCTAGACTTGGAATATTTACTTCTTTTTCAACATTATCTCCTTTTAATTTTACGTATGCTTTTTCTCCACCTGATGCTATTTCTATTTCTGTAACTTCTCCTGTTTCTATTTTATTAATTAAATCTGAATAACTCATTTTTGTATCTGAGTTATCTAATATTGACGATAATACTACAATGAAAATTATACCTATTATAATCCACATTGCTAGTGTTTTTAAACCATTCTTCAATTTAATTAAACCTCCTATGTATAAAATTTTACTTTTTGAACTATATCACATTTAATTTTACTTTTCAATACTTTTTTTAAAAGTTTTTTCTTTGTAACTTGCTTGTATGTAAGGTTTTATTTACGGAACTACATATTAGGTAGAAAAAAAATTTTTTTGTTTTTTACAATTATTTTTACTTTTTTATTTGGTATTAAAAATTTATTTCCAATATTGTTTTCACATAGTTTTATTATGTCTTTTATGTGAATTAATTCTATTCCTTGACAGTTCCCTAGTAATTTATTAATAGTATATAATATTATTCTGCTTTTTATAACTGTTTCTTGGGAATTAAACTTTTTTAAGTCTAATTCTATTTGTTCTTTTTTTTCTTCTATTACAATTTCTTTATAATTTTTCTCTACTATATTTTGTATAAATTCGTTTTCAATACATGAAATTTCAGATAATCTATTTATTGCTTTTATGATATTTGGATTAAATTCTTCTTTTATATATGGTATTAATTGATTTCTAATTTTATTTCTTGTATATACGTTTTCTTTATTTGTTTTATCTATTCTTGGATTTAGATTTTTTTCTTCACAATATTTTTCTATTTCTTCTCTTGATGTATTTATTAATGGTCTTATATATTTATTTTCTCTTACGGGTAGTATGCCTTTTAAGCCTGATGTTCCACTTCCTCTTATAATATTCATTAATACAGTTTCTGCATTATCATTTGCTGTATGTGCTGTTGCTATTTTATTTGAATTTGTTTTTACCAATATTTCTTCAAAAAAATCATATCTAGATTTTCTTCCTGTTTCTTCTGTTCCTATTTTATTTTTCTTTGCTTCATTTTTTATATCTATTTTTTTTGAGAAAAATGGAATATCTTTTTTTTCACAAATTTTTTTAACATATTCTTCATCTGAATCTGCTTCTTCTCTAATCATGTGATTTACATGTGCTACATATATTTTAAAATTGATTATTTTTTCTTCTTTTATTTCATTTAAAACATTGAGTAAACACATTGAGTCTGGACCACCTGAGACTCCTATTATTATACTATCTCCATTTTCTATTTGTTTATACTCTTTTATTGTTTTTAAAATTTCTTCTTTCATTTATTCCTCTTTAATCTCTGTAACGTTCAATGTTTGCAAATTTTGTAAAGTTACTTAACCACAATAATTCAACTGTTCCTGTTGCTCCTGCCCTATGTTTTGCGATTATAACTTCTGCTATATTTTTCTTTTCTGAATCTTGATTATAATAATCATCTCTATATAAAAACATTACAATATCTGCATCTTGCTCTATTGCACCAGATTCACGTAAATCAGACAACATTGGTCTATGGTCTGGTCTTGCTTCTGCTGCTCTTGATAATTGTGATAATGCAATTACTGGTACATCTAATTCTTTTGCCAATATTTTTAATGACCTACTTATTTCTGATATTTCTTGCTCACGACTGCTATTTCTTTTTCCTGTTCCTTGTATTAATTGTAAATAGTCTATAACTACAAGTCCAATATTTTTTTCTAATTTTAGTTTTCTACATTTTGCTCTTATTTCTGTAATTGATATTCCGGGTGTATCGTCTATATATATTTCTGCTTCTGAAAGTGGTCCTAATGAGCCTGCTAATTTTCCCCAATCATCTTCTTCTATTTTTCCTGTTCTAATTTTGTTGCTATCTACCATTGCTTCACTTGATAGAATTCTACTTACAACCTGTTCTTTTGACATCTCTAAACTAAATATTATAACTGGTGTTTTTGCTCTTAATGCTGCATTTGTTGCTATATTTATTGCAAATGCAGATTTTCCCATTGCTGGTCTTGCAGCAATTAAAACTAAATCTGATTTGTGTAATCCTGATGTTCTATGGTCTAAATCTAAAAATCCCGTAGGCACACCTGTTACAGCTTGTTTTTGATTATATAGTTGTTCTAGTTGTGCAAATGTTTCTACTAATACATCTTTTATTGGTGTATATCCCTTTTGATTTCTATTTTGCATTAGGTTAAATATTTTCTTTTCTGCAACGTCTATGATAGTATCAACTTCTTGTGTATCATCATATCCTAATGTTATTAGTTCATTTGATGTTTTTATTAAACTTCTTAATATTGATTTTTCTTCTACTATTTTTATATATCTATCTACATTTGCGGTTGTTGGAACTTTATCTGGTAATTCTGCAAGGTATCCTAGTCCACCAACACTTTCTAATTTACCTATTGAAGATAATTCTGCTTTTACTGTAATTATATCTATTGGTTCTGCTCTATTATATAAATTTGTTATTGCTGAATATATTGCTTTGTTATCTTCTCTATAAAAATCTTCTTCTTTTAATATTTCTAATGCAGAAATTACAGCATCTTTATCTGTTAACATACAGCCTAATATTGCTTGTTCTGCTTCTATATCGTTTGGTGGTATTTTTCCTAGTTCCATACTACATTTAATTCCCTTCAATTATCATTACTTTTAGTTTTGCAGTTACTCCTTCAAATAACTTTATATCTACAATAGTTGTCCCTATATTTTTTATTGGTTCTTTTAAATTTATTTTTTTCTTATCAACACTGATTTTATATTGTTCTTCTAGGTTTTGTGATATTTCTTTTGATGTTATTGAACCAAATAGTTTTCCATTTTCTCCTGATTTTGTTTTTATCTTTAATGTTATTTCATTTAATTTATCAGCAACTTTTTTTGTTTCTTCTAATTCTAGTCCTCTTTTATATTCTTTTGATTCTTGTTTTGCTTGTAGTTTACTCATATTTTCTTTGTCTGCCGGTACTGCTAGTTTTCTTGGAAATAAAAAGTTTCTTGCATATCCATCACTTGCATTTATTACTTCATCTTTTTTTCCAACGTTTTTTATATCTGCACATAAAATTACCTTCATTTTCTTCACCCTTTCTTTATATATTAGGCTTCGCTTTCATTAAAATATTGTTTTATTATAGTAATTAATTCTTGTTTTACTTCTTCTTGTGTCATTCCTTCAACTTGTGCTCCTGCTAAGGTTATATGACCTCCGCCTCCTAATTGTTCTAGTATTAGTTGTACATTAATATCTCCTAATGACCTTCCGCTTATACAAACTTTTTCTCCTAGATATCCTATAACAAATGATGCTGTTATTGTACTTATTGTTAATAGTTCGTCTGCTGCTTTTGCACAAATTAGGTTTGCATCCTTATCTTTTTTATCGTATATTGATATTGCTATTGTGTCATTTATAACTTCTGCTTTTTTTACTATTTCTGCAATTAGGTTGTAGCTTTGTAAATCACTTTGAAACCATTTTTTTACTTTTATTATATCTACACCACATTTTCTTAAATATGCTGCTGCTTCAAATGTTCTTACACCTGTTTTAAATGTAAAGTTTTTGGTATCTACCATTATTCCTCCATATAGGCTTTCTGCTTCTAAGGTTGTTATTTCTGGCTCTTTATTTGCATATTGTAATAATTCTGTTACAAGTTCTGATGCAGATGATGCGTATACTTCATGAAAAGTTAATATTGCATTATCTATATAGTCTGTGCTTATTCTATGGTGGTCTATTACTACTATTTTATTTGTTTTTTCTAATAGTTCTGGTACTTCTACATAACTTTTCTTATGTGTGTCTACTACTATTAATAATGTTTTTGATGTTATTTTTGACATTGCCTCTGCTTTATCATAAAAAACATCTTTATAATCTTCATTTTCTTTTATTGTTTCTATGAAATTGCTTAATGATAATCCAAATGTGTTATTTACTATATGTGCTTCTTTTTCTAGATTTTTTGCTAATCTATATAAGCCCATGCTTGAACCCATTGAGTCTATGTCTCCATTTGTATGTCCCATTATCATTACATCATTTGCTTCTATTATTAATTCTTCTAATGCGTGTGCTACTATTCTTGCTTTTACTTTTGTTCTTTTTTCTACTTCTTGTGTTCTTCCTCCAAAGAATTCATATTTTCCATCTTCTCTAATTACTGCTTGGTCTCCTCCTCTTCCTAATGCTACATCCATTGTTGCTATTGCTGTTTTATATTTTTCTTGGTTTGTTTCTCCATCATTTGAAATTGCTATTGTTAATGTCATTTGTAAAATTCCTTGTACGTCTATTTCTTTGACACTGTCTAAAATTTCGAATTTGTTTTCTTTTAGTTTTTCTAAATATTTATTTTCAAATGTTATTACATAAGTGTCTTTTTCTGTTTTTATTATCATAGCATTTGCAGCTAATGCCCATTCATATATGTTTTTTTCTATTTCTGCAAGTATTTGTGGTCTTGTTTCTGGTGATATTTCTTTTATTGTTTCTTCATAATTGTCTATTTTTAATATTCCTACACATGTTTTTGATTCTTTTATTTCTTTTAGTGCGTTTAGATAGTCTGTTTGGTCTATAAAATATAGTAATAGTGTATATACTGTTTGTTTATTTCTTCCTTTTTGTTTTACTTTTACATATTCTCCAACTATTTTGTATGTTTTCTTTTCTATATTTATTTCTTTTTCTATTGTTTTATCTTTTTTATTTGGTCTTTTTTCTAATTCTATTTTTATTTCTTTTACTGTATCTATTAATATATTTTTTATATCTATGTTTGCGAATTCATTGTTGAATTTAAAGTTTTTCCATACAATGTTTCCATCTGTTTCCACTAATATTAATGGGAATGGTGAGTTTGCTAGTGAATTTTTTGCTGCTGTTTCAACATTTCCTGTGATTTCTTGAATGTGTTCTGTTATTTCTGTTTTTCTTTTATTATCATTCCAAAATGTGTATAGTAATATTAATGCATATATTATTATTGAAGGTACTATTAATACTGAATTTTGTATGCATATTATTATTAACAATATTGCTATTATTGCTAGATATATTTCTGTTTTGAAACTTCCTATTTTAAGTATTTTTTTATTATTATTTGGCATAAAATTCTCCTTTTATTTAATGCTTATATTTTACAACTAAGTAGTAGTTTTGTCAAGTTTTTTTACTGTCTTATATAAAAATATATGTTCGTTTATTAATTATTTTATTTATATTTTATCAAAATATGTGTTTTTTTGTCGAAATATTTTTCTTGACTTTTTCATGTTTTTATTATATAAATTTTATATGTAAATTTTAAGAAACAATATTTTATTGTTTTATTTATATTTTTTCATAATATGTTAATTCAATACATATTTAAGACAATTTGATTATATCAAAACAAAAATCGAGGCGATTCGCCTAATTTTAATCAATTAAGATATTAATTAAATAACTTGAAAGGAGGTATACCATTTTTTGCAATAAATTAATTGTTCTCTTAAATTTTATAAATTTTTTAAAAACTCTTGCAAACAAAATGGCAAAGTGTTAAAATATAGGAGGAATTACATGAAAGATTTATTATCTGTAAAAACAGATTTTGTATTCAATAGGCTATTTAGCAAAAAAGGTAATGAAAGTATGTTAATAGATTTTTTAGAGGCCATACTTGAAATACCAATTAATAAAATTGAAATAATACCAGAAGCAAGGTTAGAAAGATTATCTAAAAAAAATAAATATGGTATACTTGATATTAAAGCAACTTTAAATGATGGAATCATTGTAAATATTGAAATGCAAGTTATTGATAATAAGGATATTGAAAAAAGGTCTTTATTTTATGCTGGTAAATTAATGAGTGAACAATTAGTCTCAGGTGAAAAATATCGGTGATATGAAGGATGTTATTATGATAAATATTTTAGATTATGAATTAACAGATTTACCTGAATATCATACTGAGACAGTTACTGTTTCAAAAAAGCATAGAGATTATGAAATGATTAAATCATTAAAATATCATTTTATAGAATTACCAAAATTTAGAAGGCAACGTCCAGATTTAAGTAATAAATTAGAACAATGGCTAACCTTTATAGACGGTATGAACAAGGAGTTGATTAAAATGGCAATTAAAAACAATAAACAAATTAAAAAAGCTAATGAAGAATTAGAGTATTTAAGTGGTGATGCCGAATTAAAAAGGTTAGAGTTTTTGCAATTTAAAGCTGCTTGTGATGAAGCTTCTAGAATTCAATATTTAACTGAAAAAATTTTACAAGATGGTTTAGAAAAAGGTATGCAAAAAGGAATTGCACAAGGTATGGAACAAGGTATGGAAAAAGGCATGGAGAAAGGCATAAATAAAGAAAAAATTGCAATAGCTAAAAAAATGTTACTTAAAAAAATGAATATTGATACTATCATTGAAATTACTGGTTTAAGTAAATTGGAAATTGAAAAAATAAAAATTTAGGTTAAAGTAATAATAAAATAAAGTTGCTTTTAATTGAAGTGCACCTCCAAAATGTTAGAAAAAAATCTAATATTTGGAGGTGTATTTTTAATAAGTAAATATTCAAATGAATTTAAATTATAAGTAATACCATATTATTTTGCAGTTGCTATTAAAAAATTATATTTATTCGCATGTTTTATTTCATCTGTCATTATTGACATTAGTAAGATATAACTATCTCCACTAGGCATTTTTCCTAATATTTTTCTATATTTTACAACTGCATCTAATTCTCCAAATAATGCTTTTTCTAATAATTCCTTATATGTTAATTTACTTTCTGTACTTTGATTTAAAGTATCAGGTGGTATCATTTGACCTGTAAAATTGTAATATAACTCTCTTAATATTTTATTATGTTTTTTCTCGTCATCTCTAATACTTTTTATAATATCCTTCTCTTTATCTGTTGGTGCTATTTTTATTAAATTATCATAAAACAATTCATCTTCTCTTTCATTTCCTACTGATGTTCTTATTAGTTCTATTGCTTGATTTAATGAAATTAATTCATCATCATATGTATTTTTCATTTGTTCAGTGCTTCTTAGATTATAATCTCTCATATTATAATCCCTCATGTTATAGTCGTTGAATCCGTAAAATTGATTAAAATTATTATAATCTGTATACATTTTAATACCTCCTTTTCATATAATATGCTCTATATTTTTAATTTGTTAATGTTTTTGTATATTCATTTTTTATTTTGTACATAATTATATTAAGTATATTAAAGGTAATTGGTTTAAAAAAAAATCTTATTTATTTTTTATTCTAAATTTGTACCGGAAAGGAATGAATTTTTATGGCTAATCTTAGTCAAGTTGAATTACAAAATATAAGACATTTAGTTGGTGTTCATGAGACTTCTTATGAAAAATTAAACAACTATGCTAATCAATGTGTAGACCCTCAAATTAAACAAATTTTTACGAAGTCTGCTCAAGATGCATTGAATACTAAACAAAAATTAATGTCTTTTTTAAATAATTAGGAGGTTTTTATGGAAGAAAAAACTATGGTTAATGATATTTTAGATTCTACAAAATCTGAACTTACTACTTATCAAGGTGTTATTAATGAAACTGAAAATATGCAACTTAGACAGACTATTCAACAAATAAGAAATACTTGTGAAAGTTTTCAATTTGAATTATTTAAAGTTGCTCAAACTAAGGGATATTATAAACCTGCTCAACCTGCTACACAAGATGAAATTAATCAAGTAAAAAATGAATTACAGCAATAATATTTAGCGTTTCTTTTATTTTTCATTGACACATAAATATTTTAAATGATATAATTAGAAAAATAAAAGAAAGAGGAATACAGATGAAGGGTTTTGTTTTTGAAGAAGAAGGTTTAGCAAATTTATCTGAAAATGATAAAAAGAAAAATTTATTTGATGCAGTTACAAACACTAGAATACAAGCAGAATTAAGTAAAATTGAAAATGAAGAAAATAATTTACATTCTAGAAATATTTTTAAAAAACTTTTTGAAAAATTAGATGGTACTACTGCTTTTAAAGAAGAAAATATTTCTTTTAAGCGCTATGTAATAAATGATAAATTAAATCGTAATATGCTAATTAAAGATAATATTGATATGAATAGTGTTTTAGCAGATATTGAATTATTTTTAGAAGACAATAAGTATAATGATTTAATTTCAGAAGATATTCAACAACTAAATGTTATTAATAACTATATTCATAATAATTTTGATATTAATTCTAATGAAATTAATAATTTTATTACAAATAGGAAACAACTTTTTTTACCTGTATTAACTAGAAAATTAACTAAGGCAGAGGAATTAAAACACGAAACTATAAAATACTTAAATAAACAAGGTTATAATAGATAGCAAAAATCCAGTGAATTTTCACTGGATTTTTAGTTTTTAATTTTTCATTAAGTTTTTAATGTATTCTACTTCTTCTTCTAAATTAAGTCTCATAAATATTGGTTCACCTTTTTCAATAACCTTTATATTTTCTATATTTTTATATTCTTTTAAAGAATTCCATGTAATAGAACTACTATCTATTCCTATTTGATTTAAAATATTAGTTGAAGTTTCTTCCATAAATGGTCTAATTAATATTGCTATTTCTTTTAAACTTGCTATTAAATGGTACATAGCAGATTTTAATTTTTCTTGTTTTATTTTTATTTCTTCTTCACTTTCTCCTTCAACTTGCTTTGCAAGTACCCATGGTGCAGTTTCGTCTATATATTTATTTGTTCTTGCAATAAAATTCCATGCTTCTTGAATTGAGTTACATATTTCATAATCCTTCATGTATTTTTCATATTCTAAAATAGCATTTTCCGCTTCTTTTTCAAATTCTAAATCAACTTCATTTGGTGTACCATTATAACTTGGTACAACTCCTTCAAAATATTTATTTACCATTGAAACTGTTCTATTTAATAAATTGCTTAAATCATTACATAAATCATAATTATATCTTTGAATAAACCCTTCTGGTGTAAATAAACCATCTGTTGAAATTGGTACTTCTCTTAATAAGAAATATTTTGTAGCATCTAATCCATATTTATTTATAAGTTGTTCAGGATATATAACATTTCCTTTTGATTTAGACATTTTTCCATCTTTCATTGTTATCCAGTTATGTGTTAAAATTGTTTTTGGTAATGGTAAGTCAAGTGCCATTAAGAAAATTGGCCAATATATTAAGTGAAATCTTGCTATATCTTTACCAACTATTTGTACATCTGCTGGCCAGTATTTCTTAAATAATTCTTCATCTTCTGATGTATAACCTAATGCTGTTATATAGTTCATTAAGGCATCTAGCCAAACGTAAATAACGTGTTTTGTATCACTTGTAACTTTTATTCCCCAATCGAATGAAGTTCTAGTTACACATAAATCTTCTAATCCTGGTTTTATAAAGTTATTTATCATTTCATTTTTTCTAAATGCTGGTTTAATAAAGTCTGGATGTTCATCATAGTATTTTAAAAGTTTATCTACATATTTTTTCATATTAAAGAAATATGCTTCTTCTTGCATTTTTTTAACTTCTCTACCACAGTCTGGACATTTACCATCTACTAATTGTGTTTCTGTAAAAAATGATTCACATGGTTCACAATACCAACCCTCATATGTTCCTTTATAAATGTCACCTTGTTTTAAAAATTTTTCAAATATTTTTTGACATGCTTTTATATGGTATTCGTCTGTTGTTCTTATATATTTATCATAATCTATTTTCATTGTTTCCCATAGTGCTTTTGCACTTTTTACTTGAATATCTACATATTCTTTTGGCTCTAAGTTTGCTTCTTTTGCTTTGTTTTCTATTTTTTGACCATGTTCATCTGTTCCTGTTAATAAGAAGCTATCATAACCTTGTAATTTTTTATATTTTTTTATTGTGTCTGCTAATACTTCTGTATATGCAGTTCCTATATGAAATTTTCCACTTGGATAATATATTGGTGTTGTTATATAAAATTTTTCCATAATTTTCTTTCCTTTCAATTTTTTACCTATATATTTTACTACAAAATATGGAATTTATCAACACTTAAATTTATGTGAAACATTTTTTTAAAATTTTATTAATTTTGTTTCACATTTTATTATTATTTATATTTTACATGCTTTTACATTTATAATCCTATTGCCTTCAATTTTTTCTATTTTATAATTTACTTTACTTGTTTCTACAATTATGTCTTTTTCATCATCTTCTGGAATTCTATTTAATTCAAATAAAAGATACCCTGAAAGTGTATCATAATCTCCTTCTGGTAAGTCTACACCTAATATTTTTTCTACTTCATATATTGGTATTTCTCCATCAAATAGATATGTGTTATTATCTATTTTTTTATATTTTTCTTGTTCTACATCATATTCATCATATATTTCTCCAACTATTTCTTCTAAAATATCTTCCATAGTTACAAGTCCTGCCGTTCCTCCATACTCGTCTACTACAACTGCTATTTGTTTTTTCTTTCTTTTTAACTCTTTAAATACATCATCAATATATACGCTTTCTAATACATAAGTTGCTTCTCTTGCTATATTTTTTAATTTTGTACTTTTACTTTTATTTGTTAATACTAGGTCTTTTACATATAACATTCCTATAATATTGTCTATATTTTTTTCATAGACTGGTATTCTACTATATCTTGTATCTTCATTTAACATATTTATTGCTTCAAATATTGTAAGTTCGCAGTCTAAGGCATACATTTGAGTTCTAGGCACCATTATTTCTGAAATAACTCTATCGTTAAATTCAAAAATATTGTTTATCATTTCTTTTTCTCCTGTTTCAATGGTGCCTTTTTCTTCTCCAACATCCACCATCATTTTTATTTCTTCTTCGCTTACATTTTCTTCTTCTGTTCCTGTTACTCCAAATATTTTTGATATTATATTTGTTGAAAATGTTAAAAGTTTTACAAATGGTAATGTTAATATTGATATTATTTTTATTATTCCAACTGCTAAATATGCCAATTTTTCAGCATATTTCATTGCTATTCTTTTTGGTACTAATTCTCCAAATACTAAGGTAAAATATGATAATATTATTGTTATTAATATTATTGATATATTTTGCCATATTTGAAGTGATAAAAATGGAAATAGATTATATAATTTTGGTGCTATTAAACTTGCAAAGGTATCTGATGCAAATGCACTTGATAAAAATCCTGCTAATGTTATTCCAATTTGTATTGTTGCTAAAAATTTGCTTGGGTCTTTTAACATTTTTTCTATTTTTTTTGCCTTCTTATTTCCTTCTTTTGCTTGTAGTTCTATTTTTACATCATTTAATGATATAAATGCTATTTCTGTTGCTGCGAAAAATGCGTTAATTAATATTAATATAATTAATACAAGTATTTGTGATAACATTTTTCCTCCTAATTTTTTACATACAATTTTTAATAATTAATAGAAAATTTTTCAATGTGGAATTTAATATAACCTTAAAAAATTACATACAAATTTCTATATTATAAATTTTGCTATTGTCTTGTAATAAAATTTTCTTTTCTTTTATTTCTTCACCATTTACTATAAATTTTTCTACTCCTGTGTTTTTTGAGTTAGGATTTTTTACTTTTATATTATAGGTTGATGTTCCATATTTATATTGCATACTGTATTCCTTCCATTCTTTTGGTATACATGGCTCTATTTTTAAATATTTATTTTCTACCTTTAACCCTAAAATATATTCTATTCCTGCTTTATAATACCAACTGCTTGAACCTGTGTACCAAGTCCATCCTCCTCTACCTTTTAAATTTTGTGTTCCATATATATCTGCTGCTATTACATAAGGCTCTACTTTGTATTTGTTTGCTTGTTCTAATGTTTTTGAGTGTTCTATTGGGTTTATCATTTTAAAGAATTCATAGGCTTTATCTCCAAAACCTAACTTACATTCTGCAATTATGGTCCATACTGCTGCATGTGTATATTGACCACCATTTTCTCTTACACCCGGTAAATATGCTTTTATATAACCCGGCTCTAATTTACTTTTTTCAAATGGAGGGTCTAAAAGTTTTATTATTCCATTTTCTTTATCTACTAAATGATTTTCTAAACTTTCCATACATATATATTTTTTATCATTATCTCCTGCATTTGATATTACAGACCAAGACTGTGCTATGCTATCTATTTTACATTCTTCATTTACTATACTTCCTAATATATCTCCATTATCTGTAAATGCTCTTCTATACCATCTTCCATCCCAACCTACTGTGTTTAATGTCTTTTTTAAATTTTCTTGTATTTTTTTGTATTTCTCTACTCTTTCTATATCATTTTTCTTTTCACATATTGGAATAAATCTTTCTAATATTATATATAAGAAAAATCCTAGCCATACACTTTCTCCAATTCCTTTTTCTCCTACATTACTAAATCCATCATTCCAGTCCCCTGTTCCTATTTTAGGTAAATTATTTTTTCCAAAGTTTAATGTTTTTTCTATTGCTCTTATGCAATGATTATATATACTTGCTTTTTCTTCTCCTTCATTAAATAAATCATATCTTTCGTCTTCTCCTAATTTTAATTCTTCTCCTGATAAAAATGGTGTTTCTTCATCTAAGATATCATAATTTCCTGTTAATTCTATATATTCTGCAACTACATATACCATCCATAATAAGTCATCTGATATTTTTGACCTAATTCCTTTTCCTGTTTCATCATGCCACCAGTGTTCTACATCTCCCTCTTTAAATTGATGTTTACTGTGTTTTATTATTTGATTTCTCATTATTTCTGGATATATATATTTTAACCCTAATGTGTCTTGTAATTGGTCTCTAAATCCTAATGCTCCACCTGACTGATAAAATGCAGAACGTGCCCATAATCTTGACACTACTGTTTGATATACTAACCATCCATTTAATAATATATTTATTGATTCTACTGGTGTGTTTACTTGTAGTTTGCTTAAATTTTCATTCCAATAATTTTTTATATTATTCAATTCTTCTTTGCAATTATTTAATTTACAATATTTATATGCTTTATTTTGTGCTTCTAATATTGTGTCTTCTTCTCCTATTATTAAAGATATTTCTTTATTTTCATAACTTTCTAATTCTACATCAATTTGTATTGCTATACAATTATCTATTCCTAATGTGTTTTCTTCTGCAAGTCTTACTTTTTTTAATCCATCAGGATTTGATAATGTTCCTTTTCCTATAAATTCTTTTTTGCTTCCTGTATATGAAAATATTTTTTCACTGCTTGATACATAAAAAATCTTTGAAAAGTCCTCTCCATATAGATTTTTTGAATATATTATATTTGAATTTTTATTAAATTTTGTATCTATATATCCATTAGTTTTTATTTCATCTTCTCCTAATACTGGTTTTATATAATAATATAATTTTAACTTTTTCTTATTTGGCATTGTGTTTTTTAATGTTATTATATTAATTTTTACACTATCTTCTCTTGGTACAAATATCTCGTCTTCTTGTATTATTCCTAAACTTGAATGGATATATTTTGCATATCCAAATCCATATATAACATAGTAATCTCCACTTTGTTTTATTGGCTTACTTCCTAATGAAGATATTTCTCCTGTGTCTACATCTTTTAAATATATTATTTCTGATGGTGTATCAAATATTGAATCGTTTGACCATGTTGTTAATCTATTTAATCTACTATTTTTGCTCCATGTAAATCCTCCCATATTGCTTGTAACTAATGTTCCAAAGTTTTCATTTGCAATTATATGACTCCAAACTGTTGGTGGTGTTGTTTCATTATTTATTTTTATAATATATTCTTTACCGTCTTGTGAGAATGCTCCATATTCGTTATAGTATTTTAAATTTTCTATTTCTAATTTATAGTTATTGTTTTCACTTGTTTTTACCGCTTCGTATTGTATATTATCATTTCCAATATTTTTTATTGTTTTTAAATAGTCTTCTTCTATTTCATTTAAAATTGTATTTAAGTTTCCTTTATTTGCTTCTATTAATAAATTTGCTCTAAATAGCAACAAATTCACATCTTCTATCTCATTTGTATTTAATAAAAATATTCCTCCACTAATATTTTGCATATATGATAATTGCATACTTAATATTTCATTTATAATTGCTTCTTGGACATATCTTTCATATATATTTTCTTCTTCATCAAGTATTACTAAGTCAATTTGTATATTTTTTACTTTAAAAAATTCATAAGCTTTTAATACTTCTTTTACAACATTTATATCGTTTATATCTTTTATTTTTACAAGTAATATTGGCAAATCTCCTGAAATTCCATATTTCCATAAATCACTTTGTTTATATGATATCTTAGGTAGTTTATTTATATATAATTTTTTTGTTGGGTTTTGAAATTGTAAATATGAAAATATTTTCTTAAAGTTTTCTATATTACTTCCAGTTATACCTAAATATCTTGCTTCTTCTTCTACTCTTGCTCTTGATACCTCAAAACATCTTTCTACTTTTTCATTATTTTCGTATACTGTTAAATTATTTTTTACTTCTTCTTCATTTTCTGCTACTGACATTATTAAATTTAATGTTGCAGTTTCTCCCGGTTTTACTTTTATTGTTCTTTTCAATGCTATAATCGGTTCTGTTACTAATCCTAAATTTTTTGAAAATGGTTTTGAATCTTTTATTGCTTTTGGAATTATTGTATCTCCATTTTCATAAAGTTTATCTTTATCTATTTCATATTCTAAATCTCCTATTGTCTCGCAATTTGGAAATAAATTTACTCCAAAATGTATAGGCTCTACTTTTCCTCTTTTATTTCTTGTTATTAAAATTGTGTTGTCTTCTAATATATTATATTTTAAAAATAAATTGTTAAAGGCAGGGTGTGCATAGTCTTGCTCTTTATTTGATAATATTGGTTCTAATACACTTGTTATTTCTAATATTTCTTCTACATTTCCTTTGTTTGTTAATTCTATTCTTCTTATTTCTACATTTTCATTTGGTGCTACTATTATTTCTGTAACTGTTTCTATATTTTCATCAATTCTTACAAATTTATCTTTATCTACTGTAAAGTGTACTCTGAATTTATCTTCTTTATTTAAAAATGTTGATTTCCACACTTTTTTTGTTCTAATATTTTTTATATAGAAATATATTCCTTGTTCAAAATCTTGTGTTTCTTTAAATCTATTTATTTGTATATTTTTATATTTACTATATCCATTTCCTTTTTCGTCCATAATTACACAATAATCTCCATTTGAGATTAAATTGTAATTATTTATTTTTTCATTTATTTTTGTATACACATTTTCTATATAACTGTTATAACCTACATATTTTATTTTATCTATTTTTTCTTTTCGTTCTTTTGTTATTATTACATTTTCTGGCATATTTTCTTGTAATAATATATCAATAGTTTTTAGTTCTGGATTACTCATAAATCTTTTTTGTAATATATTAGAATTTATAAAGTTGTTTATAGATAATAAAATTAAGGCTTGATGGTGTGCCATATATGTTTTTACAGGTACTGATTTTTTATTAAATGGTACTCTATTTGGTGTATAGTCTATGGCTTCATATAACCCAAATTCTCCTCTCATTCCTTCTTTATCTAATATTTTTAAATTTTCTATTACTTCATTTGGTGCTTCTGTAATTGCAAGTACACTACCATAAGATGATACTACCATTTCGTCTGCTAATCCTCTTTTTAAGCCTAACCAAGGTATTCCAAATGCTTTATATTGATAATTTAGGTTTAAGTCTTTTAAGTTAAATGCAGATTCTGATATTCCCCAAGGTATGCCTAATTTTTTACTATATTTCTTTTGGCTGTATAACATAAACTTACAAGATTCGTCTAATAAACTTCCTGCATATTTTGGTATATTTATATTTGGCATTAAATATTCAAATGCAGTTCCAGACCAAGATACAAGTCCTTTATATTTATCTAATACTGTTAAAGTTCTACTTAAATTACTCCAATGTTTTGCTGGTATATCTCTTTTTGCTATTGCAATTAAACTTGCTTGTCTTGCTTCTGATGCTAATAAATCATAATATGAATTTGTTAGTTTTCCGTCTTCTATATTATACCCTATTGAAAATATGCTTTTTTCTTTATCATATAAATATGAAAAATCTGTGTCGTGTATTAATTTATCTACTATTTCAATTAAATTTTGTACTTTATTTTTATCTTGATATTTATTTAATTTTTCTTGTAAAAAACCTTGTAAAGTATATAAATAACCTACAAAATTACCACTATCAACAGTTGATATATACCTTGGTATTAGTGGCATTAATGTTTTTGTATTATACCAGTTATATAAATGTCCATTCCATTTTTGTAATTTTTCTATTGTTTCTATCATTTTTTCTAAAAGATTTATTGCATCTTCTAATTTTATATATTGTAAATCAACTGCTGATACTACACTTAATAGTCCTAAACCAATATTTGTTGATGATGTTCTGTATACTATTTTTTGTGTTCTATCTTCTTGATAGTTATCTGGTGGTAAATAATTATTTTCTTCGTTTATATATGTTTTAAAGTAATTCCAGGTTTCTTTTCCAAGTTCTAATATATATTCTTTATTTTGTTTTGATATATTTTTTACTTCTTCTTTATTTTCTTTACTTATATACCACATAAAATATGGTGCTATTATCCAAATTATAGATATTATGCTTAATATTATGTTTTTTGTAAGTAATAGTATTGCTAATGCAAAAATAATTTGTACTGCCATATATTTTATATATGATAATAAATCTGTTTTAGAGGTATTTTCCGCTTCTTCTGCCGTTGTCCATTCTAATAAATGTTTTTTTGATATTTTCATTCTATATATTGTTTTTATAATTGCATTTAATGACATATATGCTTTAAATGGTAATACTAAAATTGATATTATTCCTCTTAAAATACTAGAAGATATTATTCCTATTCTTTTATCAAATTTCTTTTGCTTTTTAGTTCCGTCTTTTCTAAATATTATTGCATTTAATAAATCTAAAATTGTTGGCATTAATATACTTAAAAATATTACTGTATATAACAATAAATTTTTAGTTGTAAAACTAATTATTGTAAATGCAAGTATTACACTTATTTCTAAAAGGCTTCTTCTTAAATTATCTAATATTTTAAATTTTGATAAAGTATTTAATGGATTTTTTATTTTTTCTCCGTAACCATTTTGTTATTTGCCAGTCTCCACGTATCCAACGATGAAGTCTCGTCATAAATGCATTATATTTATATGGATAACCATCCATTAATAAAATATCTGATACTAGACCACATCTTAAATAATTTCCTTCTAATAAGTCATGACTTAATACTGTATTTTCTGGTATAGCATTATTTAAAACCTTCTCAAATACTTCTATATCATATATACCTTTACCTGTGTAAATACCTTCGTTAAAATTATCTTGATATATATCTGATACTGCATTTGTGTAAGAATCTGTCCCACCATTTCCTGCAAATATTTCTGCAAATAGACTTTTTTTACTTGCTAATATATTTACTCCTATTCTTGGCTGCATTATTCCATAACCATCTATTACTAGTGTGTTATTTTCGTTTAATACAGGTTTATTTAATATATGTGCCATTGCCCCTATAAGTTCTATGCCTGAGTTTAAACTAAGATCTGTGTCGGCATCTAGTGTTATTATATATTTTATTTTTTGTATTTTACTTTCTTTATTTTTTTCTATATATTCATTTATAGTGTTTACTAAGAAAAAGTTATTTGTATTGTTTTTTTCTCTTAAATTTATTGTTTTTATTACATATTCATTAAATTGTGTTAATAAACCTCTTTTTCTTTCCCAACCTAAATATGAGTTTTCTCCTTCTGACCAAGTTCTTTTTCTATATATAAATTGAAATTTTCCTAAATTATTATTTTTATATTTTTCATTTAATCTTCTTGACTCTTCTTTTCCTGCTTCTATTATTTCTTTATCAAATTTTTCTGTTTGTGTTTTTGAACTTGTACAGTCTCCTAATAGTACAAAATATATATTTTCACTTTTATTTGCTAAATAATATACTTCTAATTTTTCAAATAATTCTTTTACTTTTTCTTTACTTTTTAGTATTGTTGGAATTACAACTGCTGTTGTGTATTCTTCTGGTATTCCATTTATTAAATCTAATTTTGGAATTAGTTTTGGTTTTACAAATTTACTTAATACATATTGTATTATTTGTATTACTATTTCTGTTATTGGGATATATATAAGAATTGAAAGTATAATTGAAAGTGCTAAATTTTCTGTTTTAATAAATATAAAATATTCTAGTATTACTGATAATATTGTTGATATTAGATAAATTGTTAATATATATTTTAATGGCTTTGTATTTTGTTTATCATTTACATTTATTTGTAGTGTTTTTAATAATTCTTGTTTTCCGTTTTGATATTAAATAGTAGCCTATATGTTTTTTCTTAACTTCTTCTGAATTTTCTGCTAATTCTAATGCTTTTTTTGCTATATATATTTCAGATATTTTGCTTTTTTTAGATATTTCTTTTATTACGTTTCTATAATAATCTTTTGTTTTAAAATCCATTTTTTCATATACATTTGCTGGGTCTTTTTTTAATATTTCTTCTACACCATTTATTTCTTCAAATATTTCTAAAAAGTTCATTCTCTGTAAGTCTTGTATGCTTTTTATACAGTTTCCTATTAATACTTTTTTTATTGCTATATCAAAGTGTTCTTTTTTTATTACTTCTGAAATTGTTGTTCCTATCTTTTCTACTTGTTCTTCTAGTATTTTTGTGTATACATTTGCTTTTTTTCCATATTTTTTTAATCTAAATGCCATATATTCTATAAATGAATATTTTGTTTCTTCTAAGTATATGTTATTTTCTGGTATTGGTAAGTTTAAAAACTTTCTTTCTTCTTTTGTTTTATTTTCTATTATTCTTTCTAAAATATTTTCTACTTTATATTTTTGTATTTGTGAACTATATATTTTTTCACATACGTTTCTTATGTTTTCTATTATTGCTATTTTAAAAAATACGTTTATATTCCATATTTCTTCCATATTTAATGTCTTCTTTTTTTGGTATGCTTTTAATAAACTACTTAGATTATTTTTATCTATTTTTCCATCTGTATATGCTATTATTTCACTTGCTAATACATATATTCTTGCATAGCCTTTATATGCTCCTGTTGATATTCCTAGAAAGTTTTCGTATTTTTTTAGAGTTAGTTCTTGTATTATTTCTTTTACTGTTTCTTCTATTATATAGTAGTTATCTAATAGCCATTCTCCTGCTGGATGTATATTTATTCCTAGTTTTAGATGTTGATTTAATATGTCGTAAGTTTTGGTTATATATTTAAAATTTTCTTGTACTCTTGGTATTGGGTATGTTTTTTTATCTGATTTATCTTGTAAGTTATGTTCTGATGCTATTTTTTCTAAGTAATTTTCCAATTGTGTTTTGTCTAAAACTGCTCCTTTTATGTTTAATGTATTACCTATTTTCAAAACTTTCACTCCTCGTTTTGTTTTTTAAGTTAGTGTTTACATTTTTGGAAATTTCTATGCAAAAAATTATTGTATTTTACATAAATTCGTGATATAATTTGGATATGTCTTATTTAGACAAATTTTTTTTTAAAGAGGTGTTTATAATGCTAACTATCAATTCGCAGACAAAACATATCGTGCGGAATGATAATGGTGACATTATAGGTGAATTTGACATAGTAAATAGGCAATCTAATGGTTTGCTTTTTGCAAAAAATTCAGACGGTGGTTGGAATGTTTACAATGAAGATGGTATCTGTACTACTGAAAATGTAAACTATATCACAAGAATCGACGATTTTGTAAATGATATGGCAATTTTTACTAAAAGTAATGGTTTCCAAGGTATAATTAATGCTGATGGTAAAATTATTCCTAATGTTCGCTATTATACTATATACAATTTCAATGAATATGGTATTGCTATTGTAAGAAACATTGATGGGTATAATTTAATTAATCAACAAGGACAAAAAATATTAACTGATAGTTATAACGAAATAACGGAAATTGGTAATGGTTTTTTTAGTGCATATAAAACTCCCAACAAAAAGTATGCAGTCATTAATAATAAGGGACAGTTCATTACTGAATTTAAATATCATTCTATTGAACAGTTTAATGAAAACTTTATTGTTTGTTCTATATGTGATTTTTATTATGAACCTGCTGCTTATGGTGTACTTGATGCTTCTGGGAAAACTATACTTGAGCCTTGCTATTCCTCTGTTTACGTGATTAACCAAAATTATATTTTTGCTTTTTCATCAAAAAATAATGTTTTCATTATTTTTAATAAGCTTGGTGAACAAGTTTCCGTAAATAATTATAATCATTCTCAACATTTAGCAGGAGATGCTAAGTGGATTGCTGAAAAAATTAAAGCATTGTTTGCTGAACATCCCAATGCTGAATTTGTAAATGGTAATATTTCTATTTCATGTACAGATTTTGAACATGCCATGTACAGATTTTAACCGTTAACACCAAAAAACCCGAAGGTTATCTAACCTTCGGGTGATTTTTTATTGTATTATCCTAATACATATTTTTTAATTAAGGCTACTCCTGTTATCATTACTAATAAGATTCCTGCTGTTAATACATAA
>CANRES010000001.1 GCA_947629625.1 uncultured Clostridia bacterium | reverse complement strand
TCTTTTTATTATCAATGTACTTAAAAAAATTTAAAATATTTTTTAATTTTGTCTTGACATTTTACCAGATGTCTTAAAAATTTTCTAACAATAAATATATAATAGAATTTGGAAAAAGTCAATTATTTACAGTAAATTTTATATTTTAATTACTATAATAAGTTAAACATAATGTAAAAAAAAACTAAAATAAAAAAGCATAGTAGAAATTTATAAAAAAATAATAAAAAATACTTGAAAAAAAATTTATTTGTGATAAAATTATAGAAAATTTGTTTGATGAAGGAGCAAAAAAATGTATCAATATATAAAGGGAAGTATAGAAGGAAAAGCAAATAACTATGTTGTAATTGAAACTTATGGAATAGGGTATAAAATATTTATGTCTGAAACTGCAATAGAAAAAATAGGAGAAATAGGAGAACAAGTTAAAGTATATACACATTATCATGTAAGAGAAGATGACATAAGTCTATATGGCTTTTTAACAAATGAAGAATTAAAAATGTTTGAATTATTAATATCTGTAAGTGGAGTAGGAGCAAAATCTGCATTAGTAATGTTGTCAAACATAGCACCATCAAGTTTTGCTCTTGCGGTATTAGCAAATGATACATCAAAACTTGTTAAAATACAAGGAATAGGTGCAAAAACTGCTGCAAGAATAATATTAGAATTAAAAGATAAATTAAAAACAGAACAAGCAATAACAACAAATACAAAAGAAAATAAAGAAATAAAAGAAGCAATAGATTATGATGATAAAGTAACAGAAGCAATATCTGCATTACAAGTTTTAGGATATAATAGAAAAGAAATAGAAAAAGCATTTGAAAAGGTAGATAAAGAAAAATTATCAGTAGAAGATTTAATTAGAAAAGGATTAACATTATTATCTTAAAAAAGTATATAAAATTTTGAAAGGACAAAAAAATGAATGTAAATGAACCATTAGCATATAGAATGTGTCCAAAAACATTAGAAGAATATGTTGGACAAGAACACGTTTTAGGAAAAGATAAATTATTATATAGAACAATAAAAGCAGATAGACTATCAAGTTTAATATTATGGGGACCACCGGGCTGTGGTAAAACTTCTCTTGCTAAAATAATAAGTAATACAACAAAATATAAATTTACAAGATTAAATGCAGTAACATCAGGAGTACAAGAAATAAAAAAAGCCATAGAAGAAGCACAAAATTCACTTTTAAACCCAAGTGGAAAATGTATATTATTTATAGACGAGATACATAGATTTAATAAATTACAACAAGATGCTTTATTGCCATTTGTAGAAGATGGAACAGTAATACTAATAGGAGCAACAACAGAAAATCCATATTTTGAAGTAAATAAAGCGTTAATATCAAGGTCAATGGTAGTAAAATTAGAGCCATTAACAACAAATGATATATACAAAATACTAAAAAATTCATTAGAAAGTGAAAATGGGTTAAAAAATTATAATATAAAAATAGAAGATTCAACATTAGAAAAAATAGCAGTAGTATCAAATGGAGATGTAAGAACAGCGTTAAATGGGCTAGAAGTAGCAGTTTTGACAACAAAAATGAGTGAAGATGGTTACATACATATAACAGATGAAATTATTGCAGAAAGTATAAATAAAAGAAAAGCAGTATTTGATAAAAATGGAGATAGCCATTATGATAATATAAGTGCATTTATAAAATCTATGAGAGGTAGTGACCCTGATGCAACAATATTTTATTTAGCAAGAGCATTACAAGGAGGAGAAGACCCAGTATTTTTAGCAAGAAGAATTGTAATTGCATCAGCAGAAGATGTAGGAATGGCAAATCCAAACGCATTAGTTGTAGCAACATCAGCAATGCAAGCAGTAAATATGATTGGAATGCCAGAAGCAAGAATTATATTATCACAAGCAGCAACTTATGTTGCAACATCACCAAAATCTAATGCAACATATTTAGGAATAAATAAAGCACTAGAAGATGTAAACACAAAAGATACAGGAGAAATACCAATGCATATTAGAAATGCACCAGCAGATGGAATGGAAGATTTAGGATATGGAGTAGGTTATAAATATCCACACGACTTTCCGGGTCATTACGTTGAGCAACAATATTTGCCAGATAAAATGCTTGGAACAAAATATTATGATTTTAAATAGTATAAAAAAATAATTTTGAAACAAACTATTAATATGTTGAAAAAAATTATTATAGGAATAATTGCTGGATTAATAAACGGTTTTTTCGCCTCAGGTGGAGGAATGATTTTAGTACCAGCATTTTATTATATTTTAAAATTAAATGAAGTAGAATCAAGGGCTACATCTGTACTTTGTATTTTGCCAATGGTAATAGTTAGTTCATTTTTCTATTATAAAGGAAACTATATAGATTGGAAATTAGGAATAATGTGTGCTATTGGTGGAATAATAGGAGGAGTTATTGGTTCTAAATTGCTAAAAAAAATAGATGAAAAATATCTTAAAATATCATTTATAATTTTCTTAATATATGTAGCATATAAAATGATAGTTTAAAAAATTTGGAGTTCACATATGGAAGTTTTAATTGGCGTAATATCTGGAATTGTATCAGGCTCAGGTCAAGGTGGAGGTACAATTTTAATATTATGTTTAACATTATTTTATGGAATAGACCAACATAAAGCACAAGCCACAAACTTGATATTCTTTATACCAACTGCAATTTCTGCAATAATAGTTAGTATAAAAGAAAAAAATATTAAGTGGAAGGTAGTTTTACCTGTAATTATTTCTGGTGTTATAGGTGCTTTAATAGGCGCATATTTTTCTACAAAAACAGATGTAAAAATTTTAAAAAAATATTTTGGATATTTTTTAGCGATAATTGCTATATATGAAATTTATTGTTATTTAAAAAAGTATATATTTAATAAAAAAACACATAATAAAGACAGAGTAAACTAGTGTAAGAAAATTATTTATAATACACTGATATAATAGAAAGGATGATATATTTATGAAATTTTTTAAAGGTATGTTAGTTGGTACTTTAATATCAACAGGTGTTATGATGATGTATTCAGATAATATGAATACAAGTAAGAAAAAAATAATGAAAAAAGGAAAACAAATGGCTAAAAAAATGGGAATATTATAAGATAAGAAAAGAGGTACATTTAAAAAAATTGTACCCCTTTATTTTTTTAAAAGAAAAATTATTTACAACATTCATCTTTACAATTGCAATCATCTTTATCATCAACAACAAAATCACATTTATCCATTTTTACGCCTTTTAAACAATCGCCTTCATGTTGAATCTTTGAGCAAATTTTTACGTGTTTTACAGCATCTACCCAAATTTGTAAAGCATATACTTTATCTGGGCAAAGAGGGCCAAATACAAATTCTCCTTCTTTATCTGTAAAAGTATGAGAAACTGGTCTTCTTTCTTCTTTACCACCATCATAAACTACTTCAATTAGTTTTACAACAGCATTTTCAACTGGTTCTTTATAGCAATTTCTTACTATACCATAAATAACATCTCTATCATCTTCTGGTAAAAGTATATCTAAATCAAATTGTTTGCCAGATGCTATAACACCATCTATATCTGTTATAGGAGTTGGTCTTTTTTCACAATTCATTATCTAATCATTCCTTTCAAATTAATTAAGCATTCTGCTTAATATAATATTATGTAAAATAAATTATTTTGTTACTTTTTATATTGAATTTTAAAGTAGTATAATTAAAAAATATAGGTAACAAAATATCACATTATTAATATAATGTAATAAAAGGAGAAAATGGAGGCACAGAAGAATGAATAAGATACAGCTGAATAAACTACCAATTAATAGTACAGGTAAAGTAGAAAAATTAAATTGTGAAGGAAACCTAAGAAGAAGGATGCTAGATTTAGGAATTGTTAAAGGAACAAATATAATTCCCGTTTTAAAAAGTCCTTTTGGTGACCCAATAGCATTCGAAATTAGAGGAAGTATTGTTGCACTTAGAAAGGAAGTTTCAGAACAAATTGAAGTAAATTTTGATAATTAATATCTGGGTCAGAATAAACTGACCCTAATGTTATAAAAATTAAAAGGAGGTTTTTATGGGACTTACAAATACTTCTACTGGAAACACTATATTAAATAGCGATTTATTAGAATTAAAAGATAAATGCGATTATGTAGTTGGATTATCAGGAAATCCAAACGTACGGAAAAAGTAGTATATTCAATGCCTTAACTGGAATGCACCAACATACAGGAAATTGGCCGGGAAAAACGGTTGCAAATGCAAGTGGAACTTATACATATCATGATAAAGAAGTATTGTTAATTGACATTCCGGGAACTTATTCATTAATGTCAAATTCACAAGAAGAAGAAATTGCGAGAGATTATATTTGCTTTGAAAAACCAGATGTTATGGTTGTAGTTGTTGATGCTACATGCTTAGAAAGAAACTTGAATTTAGTTTATCAAACAATGGAAATAACAAATAATGTTGTAGTTTGTGTAAATCTATTAGATGAAGCAGAGAAAAAAGGAATTAAAATAGATATACAAAAACTATCCAATTTACTTGGAGTACCAGTTGTAGGTACAATAGCAAGAAAAAAGAAAACTTTAAAAAAATTAACAGAAACAATTGATAATGTAGCAACTAATGAAATTACCCCAAAACCAATAAAAATAAAATATGTTCCAGTTATAGAAGATGCAATAGTTATGGTAGAAGAATTAATAAAAGAAAAAATAGAAAATAAAGATGAAAATTTAATAAGATGGGTTAGTTTAAAGTTAATTGATGGTGATGAAAAAATTATAACTTCAATAGAAGAAAACTTACATATACAAATAAAAGGAGATAAAGAACTTGCACTAAAATTAAATGAAGTAAAAATACTTTTATTAAAAAACAATATTAATGAAAATAATTTTAGAGATAATATTGTTTCAAGTATTATAGGAAAAGCAGAAAAAGTAAGTAAAAAGGTATGTGAATATAAAAATTCTAATTACAATGAAAGAGATAGAAAAATAGATAAAATTTTAACATCAAAAAAATTTGGAATACCAATAATGCTATTATTTTTAGGTGTAATATTCTGGATAACAATTACAGGTGCAAATTACCCATCTCAGTTATTATCAAATTTTTTTAGTTTTCTGCAAGATAAACTATATATTTTATTTGATAATATAAACGCACCAGACTGGCTTACAGGAATTTTAATTACAGGCATGTTTCAAACAACAGGCTGGGTAATCTCTGTTATGCTTCCACCAATGATGATTTTTTTTCCTTTATTTACTTTGCTAGAAGATTTAGGTTATTTACCTAGAATTGCATTTAATTTAGATGGTTGTTTTAAAAAATGTTGTGGAACAGGAAAACAAGCGTTAACAATGTGTATGGGATTTGGTTGCAATGCAGCAGGAGTAGTAGGATGTAGAATAATAGATTCACCAAGAGAAAGATTAATAGCAATACTAACAAACGCATTTGTACCATGTAATGGCAGATTTCCATTTTTAATAACAATAGCAATGATATTTATAGGTGGATTTTTTACAGGCATATATAAATCAGTAATATCTACATTAGTAGTTCTATTAGTAATATTATTAGGAATAGTATTAACACTTGTAATATCAAAAATATTATCAAAAACAGTATTAAAAGGAATACCATCCTCATTTATATTAGAATTACCACCATATAGAAAACCACAAATAGGAAAAATATTAGTAAGGTCAATATTTGACAGAACAATATTTGTATTAGGTAGAGCAATAAGTGTTGCAGCACCTGTTGGTATAGTAATATGGTTATTTGCAAACTTAACAATAGGAGATTTAAGTATACTTACATACATTGCAAACTTTTTAGATCCATTTGCAAAACTAATGGGATTAGATGGATATATTTTAACAGCATTTATTTTAGGAATACCAGCAAATGAAATAGTATTACCAATAATATTGATGAGTTACATGTCAACGGGCTCATTAGTAAATTTAGAAGATACTTATAGTATTGGTCAAATTTTAATACAAAATGGTTGGACTATATTAACAGCAATAAATGTTATGATATTTACATTATTACATTTTCCATGTGGAACTACATTATTAACAATAAAAAAAGAAACTAAAAGCGTAAAATGGACCATATTAGCATTTGCATTACCAACACTTTGTGGGGTTATATTGTGTTTCTTAACAACATTTATATACAACATGATAAATGTTCTTATTTAAGAATAGGAGGTACTTATGAGTAATTTTATATTTCAAGTATTATTATGGACTTTTGCATTATATGGATTGGTTGAAATTATAAAATATATTATATACGTTATTGCATATAGTAATTTAAAATCAGATGGAATTTATTTAATAATAGCAGTAAAAAATAAAGAAGATAAAATAGAAGGATATTTACGTTCAATTTTATATAGAACTTTAAATGGAAAACAAAAAAATATAAAAGATATAATAGTTACAGATTTAGGTTCAGAAGATAAAACATTACAAATTGTAAACAATTTAAAAAAAGATTTCGGATGTATAAAAGTTTCAAATTGGAATGAATGCAAAGAAACATTAGATAATATAAGTAATATTTAAAAAAAGAAATTAAAATATCCAAATTTTTCTCTTGACAAAAAAAGTATATAATTATAATATATAAATGTAAGTAAAACTAAAATATAAAAGTTGAAAGGAATAAAAAAATGGGAAAATTAAGAGGATTTGAAGTAGCAAAAGGATTTGAAGATAAAGAAATAACATTGCCAGTTAGAAAAACAAAATTTTCAGCAGGATATGATTTTACAGCCGCAGAAGACTGCATAATACCAAGTTTTAAAAAAGGAATGAAGCCAACATTAGTAAAAACAGGAATTAAAGCATATATGCAGGATGATGAAGTATTAATAATAGCCAATAGAAGTTCTAATCCGGGAAAAAAAGGTTTAATATTAGCAAATAGTATAGGAGTAATAGATAAAGACTATTATGGAA
Source organism: uncultured Clostridia bacterium (assembly GCA_947629625.1). Taxonomy (GTDB): domain Bacteria; phylum Bacillota; class Clostridia; order TANB77; family CAG-508; genus CANRES01. The sequence goes on along the minus strand of CANRES010000001.1, from coordinate 64,001 downwards.
ATCCAGATAATGATGGACACATAATGTTTGCATTTTATAACATAAAAGAAGAAGACATTGAAATAAAAAAAGGAGATGCAATAGGTCAAGGAATATTCCAAAAATATTATGTAACAGATGATGATAATGCACAAGAAGAACGAATTGGTGGTTTTGGCTCAACAAATAAATAAATAAATAAAAAAAAGGTGAACAAATGTCAGAAAAAAGAAAAGGTATAAGAGTAATAGATGTTATAGTTACAGCAATATTAGTTGTAATACTTGTATATGTATTTAATGTATATAAAGATACAACATTTAATGACTTTATAAGAACAGAATATAAAATGGGAGAATCAGAATTTATAAGAGATAAAGAAATAAAATATTCTGATACATATAGTTATAAAATAAAATCAGAAGAGTTTAATGACGCAGCATTTTATAAAACAATTGATGTAACTCCAAATACAGTATATAAGGTATCTTGTATGGTAAAAACAGAAAATGTTGTAACTGAGAAAGAATTTTCAGAATCAGGAGCACATATAAGTATATTAAATACATTAGAAAAATCTAAAAGCATAGTAGGAACAGAAGATTGGCAAAAAATAGAATTATTATTTAATTCAAAGAATAGAACAAGCGTAGATATTGCATTTAGACTTGGAGGATATGAAGACGACTGTACAGGAACGGCATGGTTTTCAGATTTTAAAATAGAATCTGGAATAGAAGATACTTCAAATGAATGGAATTTTGTTTGTTTTTTAATAAAAAATGTAGATATAGAAAATAATACAGATGGATACAATGTTACATTAAGCATGAATCAATCAGATATAAATGAATTAAAAAGCAATATGAATAGATTTAAAAATTCATGTGAAGAATTGTCAGGTCAAAAAATAAAAGTAAATTACGATATAATAGAAATAGATGAACCTTTAACATCACTTTCATATAATGAAGACAGTGGATACTATGTAGCACCAGAAAATGTAATGAATATCATAGATCCATATTTAGAAGTAAAAGATTATGACCATATATTTTTATGTGTTAGATTAGGAGATATGATTACACAGACACAATATGACTGGCTAGGTTTAGGTGGAATGTCATATTTAGGAATGGGATATTCTAATGTAAGATTACCAAATGATAGAAATAGTTACACTTATAAATATAATGTTCTTAGAAATACATTCCCAGAAGAAGTATTTATACATGAATTTTTGCATACATTAGAAAGAAATCAAGCATCTTATGGATATTCTGTACCAGAATTACATAGTTACGAAAATTATGGATATAAAAACGAAAAATTAATAGGTCAACGCGAATGGTATAAAGATTATATGCAAAAAAATATAGATAGTAATGGAGAAAAAATAGGTTTAGAAGAATTTATATATAGAGCAAAACCTGTGCATGAAGAAGATTTTGAATATTCGTATGATTTTACAAACAAAGTATATAATGAACCACAAAATGTTATAGAAGATTTTATGATGATATTAAAAAGAATAGGAAATGTTTTTGAAGAAAAAGCAAATTTAAGTGAAAATGTGGTATAAAATAAATTATAATTAAAAAATTAAGAGAGTAGAAACTATACATTTCTAAAATGAGTATAGTTCAAATGTACCCTCTTAATTTTTTTTCCTTATTTTACAACTATATTATAAATTTTATTTTTTACATAAATTTCTTTAACAATAGTTTTACCATCAAGTAAAGAAGAAATCTCATTATGAACTGCATTTTTAATGGTTTCTTCATCAGCATTTGCACTAATCATAATAGTTTTTCTCAATTTACCATTAACTTGAATAGGTAATTCAATTTCAGAATCAATTGTTTTAGATTCGTCATAAGTTGGCCAACTAGATTCACATAGTGGCTTAAATCCTATTTGCTCATTAAGTTCTTCTGTAATATGAGGAGCAATAGGGTTTAATAAAGTTAAAAGTACATGATAATCATCTTTAGTAATATTCTCTTGTTCATCAAAAGTATTTACTAAAATCATTAATGCAGAAACTGCAGTATTATATGCCATAGTTGTTAAATCATTTTGTACCTTCTTAATTGTCTTGTGAATTAATGCTTCTAAATTCTTAGAATATCCTTCACCATCAGAAATTTTATCTTTTAAACGAATTATTTTATCAATAAATCTACTGCAACCCTTTAAAGAATCTGTACTCCATGGAGCATCTTGTTGATAATCACCCATAAACATTTCATAAATTCTTAAAGTATCTGCGCCAAACTCATTAACAACATCATCAGGATTTATAACATTTCCCTTAGATTTACTCATTTTTTCATTATTACTTCCTAAAACCATACCATGACTTACACGAGTCCAAATCATTTCTTTATTAGGAACTAAACCAATATTATACAAGAATTGAACCCAAAATCTTGCATATAGAAGGTGTCTTGCAGTATGTTCCATACCACCATTATACCAGTCAACTTTATTCCAATATTTCATAGCGTCCATAGAAGCAAACTCTTTATCATTATGAGCATCCATAAAACGTAAGAAATACCAACTAGAACCAGCCCAGTTAGGCATAGTGTCTGTTTCTCTTTTTGCAGGACCATGACAACATGGACAAGTAGTATTAACCCAGTCTGTAATATTAGCAAGAGGACTTTCACCATTTTCAGTAGGCTCATATTCTGCAACATCAGGTAATAATAAAGGTAAGTCTTCTTCCTTCATAGGTTGCCAACCACATTTTTCACAGTAAATCATAGGAATTGGTTCACCCCAAAATCTTTGACGTGAAAAAATCCAATCTCTCATTTTATAATTATTTACTTCTCTTGCAATTCCTTTATCTACTAACTTTTTAGTTATAGATTTTTTGGCTTCTTCAACAGTTAAACCTGTAAATTCTTCTGAATTAATTAATTTACAACCCTTACCTAAATAATCTGTTTTTTCAAATGCACAGTTAGATGTATCAGCACCATCTATAACTTGAAGCATTTCTAGATTATGAGCTTTTGCATATTCGAAATCTCTTTGATCATGACTAGGAACGGCCATAACGGCACCTGTACCATAATCACCTAATACGAAGTCTCCTAAAAATATAGGAACTTCTTTTCCATTTACAGGATTTATGGCTTTAATACCTTTAACCTCGCATCCTGTTTTACCTTTATTTAAATCAGTTCTATCCATATTAGTTTTTTGAGCAGTTTCTTCTATGTATTTATTAACTTCATCTTTATTTTGTATTCTTGGCATTAATTCTTTTACTAGTTTGCCATCAGCAGCAATAACAAAAAATGTAATACCATAAACTGTTTCAATACAAGTTGTAAAAATAGAGAAACTACCTCCACCAACTATTTGAACATCTAATTCAACACCAGTAGATTTACCAATCCAATTAATTTGACCTAATTTTACTTTATCAGCAAAATTAGTATCATCAAGACCTTTTAATAAATCTTCTGCATAGTTACTCATTCTAAGCATCCATTGAGATTTTTCTTTTTGAACAACCTTTGCTCCACATCTTTCACAAACACCGCCAGCAGCGTCTTCATTAGAAAGAACAGATTTACAAGTTGGACACCAGTTTACAGGAATTGTATCTTTGTAAGCCATACCATGTTTATAAAATTGTAAAAACTGCCATTGAGTCCATTTATAATATTCTGGGTCAGTTGTTGAAAATTCACGAGACCAATCAAAAGAAAAACCTAAATTTTTCATTTGACCTTTAAAAGTCTTTATATTTTCTTTTACGGCATCTTTTGGGTGAATATGATTTTTTATTGCATATTGCTCAGCAGGAGAACCAAAAGCATCCCATCCCATTGGATATAACACATTGTAGCCTTGCATTCTTTTCATTCTAGCAATAGCATCTTGTGCTGTGTAACTTCTAACATGACCAACATGAAGTCCGCTACCAGATGGATAAGGAAATTCAACCAATACATAATATGGCTCTTTTTTATCTCCTGTAATAGCCTTAAAAGATTCTTTATCATCCCAATATTTTTGCCATTTTTTTTCTACTTCTTTAAAATTGTATGCCATAATATTCCTCCTTGTTTTTTTGAATTTAACATATTATATAACATTTTTTCAATAAAATAAAGACTTTTGTAAGATTTTGTGATATAATTTTATTATTATAAAGGAGACGTAATGGAAAATTTATTTAATGAAACAAAAAGTATAATGAAAAAATATGGCATTTATGCAAATAAATCTTTAGGACAGAATTTTTTAATAGATGAAAATGTTGTAGAAAATATAGTAAATTCAGCAAATATAACAAGTGAAGATCTAGTAATTGAAATAGGCCCTGGGTTAGGCACATTAACAAAAGAACTATTAAAAAAAGCGGGTAAAGTTATTTGTGTAGAATTAGATACTAAAATGATAAAAATTTTAAAAGATAGATTTGAAAATTTAGAAATTATAAACAATGATATTTTAAAAGTTGATTTAAATAGTATAATAAATGAAAACTTAAAAAACTTATCTTGTAAACATGCAAAAATTGTAGCGAATTTACCATATTATATTACAACTCCAATAATAATGAAATTATTAGAAGATAAACTAAATATAGAAAGCATTACAGTTATGATACAAAAAGAAGTAGCAGATAGATTAATAGCAATTCCGGGAGATAAATTATCTGGGGCAATAACATATTCAATATATTATTATGCAGTAGCAGAAAGCATTATGGAAGTACCAAATAATTCATTTTTACCAGAACCAGAGGTTACATCAAAAGTAATAAAATTAAATTTGAGAAAAGCACCACCAATAAAAGTTAAAGATGAAGAATTAATGTTTAAAATTATAAAATTAGCATTTATGCAAAGAAGAAAAACTTTATTAAATTCTTTATCTAATGGAAATATATTTGAAAGTAAAGAACAAATTAGTAATATGTTAAACGAATTAAATATAGACAAAAATATAAGAGGAGAAGCATTAACAATAGAACAGTTTGCAGAAATTTCGAATTATATAAAATAAAAAGAGAGAAATTTTCATTTCTCTCTTTAAATGGCTCAGTCATAATTTTTATGAAGCATCCGTTTTAACAACGATAACTGTTGGGCAAATCATATCGTCTTCATTAAGCATATCAACTTTAAAACCTAATTTATACCAAACAGTATCAGTTTCGTCGCCTTCTTCAATATTTTTTACATAGACATAACAATAATCGTCATTGGCTAGAACTTCAATTTTTGTTATTGCACACTCATCAGGAATTTCAAGGTCATAAATATAAGCATAATGTATGCAGTCAAGAGTAACTAAAATCTCATTCTCAGTATAGAAGATTAGCAACCCTTCATTTGATACAACAAGATTAGGTTTTTTGAGTAATATTCTTGCAATGTCATAATGTGGAATAGCAATGTTTCTACCTAGATTATCTGTGAAATAAGCCATTGTTTGAAAATCAGCATATTCACAGTGGATATCTCCATAAAATGAAAATGCTATTCCGCTATTTACAGTAGAAACTGTAATACTTTTTATAAAAGCATTAATACAGTTCTTAGAATTAGCATTGTCGTTTTCATTACAACGATAAACTACTATAGGAAATTCCTCATTGAACTTATAAGTTACATTGATATCATTAGTTATATTATTAATGATAAGTGAATTGTCCGTAAGTCTTTCGTGCTCTTCTTCATTTGCAAACTCCACATAATCAAGTAGGTCACAAAAAGAATTAGTGTCCTCATTTAAGTTTTCTTCATCTAAGTTTTCCTTAAAGTCTCCTCTATGGAATTCTGTTATCCGTTCGAGTATAGGAAACTTGTTTTTTGAAAATTTAGAAGATGAAGTTTTATTAGCCATAAAATAACCTCCTTAAATTATTACAAAAGGTTTTGTCTTACAAAATATAAGTATCTGAGCCACTACTTATATTTTATTTGACGCGTACAGATATTCAAAAGAATATTGCAATAATTATATCACAATATTATGTAAATAGCAAGCAAAATTAATTATTTTAAAACTCATACTTGAAAATAAAAAGTAATATGATATAATAATGAAAATAGAATATAACTATAATCTATTTTTATATATAAGAAAAAATAAGGTGATAAATATGATTAAATTTACAAAAATGCATGGGCTAGGTAATGATTATGTATATATTGATTGTACCAATGGTAACAATCAAATAGATAATGAATCAAACCTAGCTCAATTTGTTAGTAACAGACATTTTGGAATAGGCTCAGATGGTTTAATTTTAATATGTGATAGTGATAAGGCAGATTTTAAAATGAAAATGTACAATGCAGATGGTAGTGAAGCGGAAATGTGTGGAAATGGCATAAGATGTGTAGGAAAATTTGTATATGACAAAGGCTTGACAACAAAAACTACAATAACTGTTGAAACATTAGCAGGAATTAAAATTTTAAAACTAAATGTAAAAAACGGAAAAGTAGAAACTATTGAAGTAGATATGGGAAAACCAATATTAAACCCAAAATTAATCCCAGTTATATCAGATGAAGAAATAGTAAAAAATTTAAAAATAAAAGCAGAAGATAAAGAATTTAATTTTACATGTGTATCTATGGGAAATCCACATGCAATTACAATAGTAGACAATGTAGAAAAATTTGAAGTAGAAAAATACGGAAAAATATTAGAAGTAGATAAACATTTTCCAAAAAGAAGTAATATAGAATTTATTGAAATAAAAGATAAAGAAAATATAAAAATGAGAGTATGGGAAAGAGGAGCAGGAGAAACTTATGCTTGCGGGACAGGAGCATGTGCAACTGCAGTTGCATCATACTTAAATGGATTAACAAATAAAAAAGTAAATATAGAGTTATTAGGTGGAATATTAAATATAGAATGGAAAGAAGATAATCATATATATATGACAGGACCTGCAACAACAGTATTTGAAGGTGAATTTGAATATTAAATATAGGGAGGTAATTTTATGATAAAAATTAATGAAAATTTTTTAGAATTACAAGAAAGCTATTTATTTTCAACAATAGCAAAAAAAGTAAGTGAATTTCAAAAAAATAATCCAGATAAAAAAATAATAAAATTAGGAATAGGAGATGTAACATTACCAATTCCAAAAAGTGTTGCAAATGCAATGCACGAAGCCGTTGACGAAATGTTAATTAAAGAAAAATTTAAAGGCTATGGACCAGAACAAGGTTATGATTTTTTAAGAGAAAAAATAGTAGAATTTGAATATAAAAAAAGAGGAATAGATATAGAAAAAGATGAAATATTTATATCAGATGGTGCAAAATGTGATACAGGAAATATAGGAGATATATTATCAAAAAATAATAAAGTAGCAATAACAGACCCAGTATATCCAGTATATATAGATACAAATGTAATGGCAGGTAGAGCAGGAAAATATAACAATGGAAAATATGAAAATATTGTATACATACCAACTACATCAGAAAATAATTTTGTACCAGAATTACCAAAAGAAAAAGTAGATATGATATATTTATGCTTACCAAATAACCCAACAGGAACAGTATTAAATAAAAAACAATTGAAAAAATGGGTAGATTATGCAATAGAAAATAAGTCTATAATATTATTCGATTCAGCTTATGAGGCATTTATAACAGAAGAAAATATTCCACATAGCATATATGAAATAGAAGGAGCAAAAAAAGTTGCAATAGAATTTAGAAGTTTTTCAAAAACAGCAGGATTTACAGGAATAAGATGTGCATATACAGTAGTTCCAAAAGAATTAATGGGTTATACTGAAAGTGGAAAAGAAATAAGTTTAAATAAATTATGGAATAGAAGACATTGTACTAAATTTAATGGAGTTTCATATATTACACAAAAAGGTGCAGAAGCGGTTTATACAGAAGAAGGTCAAAAAGAAATAAAAGAAAATATTAAATATTATTTAGAAAATGCAAAAATAATTAGAGAAGGTTTAATAGAAGCAGGCTTTACAGTTTATGGTGGAAAAAATGCACCGTATATTTGGTTAAAAGTGCCAAGTAATTATACTTCATGGGAATTTTTTGATAAATTACTAAATGATGTATATGTAGTAGGAACACCGGGTTCAGGCTTTGGACCTAGTGGAGAAGGTTATTTTAGATTAACTGCTTTTGGAAGTAGAGAAAATACAATAGAAGCAATAGAAAGAATAAAAAAATATTTTAAAATAAAATAGGAGTGTAACATGAGTATAACTGAAAAAGAATTAAAAGAATATGAAGATAACCATAAAAAGGTACTTTATAAAAGCATAGAAACTCTATATTCAAAAGTTTCAATGCTTACTTCAAAAATTGAAAGAGAAGCAAAAATATTAGGCATTGATGTTAATTTACCTAATATAGGAATAACTTTTAATAATAAAATAAACGAAATTTCACAAGAATTTAAGAAAAATGGAATTTCAATGTTTGTAAAAATAAATGAAAAAAATAATACTGTAAATTCAAATCTTGTTGGAAATGCAATTATAGTAGATTTAAATACGTATATTCACAAAGCAGCAGATGCAATAAAAGATTTTGAAAATAGTACAGAGGGAATAGTTGAAAATGGTAAAGATAAAGAACTAGAAAAAGTTGGAAAATTCAAAAAATTTTTACTCAATATAAGAGCTTTATTTGTTAAGCCAAAAAATGAAGAAGTGTATACTTATAAAGATGGTGAACAACTTATGACATGTTTATCAAAATATAAAGAAATGAATACTAAATTATGGAAATATGATTATAAAGAGAATATAGAAAATAGTGTTGCAAATTATTTAATAAGTAATCTAAATATTGATTATAATGCTCCAGATTTTTTTGAAAATGAAATAGAACCTACGCTAAAAAAATTAAATTTAGAAGATAGAATTCCAAAAATAAAAGAAAAGTTTCCTAAGATGGAGGATATATTAAGAAATTTAACATCATTACAAATAGATAATGAAAATATAAATAAAAAAGAAGAAACAGAAAGAGAAGATAGATAAATATACATATTAATAAAAATTTTTTAAATGAAAAAATAATCAGAGTCAACTTTGTTTATATGTTATTAATACCGATGCGTATAAGCAAATTGACTCTTTTTGTGTTTTAAATTTAGTTCAATTAATAGGTTTTATGAGGCTTTTAATAATTTTATATATTCATTCTTTTTAGACCAAGGAATAGTATCTACATTGTAATTTTTAAATCCATCTAAAACACTGGAATCAATTTTGTTTTCATCATTTAAAAAAACAATTAATTTACTATCATTATTTCTTGTTTCTTTTGTGTCATTCCACATGAATATAGTATTTTGAAAATTTTGTTTATTCGGAGTATTTATTACTTTACATAGTCTTTCAGGTTGATTTTTACTTCTTTGAATTAGATATTCATAAGAATATAAAAAACCAGATTTCCCAATAAAATTAACATCTTTACTATAAAAAATTTCTTTTTCATCTAAAAATTTAGTAACATCGTCTAAAAATATTGAAGCAATTCTATTTTGTGAAAGCATAAACATATCGTCAATATGTAACATTGCTTGCATTAAAAATAAAATTTTACGTGGAAAATCTTCAATATCTGTTTTTATAGTTAATTCATCATCTTTTAAATTAATTCTATATTTTGTTATAAAAGAATTTAATAATTGTTTTCTTTTTGAACTACTTAAATCAATTCCAGCCATTTTTAAATTATTTATTGTATATGAATCATCAGTAATTATAATTTCATTATCATTTTGAATTTTAGCATAAACTTGTAAATAATCATTATATCTATCTAAAAAAGGACTAGTAACTTCTATATATTCTCCAATTTTATTTACAGAAATTTCATCTTCTAACCAACTAATATATTTTTCTTTTAATTCAACAGGATTTAATTTTACATTCATTTTTTAATTCCTTTCTTTTTATATTTCTTCTTGATATATTATATTCCATTTTTCTTTTATTAAATTGAATTTTTTAAAAAATTCTAAACAATATTCATATAAATCTTTACGATTAATATCAAATGGAATTGCTTCTTGCAATTCGGTTTCTTCGTTATAGATATGAAGATGGTTTCCTATTATTTTTGTTCCATCAGAGTTGATATGACAAGAATTAGTAATGTCTAATCTTATTAATGGAATACTATTTATGAAAGTTCTTCCTTGAAATGTTCCTTTTTCTTTATTTATAGAACCTCTATAAATATTAACTACACATTTTGAACCGTCATCTTTAACAAAAACATCAAATTCTATTTTTTTACCTAATGTTGGGAATATTAAATTAGAGTTATTTACTTTTTCTTTTAAGGCATTTATTAATTTTATTGCTTCGTCAGTTGTAAGTTTATAATTATCATTTGTATTTATTTCTACATTATTTTGTTGACTCATATAGTACCTCCATAGAACTATTATAAAACTTTTGTTTGTAATTGTCAATACTATATAATAAAAAATACTATGATAATTGTATTTTATGCTAATTTATTGTTATAGTCAATAAATGTTTTCAAATTGTAATGAAAATGATAAATAATTGAAATATTAATGTAATTTTATATGTAAAAATTTAAAAATAGTATTGACAACTTAATAAAGTTTTTATAAAATAAAGAAAGTAAAAAGAAAATAAACAAAAGAAGGGAGAAATAGAAATGATAGCAAGTCTTGAAACCGTTGGTACTCTACACACACACACACACACACACAATATGTTTAGTAGATAGGATAATTGCGTCATTTTTAAGTTTAAAATTAAATTTAATAGAAAAAATAAACAGAGTCAACTTTGTTTATATGTTAGTAATACCATTACGCATATAAATAAATTTGGCTCTTTTTGTGTTTTAAATTTAGTTTTATAATTATATTTTTAATTAATTTTCTAATGTTTAGTAATTAAACATATAAAAACAAAGCAAAAATAAAAATTTTAAGGAGGAGTTAAAAAAATGAAAGGAAGAAATTTAAAAGAAAGAGGTATAACCTTAATAGCGTTAGTAATAACAATAATAGTATTGTTGATACTAGCAGGAGTAACAATAAGTATAGTGTTACATACAGGAATAATTGATAATTCACAAAAAGCAGTAGACCAATATGCTTATGAACAGCAAAGGGAACAAGATTTGATGGCAAATCTAACTAATTATTTAAATAATTATACACATAGGGTACCAATATACACTGCGGACCAATTGAAAGCAATAGGCTCAGGAAGTACAATAAAAATAGACGAAGAAAAAATAGAATGTGAATTTACAAAGAGTGCAAATTATGTATTAATGGCAGATATAGATTTAAACCCTGATAAATGGAAAGATGATGGGAAAGGAAATATAACATTTACAGACACTAGTGCAGAACAGTGGACACCAATAGGAACGTTAGATGAACCATTTAAAGGAACATTTAATGGAAATGGACATACAATAAGTGGAATATATATAGATAAAACAGATGGAGATTATCAAGGTTTATTTGGAGTAATAGAAGATTCAACCATAGAAAATTTAACAGTATCAGGTAGCATTACAGGAAATGGTTCTTTAGGAGGCATAGCAGGTAACATTTGGGGAAAATCAACAATGAATAATTGCCATAACTTGTGTAATATATCAGGGGTAATATCAATAGGAGGAATAACAGCAGGAATAAAAAATAATGGTAATGTAATTATAAATAATTGTTCAAATAAAGGAAATTTAACTTCTACTGGTGATTGGCCTAATTTAGGGGGAATAGTAGGAACAACAAATGGTGAAAAAAATAAAGAAGTAACAATAACAAATTGTTATAATGCAGGAAAAATAACAGGAGAAGGACCAGCAGTAGGAGGAATATTAGGAGAAGAAATAGATGCTGAAAATAATTTTTTAATAGAAAATTGTTATAATACTGGTTATATAAAAGGAACATCATATACAGGAGGAATAATAGGTTGGGCACAATATAATTTTACTGTAAAATCATGTCATAATGAAGGAAATATTGAAGCAACATATGATAGTGGAGGAATAATAGGATTTATTCAAGAAAGAAACGATAAAGAAAATAAAATATTAATAGAAAAGTGTTATAATATCGGAAATATAAATGGAACAGACAGAGTAGCAGGAATGGTTGGAACTATAACTTATTATTGTACAATAAGAGAATGCTATAATGAAGGAAATATAGAAGGTACGGAGAATGTAGGAGGAATTGCAGGAGATAATTATGGATATAATTTAATAGAGTTATGCTATAATAGTGGAAATATAACAGCAAAAACAGGTGGAGCAGCAGGAATAACAGCAATAAATAATGGCAATAATAAAGAAGAAGGAACAGTAAGAAATTCATATAATATAGGAGAAATTAAAGGTCAAACTCGTGCAGGAGGAATAGTAGGATGGAGAGGACAGGGAACAATAGAAAATTGTTATAATAGAGGAAAGGTAACCAGAACTGATACGACTGAATTAGGTAGTGGAATAATAGATGACGCAGACGGTAATGGAAGAACAACTAATTGTTATTATTTAGCAGGTACAGCATCTAGTGGAATAATGGAAATAGACGATAAACAAGGACAAGCAGAGGCAAGAACAGAAAATCAAATGAAATTACCAGAATTTGTACAAACATTGAACAAAGGAGAAACTAACTGGAAAGCAGACACAGAAGGAATAAATAGTGGTTACCCAATATTAAGTTGGCAAGAAAGTAATACTTAATAAACATCTATAATAAAATATTAAGAATATTAACAAAAATGAAAAAGTTGGCATTTATGCCAACTTTTTATTGACTAAATTCTTGAATTATAATATAATATACGAGTATAAAAAGGCACAAATGAAAATAAATAATTAATAAATTAACAAAAAAGAAAGGAGTGTAATAAAAAATGAAAATAACACCAAAAACACTACCAGGCTTTATGGAACTATTACCACAAGACCAAATACTATTTAATGAAATGAAAGAAAAAATACAAAAAAACTATGAAAAATATGGTTTTATACCACTAGACACTCCAATAATAGAATCAGCAGAAATATTACTTGCAAAAGCAGGAGGAGAAACAGAAAAACAAATATATAGATTTAATAAAGGAGAAAACGACTTAGCCCTAAGATTTGACCTAACTGTACCACTTGCAAAATATGTTGCAAAAAACTATAATGACCTAACATTTCCATTTAGAAGATACCAAATAGGAAAAGTATATAGAGGAGAAAAAGCCCAAAGAGGTAGATTCAGAGAATTTTATCAATGCGATATAGATATTATTGGAGATGGAGAATTAGGAATAATTAATGATGCCGAATTACCAAGCATAATATATACAACATTTAAAGAATTAGGATTTGAAAGATTTAAAATAAGAATAAACAATAGAAAAATTTTAAACGGAATTTTTGAAGAACTTAACCTAAAAGAAAAATCAGTAGAAGTAATGAGAATAATAGATAAAATTGCAAAAATAGGTAATGAAGCAGTAAAAGAAGAATTTAGAAAATTAGGAATAGAAGAAAAATCAATTGAAAAGATAATGCAATTTATATTAATAGAAGGCACAACAGACGAAAAACTAAAAGCATTAGAAAAACTAGAAATAAAGAACGAACTATTTAATTTAGGTGTAACAGAATTAAAAGAAGTTATAAAAAATATAAGATACTTTGGAATACCAGAAAATAACTTCAAAATAGATTACTCAATAGCAAGAGGATTAGACTATTACACAGGAACAGTTTATGAAACATTCTTTGATGATTATGAAGAATTAGGAAGCGTATGTTCAGGTGGAAGATATGAAAACTTAGCAGAAAATTATACAGACAAAAAACTTCCAGGAGTTGGAATATCAATAGGCTTAACACGATTATTTGACCAATTAAATAACTTAAAACTAATAACAAGTGAAGAAAAATCAATTTCAAAAGTTTTAGTAATATCAATGTGTGAAAATGACAATGGAGTAACTCTAAAAACTGCAACAGAATTAAGAAAAGCAAACATAAATACACAAATATATTTTGAAGATAAAAAGATAAAAGCAAAATTCAAATATGCAGATAAATTACAAATTCCTTATGTAGTAATAATAGGAGAAGATGAAATAAAAACAAATACAGTTACATTAAAAAATATGAAAACAGGAGAACAAGAAACATTAAAAATTGAAGATGTAATTAAAAAAATAACTTTTTAAGAGAAAGGAAAATAAAAAATGCAAGAAAAATTAGCAGAAATAAGAAAAAATGCAAAAGAAAAAATAGGTTCAGTAATAGATTTACAAGGTTTAAATGAATTAAAAGTAAAATTCTTAGGAAAAAAAGGAGAACTTACAGAAATACTAAGAAGCATGGGAACAATAAGTGCAGAAGAAAGACCAAAATTTGGTAGTTTAGTAAATGAAGTAAGAAATGAAATAGAAGAAGCAATAAAATTTGCAGAAGAAAATTTAAAAGAAAAAGAATTAGAGCAAAAATTAGAAAAAGAAAAAATAGACATTACATTACCAAGCACAAAAATAAAAAGAGGAAGTAAACACCCACTAAATAGAGTAATAGAAGAAATAGAAGACCTATTTGTATCAATGGGATATGATGTAGTTTCTGGACCAGAACTAGAAACAGACGAATTCTGTTTTGAAAGATTAAATTTACCTTACGGACACCCTGCAAGAGATATGCAAGACAGTTTCTATATTACAGATACATTACTATTAAGAACGCAAACATCAGCAGTTCAAGCAAGAGTAATGTTAGCAAACGAAGAAAAAACTCCAATAAGAATGATATGTACAGGAAAAACATATAGAAGAGAAGATGACGCAACACACTCACATCAATTTAACCAAGTAGAAGGATTAGTAATAGATAGAAAAGAAAAAAATGTATCATTAGCAGACTTAAAAGGAACGTTAGAAGTATTAGTAAAAAAATTATTAGGAGAAAACTTACAACTACGTTTTAGACCTAGTTACTTCCCATTTACAGAGCCATCTTATGAAGTAGATGTAACATGCTTTAAATGTGGAGGAAAAGGTTGCCCTCTATGTAAAAAAACAGGTTGGATAGAAGTATTAGGAGCAGGAATAGTACACCCAAATGTATTAAAATTAAATGGATATGATCCAGAAAAATATTCAGGATTTGCATTTGGAACAGGATTAGACAGATTAGCAATGTTTAAATATGCAATACCAGATATGAGATTATTATACACAAACGATATAAGATTTTTAAGTCAATTTGATAGAAAGGATGAAGCATAATGAAATTAAGTTTAAACTTTGTAAAAGATTATATAGATATAGACACAGATGTAAAAACATTAGCAGAAGATATGACAAGAGTAGGAAATGAATATGATTCAGCAGAAAAATTTATAAATGCAACAGAATTAGTAATAGGAGAAGTAAAAACATGTGAAATGCACCCAGATTCAGACCATTTACATGTATGCACAGTAGATATAGGTGATGAAATCTTAAATATAGTATGTGGTGCACCAAATGTTAGAAAAGGTTTAAAAGTTATAGTAGCAAAAGCAGGAGCAACATTGCCAGGAGATGTAAAAATAAAAAAAGGAATGATACGTGGAGTTGAATCTAATGGAATGCTTTGTTCAATACAAGAATTAGGAATAGAGCATAAATTCTTAACAGATGCAGATAAAAATGGAATTTGTGAATTAGGAGAAGATGCGGTAGTAGGAGAAGATCCAATAAAATATCTAGGCTTTGATGATAGTGTTATAGACTTTGAACTAACAGCAAATAGAGGAGATTTATTAAGTATCTTAGGAATGGCTTATGAAATAGGAGCAATTTATGATAAAACACCAAAACCAATAGATACTACATACTCTGAAAGTGGAGAAGATATAAATAATAATTTTAAAATAGAAATAAAAACAGAAAACTGTAAAGCATTCTTAGCAAAAAAAGTATTAAATGTTACAATAAAAGAAAGTCCAAAATTTATTAAAAATAGACTAATGGCATCAGGAATAAGACCAATAAACAATGTAGTAGATATAAGTAACTATGTAATGTTAGAAACAGGTCAACCATTACATTTTTACGATGCAGATAAATTAGAAAACAAAATAATAGTAAGAATG
The DNA here is from genome assembly GCA_947629625.1 of uncultured Clostridia bacterium. Classification (GTDB taxonomy): domain Bacteria; phylum Bacillota; class Clostridia; order TANB77; family CAG-508; genus CANRES01. The sequence goes on along the minus strand of CANRES010000001.1, from coordinate 47,855 downwards.
GCAGAAGAAAATGAAAAACTTACAACATTAGATGGAATAGAAAGAACATTAGATAAAAATGATATAGTAATAGCAAACGAAAAAGAAGCAATAGGTCTTGCCGGAGTAATGGGAGGACTAGATACAGAAGTAGAAAATGATACAAAAAATATTTTAATAGAATCAGCAATATTTGATTCTATAAAAGTAAGACTAACATCTAAAAAAATTCTAAGAAGTGAAGCAAGTAACAGATTTGAAAAGGGACTAGACTCAAATAGAACATATATGGCAATAGATAGAGCATGTAACTTACTAGAAAAATATGCAGATGCAAAAGTAGTTACAGGAATGGCAGTATATGATAAAACAGAAAAAGAAGATAAAATAATAGATATAACATATAATCAAATAAATTCAGTATTAGGCTTTAATGTACCTAATGAAGAAATACTAAATGTATTTAGAAAATTAGGATTTACATATACATTAAAAGGAGAAACAATTTCTGTTAAAGTACCTAGAAGAAGAATAGATATATCAATAAAAGAAGACTTAATAGAAGAAGTAGGCCGTATATATGGTTTAGATAATATAGAAGGAAAACTTCCAGTAGTAGATATGAAACAAGGAAGTTTTGATAAAACTACAAGAGAAATAAGAAACAAAATGGTAACATTAGGTCTAAACGAAACTTTATCTTACATATTAATAAATGATAAAGAAGTAAAAAAATATACAACAGACGAATTTGAAGAATTAAGATTATTAGACCCAATTACAGAAGATAGAAATACATTAAGATATAGCATAATACCTTCATTAATGAAAATATATGAATACAATAAATCACATAACCAAAAAGATATTTCAATATTTGAAATAGGAAAAGGCTTCTTCAAGAAAAATGGAGAATATGGAGAAAACTTAAAACTATGTTGTCTAATGACAGGAAATTATTATTTAGGAATTGATAATAAAAAGAAGGTAGATTTCTATATAATAAAAGGCATTGCAGAAGAAATTTTAAACTATTTAGGTTATGAAAATAGATATAGTTTTGTAGTAAAAAATACATTACCAAAAGAATTTCACCCATATCAAACTGCAGAAATATCTGTTAATAATGATATTGTAGGTATTATAGGGAAATTACATCCTAGCATTTCAAAAGAAGATGTATATGTATTTGAAATTAATTTAGATAAATTATTAGATAAAAAAGTTAGCAAAATGAAATATAAAGAAATATCAAAATATCCAACAATAAGTAAAGATATTGCAATGGTAATAGATAAAAATATTTCTTCACAAGAAATAGCTATGGCAATAAAAAAAGCAGCAGGTTCATTACTATTATCAACAGAAGTATTTGATGTATATAATGGTAAAGGAATAGATTTTAATAAAAAGAGTATAGCATTTTCTTTATTGTTTGGGGCACAAGATAGAACTTTAACAGATGAAGAAATTAATAATATTATGAATAAAATAATAGAGAATTTAGAGAAAAAATTTAATGCAGAATTAAGAAAATAAACTTTATAAAGCCTATTTTTTATAGTAGTTTGGTTTAGAGTTCTAATATATTAAACTCTAAATAATTAAAAAAATTGGAGGAGTTAGTTTGAATAAACAACCAATTGGAATGTTTGATTCAGGAGTAGGAGGTTTAACTGTATTTTCTGAGGTTATAAAATGTTTACCAAATGAAGACATTATATATTTAGGAGATACAAAAAACTTTCCTTATGGCTCTAAATCAAAAGAAGCAATTATAGAATTATCTAAAAAATGTGTAGATTTTTTAATATCAAAAAATGTTAAACTAATAATAATTGCTTGTGGTACTGCTACAAGCCAAAGTTTAGAAGAACTACGTAAAATTTATAATATTCCAATAATAGGTATAATTGAGCCAACTATTGAATATTTAAAAAAAAAAGATGTAAAAAATGTTGGAATAATTGCAACACAGGGGACAATAAAAAGTAATTCTTGGGAAAATAATATTAAAAAAAGTATGAAAAATGTAAATGTATATAATAAAGCATGTTCTTTATTAGCACCAATGGCAGAAGAAGGTTGGGTTAATAATGATGTGGCATATTATACAATTAAAGAATATATGAAAGATTTTAATAATATAGATACACTTATATTAGGTTGCACACATTACCCTTTGTTTAAAGATTTAATAAAAGAAGAATTAGGTGAAAATGTTGATATTGTTAATACAGGTGAAAAATTAGCAAAGTATTTAAAAAAATATTTAACTAAAAACAATATAGAAAATGTTAATAAAGAGCCAAAATATAATTTATATTTAACAGATACAGAATGTAACTTTATAAACGTTGCAAATAAATTAATACAAAATAATAAAATAGAAAAAATAAGTAAAGTAAATTTTTAGGAGGAATATAATGGATATAGAAAATACATTAAAAATAATGTTAAAAGGAACAGCGGCACATACAGAAAAAGAAGAAATAATAGAAAAATTAAAATCAGTTGAAAAAGAAAATAGACCCCTTAGAATAAAATTAGGTTTAGACCCATCAGCTCCAGATATACATATAGGACATGCAGTTGTTTTAAGAAAAATAAAACAATTACAAGATTTAGGACATGAAGCAATAATAATTATTGGAGATTTTACAGGAATGATAGGAGATCCAACAGGTAAATCTAAAACTAGAAAACAATTAACAAAAGAACAAGTTGAAGAAAATGCTAAAACATATATGGAACAAATATTTAAAGTTTTAGACCCTAAAAAAACAACTGTAAAATTTAATAGTGAATGGTTAGGAAAAATGACATTTAGAGATGTAATAGATTTATCTTGTAAATGCACAGTTGCAAGAATGCTAGAAAGAGACGATTTTAAAAATAGATATGAAAATAATCAACCAATAGCAGTACATGAATTCTTTTATCCTTTAATGCAAGCGTATGATTCTGTTGCAGTAAAAGCAGATTTAGAAATAGGAGGTACAGACCAGACATTTAATATTTTAATGGGAAGAAATATTCAAAAAGATTTTGGACAAGAACCTCAAATAACTTTATTTATGCCTATAATTGAAGGATTAGATGGTGTAAATAAAATGAGTAAAAGTTTAGGAAACTACATTGGTGTTAATGAAGATGCAAATACAATGTTTGAAAAAGTAATGAAAGTACCAGATAATTTAATTATTAGATATTTTGAATTATGCACAGACGTTCATCCAAGTGACATAGAAAAAATAAAAGAAAGATTAGAAGCGGGAGAAAACCCAAGAAATATAAAAATGGAATTAGCATATACAATTACTGAATTGTACCATACAAAACAAGAAGCAGAAAATGCAAAAGAGCATTTTATAACAGCATATACAGAACAAAAAGCACCAGAAGATATACCTGTTTTAACAATAAATAAAGATAATGATATTGGAAATGCAGTATTAGATGCAATTTTAGCCACAGGAAAATATCAATCTAAGGGAGAAATAAAAAGATTATTTGCACAAGGTGCAGTAAAATATAACGGAGAAAAAGTTACAGATTTTAAATTAATTACAGAACTTACAGGAGATAGCATTTTGCAAATAGGTAAAGGAAATTTTTATAAATTAATTTAAATAAAAAATATTAGACTATTAAGATAAATTAATTTCTTAAACCTTTTTGTATATTTTTTGAAAAATAATGTCTGACAGCCCTTTGAGGCGGGGAATACCCGTTAGCATGTCAGAATTATTTTGAAAAAAATACTACAAAAAATAGGTTTAAGTGTATAAATTAAAATAATAGTCTAATATTTTTTTATTTTATTCATTTATAATTATTTTAGCAATTTCATAAATTTGTTTCCTTTTTTCTGGTGGACAATTTTTTAGTAAAGAATTAAACTCATCAGTTAAATAATTAGAAGAATTTTTAGATGTACCACCTAAAATATATGCTTCTGAAACACCCGTTATATCGCAAATTTCATTTAATCTAACTAAATTAATACGAGTTTTACCACTTTCAATTCTACTTAAAAAAGCAACAGAAACATTAATTTTCTCTGCAAGTTGGTCTTGTGTCATACCTTTTGCTAATCTTGCATTTTTTAATCTTTCACCCATAATTTTATAATCTAATGCCATATTACATCAACCTCTCTTTAAAATAAAATATTTACTATATGATTAAATATAGCATTTCTCTAAATAAGATAGAAGAAACACCCTAGTTAATGTTTACTGCCAGTATAAATTTATACATTAAAATAAAAAAATGTTAATTATAAATTTTTGGTAAATACATATAATATAATAAAAAGTTATGAAGGTGAGATAATATGCAAAAAATAAGATATTTTGACCATGCTGCTACAACGGCAGTAAGAGAAGATGTATTAAAAGAAATGTTACCATATTTTAGTTTAAACTATGGAAATGCATCCTCAATATATAGTCTAGGAAGGCATAATAAAAAAGCCATAGAAGAAGCAAGACAAAGAGTAGCAAAAGCAATAAATGCAAATACAAAAGAAATTTATTTCACAGGATGTGGAAGTGAAAGTGATAACCTTGCTATAAAAGGCACAGTTTATGCAAATAAAGAAAAAGGAAATCATATTATAACTACAAAAATAGAACACCCAGCCATATTAAATACCTGTAAAACATTAGAAAGACAAGGATACAAAGTTACTTATTTAAATGTTAATGAAAAAGGTTTCATAAACTTAAAAGAATTAGAACAATCTATTACAAAAGAAACAATATTAATTAGTGTAATGTTTGCAAATAATGAAATTGGAACAATACAACCTATAAAAGAAATAGGAATAATTGCAAAAAATCATAATGTATATTTTCATACAGATGCAGTTCAAGCAGTAGGAAATGTAAAAATAGATGTAAAAGAAATGAATATAGACTTATTATCTATGTCTGCACATAAATTTTATGGACCAAAAGGTGTAGGCGCTATATATGTAAGAGAAGGAATAGAATTTGAAAGAATTCAAGATGGAGGACATCAAGAAAAAAATAAAAGGTCAGGAACAGAAAATGTACCGGGAATAGTTGGTTTAGGAAAAGCAATAGATTTAATTTATAAAAACTTTGACGAATACAACAATAAATTAATAACTTTAAGAGATTACTATTTTTCACAAATTGAAAATAAAATAAAAGATGTAAAAATTAATGGAGATAAAGAAAATCGATTACCGGGAAATGCAAATGTATCATTTAAAGGAGTTGATGCACAAGAATTATTGCTATATTTAGATGCAAAAGGAATTTGTGCATCAGCAGGCTCTGCTTGTACAAGTGGCTCATCAAGTCCATCACATGTATTGGTTGCAATAGGTTTAGACGAAGAATTAGCAGGAAGTTCATTAAGAGTAACTTTTGGTATAGATAATACAAAAGAAGATGTAGATTATCTAGTAGAATCATTAGTAGAAATTGTAGAAAAATTAAGGAAATCAAATTAAATAATAATAGTTACTTGTTTTTTAGTTTTAAATTTATAAAAATTTTAACAAAGTATTTATTTTTATTAAAATTTCTTATATAATAATACAAATAATTATAAGGAATAAAATTTATGATAAAAGAAAATTTATTAGAAGTTCTTCATGAAATGGAAGAAGTAACAAAATTATTTAAAATGGAGCCGTTCGATATATATTTATTAGGTGGTGGAGCATGTATTCTAGGAGAATACACTACAAGAGCAACATTAGATATAGATTTTGTAGACTTAGGGTATCCTGCAAAATATGGTAAAGTTTTTTCATTACTTAGAGATTATGATATGTTAGAATATGAAAGTACATTATTATCTCCTAATTACAAAGAAAGAGCCATAAAATTAAATGAGTTTAAATATATAAATGTTTATGTTTTATCAAAAGAAGATATTGCAATAAGTAAAGTAATTAGATTAGCAGAAAAAGATTTTGAAGATTTAAATGAAATTATTCCAAACTGTAATAAAGAAATATTAAATAATATTATAGAAGAAATCTTAAATAGAGAAGATTTATTTGAAAGTAAAAGGAATGAATTCATTAAAAAATTAAAAATTTTTAAGGAGAAATATAATGTATAGAATTTTTTGTGAAAGTTATAAAAATTTCTTAAATTCAATAGATAATGATAGTTATAGAATAAAAAATTCAGAGCCATTATCATTAATTTTAGATATAAAAAAATATGAAGAAGAAGAAAAAAAACAAAGTGAAATATATAAAAAGTTATGTGATTTATTATCATATATGAAGGAAAATTTAAAAAGGTATCCAAAATTAAAAGCATTTTTATGGACTTTAGATGCAAGAAACATCAAAGAAAAAAAATATAACATAGCCAAAAAAGAAGATTTAGAAGAACAAACAAAATTAGTAAATTCAATATTAAAATTAGCATATTGGTATTAAAAAAAGTTTCAATTTTGCTAAAAAAGTAAAAATTGAAACTTTTTTTCTTATATAATTTAAAGTAATTTTTCTAAAATTTGAACTGCATTAGAAGCAGCACCCTTTCTAATATTATCAGCTACAACCCAAATATTAATACCATTTTCAACACTAAAATCACGTCTTATTCTGCCAACAAAAACTTCATTATGACCAGTAGCATTAGTTGCTAATGGATAAATATTATTCATAACATCATCTTGAACAATAATGCCATGGAAATCTTTTAATGTTTTAACTACTTCGTCTAATTCAAAACTATTTTCAAACTCAATATTAATAGATTCACTATGAGAATTTTCAACAGGAACTCTAACAGTAGTTGCAGTAACTTTTAAATCAGGTTTGCCTAATATTTTTCTAGTTTCATTAATCATTTTTTCTTCTTCTTTTGTATAACCATTATCTAAAAATACATCAATATGTGGTAAGCAATTATTAACTATTTGGTGAGGAAACTTTTTAGGAGAAATACCTAATAAACCATTTTTTAAATCATCTAAACCTTTTTGACCAGCACCAGAAACTGCTTGGTATGTAGAATATACTATTCTCTTAATTTTAAATTTATCGTCTAATGGTTTTAAAGCAATAACTGCTTGAATTGTTGAACAATTTGGATTTGATATAATTCCTTTATTTTCTTTAATTTTTTCTGGATTAACCTCAGGAACAACTAACGGTACATTAGGATCCATTCTAAAAGCACTACTATTATCAATTACAATACATCCTTTAGATGCTGCAATAGGAGAAAATTTTTTTGAAGTATCTCCACCAGCAGAAAATATTGCAAAATCAAAATGTTCGTCAAAAGAATTTTCAGTTAACTCATTTACAATATAATCTTTTCCCATAAATTTCAAGGTAGTACCAGCAGATTTTGAAGATGCAAATAATTTATATGTACTAATTGGAAGATTTTCTTCTTCTAATACTTTTAAAACTGTTCTTCCAACAAGACCAGTAGCACCAACAATAGCTAATTTGTATTCTTTATTCATAAACAACACCTCAATATTTTTAATATATTAATATTATATAATATATTAAAAAAAAATGAAACTTGTTTACTATAATTATTATTTACTTTTTACAAAATACGCACAATTAGAATTTGGAGTTAAAATTTTAGAAGAAACATTCTCAAAAGAACATTTTCCGTCTATTTGATAAATACAATTAGCAGAACAATTAATATTTGTCAAAACAATCACCTTCTAAAATAGTATCTGTAAAAGCAAAAAAAATATACCAAAAAAATTATTTGGTATAATTTTTGCAGTAATTTTTTATAGTACACTCATTACACTTAGGATTTCTTGCTGTACAAGTATTTCTACCATGCCAAACAAATAAATGATTAATATCCTTTAAATATTCTTTTGGAAAAACTTTTAATAAATCTTGTTCAATTTTATCAGGAATTTTTTCATTAGATAGACCGAGTCTGTTAGAAATTCTTTTAGCATGAGTATCAACTGCAATTCCATTTGCAATTCCAAAAACTTCTAATGAAATAACATTAGCACTTTTTCTACCAACACCAGGTAAAGCTTGAAGTTCTTCCATAGTTTGAGGTACAATACCATTATATTTATCTACAATTTCTTGTGCACAAAGTTTAATATTTTTTGCTTTATTTCTAAAAAAACCACAAGAATGAATATATTTTTCAATTTCTTCTGTTTCAAGATTTATAAAATCTTCTGGTTTATTATATTTTTTAAACAATGTAGGTGTAACTTTATTTACTCTTTCATCTGTGCATTGAGCAGAAAGCATTACCGCAACAACTAATTCAAAAGGAGTAGTAAAATCTAAGCTACAAGTTGCATCAGGATAAGTTTCTTTTAATATATTAATCATTTCTATTACATCATTTTTTTTCATAAAAACCTCCATAATTAGTTATTTATAGTATTTCAAAAAATATTTTATCAAAATTCCTGTAACCTTTTTTACATAATTTAATATAATATATTAAATCAAAGGAGGTAATATATTATGTTGAAGGTATTAAAGAAAACACTTGGAGTATGTTTAATTGGCTTAGGTATAGGAATATTGCTAGTATTATTACTTCCAGTCGCTGGTTGGTTATTCGTAATTGGTGTCATTGTGGTTTTAGTAGGTTTAATGTGGCTAGCATGTTAAATTATAAAAAGGAGGAAATATTATGCAAGTAGTTGTGAAAAAAGTTCCCAAATTTTTAAGAGGATTTGTAAAATTAATATTTGGTATTAAAGATTAATACATAGATATTAATAAAGTTGTATAGGAAATATACAATAAAGAAAATAGCCTCTTTAAATAGAGGCTAAATCTATATATAATTATTGAGCTCTTTGTACTTTTCCTGAACGTAAACATTTTGCACATACATGAATTCTTTTTGTTTCACCATTTACTATTGCTTTAACGCTTCTTAAATTTGGTTTCCATGTTCTAGATGTTCTTTTACTGATGTGTGAACGAGTTATACTAAGTTTATTTCCATAATTTATTGATTTTTCACAAATATCACATTTTGCCATTTAAATGCACCTCCTAATATTGTTAATAAACTGACTAATAATTAGTTTACCATAGATTAACAAAAAATTCAATACTTTTACACAAATTTTTTTAAAAAGTTATTATATAATAATATTCAAAAATTTTGTAGTAATAAATATCATTTACGAAGTGACGCGTAGCATGGGAGCGGAAGCGACCAACAAGGAACGAGAAAATTATATTTATTACTACAAAATATGAGTAATATAAAGATTAAAAAAGGAGGTAAAAATGTTTGATTTACATTGTGATTTATTAACATACATATACATAAATAGAAACAATATAGAAAAAATAAAAAAAACATGCAATTCAATATATAATGAAAAAAACATTAATGGAGCCATATTTAATTTATTTTTCATGAGTAAACAAGAAATGAAGGAAGAATTAGATATAGAAGAAAAAGAAATAAATGTAATAGAAATGTTAAAACAAGCAGATTATATTTTAAAAAACAATAATATAATTTCAAATAAAGTAAAATACATATATGGAATAGAAGGTTTAGACTATTTAGAAAACATTAATGATATGGATATTTTATACGATTTAGGAGTTCGTTCTGTAAATATAGTATGGAATAATCAAAATAAATTTGGAGGAGGAACAAGAGCAGAAGATAGTATAGGTTTAACAGACTTAGGAGAAAAATTAATTGAAAAATTAGTTAAAAAAAATATATTAATAGATTTATCTCATGCGAATAAAAAGACATTTTTTGATATAATAGATAAAGCAAAGGAGTTAAGAAAAAAAGGATATAACCCAAAAATATTTGCATCACACTCAAATACAAAATATATATGTGATGTAAAAAGAAACTTAACAGATAAACAAATTTTAAGTATAAAAGAAATGAATGGAATTATTGGAATAGTAGAATATAAAAACTTTATTTGTAGCAATTTAAAAAGTTATGAAAAAAATTTTTTAGAGCATATAAATCATATAAAAAATCTATTAGGCGGTATAGAAAATATTGCAGTATCAACAGATGATGAAATTTATTATAATAAAAAAATTGAAAATGCAAATTTATATTTTTCAAATAACGTAGGAATAAAATTAAGGGAACTATTGTTAAATAATAATTTTACTATTGAAGATACAAATAAAATTTTAGAAGAAAATGCAAATAGATTTATAAAAAAATAAAGCGACTTTTAATTAAGTCGCTTTTAATATGTAATTATTTTAAAATTTGAATATTTCCTATTAATGGAACTCTTGTTTCTTCTTGTTTGCAAGCAGCAATTAATCCCATTACCCAACATACTATCATAAATATTCCCCAAATCCATCCAATAAATGGAACCATACTTAATAATGAGAATAAAAATATAACTAATGCTTGATTAATGTGGAATTTTGCTCCTTCTTTATCTCCTCCAAAGTATGCAATTATTAATCCAATAATTCCAAAGAAATATGCTATAATACTTGTTACTTTTGCATCCATATTAAATACCCCTTTCATAAAAATATTAGACAATTTTTCTCTTTATCTAACAAAATTATACCATTTATTACAAAATATTGCAAATATTTTGACGAAAAAAATAAAAAAGTATAAATTTAATTGAAATAAAAAGATTTATATATTATAATATTTAAGAAATCTTACGTTGAAAGGATGTAACAAATGAAAGATAAATTATTAAGTATCATAATAATAATACTATCCATATTAACACCAATAGCAATTCTGCCAAAAACTATTAATAATGATTCATATATTCCAAAAATAGCAGTATTAATATTTTGTGGAGCAGTATTATTAATATTAACATTAATGAATTATAAAAAACTGTATTTTGATAAATTAGATATTTTATTGATTGTATTTGCAATACTAATATTTATAAGTACTTGTTTTTCTTCACAAATAAAAATATCAATTATTGGAACACCAACAAGATATGAAGGGATGCTTAGTCTATATACATATATATTAATTTTCTTATGTGCGAAGAAATTTTTTAAAAAAGAATACTTCAAAAATTATTGCAAAATAATGTATGTAGTTGTAATGCTAATATGTATTTTATCAATATGTCAGTATTATATAACAACAATATATTACCCACCATTATTTGCAAAATATAGAGCATCAGGTTCAGCAGGAACATTTGGAAATAGTAATTTTTTAGGTAGTTTTGTAAGTATTTTTTTACCAATATTAACATCAATGTACATAATTAATGGTAAAAAAACAAACCTTTTACTATCAATTTTATTATTTATGGCATTATTAGTTTGTTTGGCAAGAAGTTCATGGGTAGCATCTATAATATGTTTATGTATATTAATAATTTTCTTATTATATAAAAGAAAAAAAGAATATTTTATTAGATTTTTAATAGTAGCAATTACCTTTTCTATGGCATTTACTATAATCAATTATACTGGAAAAGAAAATACAAAACAACAAAGTACAAAAATGGTTAATGAAATAAAGCAAATTACAACAACTGGAATAACAAATAAAAATGGTTCAGGAAGAATTGCAATTTGGAAAATGGTGTTTAAATTAACACTAAGGCATCCAATTTTAGGAGTAGGACCTGATAATCTAAAATATGGTCTATTTGAAGATGAAGAAATAAAACGCAATGAATTATTAGATTTTTATTTAAGTTCAGGTGTATCAATAGATAAAGCACATAACGAATATCTTCAATTAGCAGCAACTTTGGGAATACCTGCATTATTAGTTTATTTAGCATTTTTAGGAATTATAATAATAAAAAATTTAAAACTATCATTTAAAAATAATGCAATATTTGTACTTTTACTATCAATAGCATCGTATTTAATACAAGCATTTTTCAATATAAGTACAATAGGCATAGCACCGCTATTTTGGCTAATTTTAGGCTTTATTAATAATGAAGAAATAGTGAAAGAAATGAATGAAAAAATTTTAGATAAATAGGAGGCAATATGTATTTAATAGTAGGCTTAGGAAATCCAGAACCAGAATATTCATATACTAGGCATAATATGGGATTTTCTACAATAAATAAAATAGCAAAAAAAAATAACATAGAAGTAAATAAATCAAAATTTGATGCATTGTATGGCTTAGGAACAATAAATAACGAAAAAGTTATACTACTAAAACCTCAAACTTATATGAATTTAAGTGGAAAAGCAATAAGACAAGCAGTGGATTTTTATAAAATCGAATTAGATAAAGTAATAGTAATATATGACGATTTAGACATAAAAGAAGGAATAATAAAATTAAGAAAAAAAGGTGGAGCAGGAACACATAATGGAATGAAATCTGTAATTTCAGAATTACATTCCCAAGATTTTACAAGAATTCGAATAGGAATTGGAGCACCAAAAAAACAGATAGATTTAGCAGATTATGTATTAGAAAAAGTTCAAAAAAAAGATTATGAAATACTAGAAAGTGGAATTATAAATGCTTCAAAAGCAGTTGAAGAAATAATAAAAAATGGAATAGATAATGCCATGAATAAATTTAATTAAAATATAATACAAGGAAGGTATTCTAAAAAATATATGAATGAAATTATAATTAACAAAGAAGAAAATATAAAAAGCGTTTTATTATTAACCAATGGAATATTAGTTGAAAAATATCAATATGATAATGAAAAAAAATACATAGAAGGAAATATTTATGTAGCAATAATTAAAGATATTTTAGTTGGGATGGAGGCTGCATTTGTTGATATTGGAGAAAATAAAAATGCTTTTATACATTTAGAAGAAATTTTAGGTAAAAATTATTCAAAAGAAGATGTAAAAAAATTAAAAATAGGAAATAGCATTATTGTACAAGTAAAAAAAGATGCAATTGATTCAAAAGGTGCAAGAGTAGTTACAAATATTCAATTACCGGGAAGATTTTGTGTATTCATGCCAAAAGAAGAATTTATAACTGTATCTCAAAAAATAGAAGATAATAATGAAAAAACTAGATTAATTAACATAGTAAAAAAATATTTACCTAAAAATACAGGTGCAATAATTCGTACATCTGCTTTAAATAAAGGTGAAGAAGATATTAAAAAGGATATAGAAAGTTTAGTAAATAAGTGGGAAAATATTAAAGAAAACTATAATAAAAAAATAACTAAACCTAAACTGATATATAAAAGTTTAGATATTAGTAAAAAAATGATTATAGATATGATAGACAAAGATGTTAGCAGAATTATAGTAAACTCTAAGGAAATATATAATGAAATAAAAGAAGTTTTAAATAATATGAACAACATAGATACAAAATTAGAACTTAAAGAAGAAAATTTACTTAATATGTATGATATTAATAAAACACTAGAAGAAACCAAAAAAAGAAAAATTTGGTTAAAGTGTGGAGGCTTTATAACAATAGATAAAACAGAGGCGTTAACTGCTATTGATGTTAATTCAGGAAAATTTGTAGGTAGTGAAAATTTAGAAAATACTGTATTTAGAGTTAATAAAGATGCAAGCATAGAAATTGCAAAACAAATAAGATTAAGAGATATAGGTGGAATTATTATTATAGATTATATAGATATGCATGACGAAAGTAAAAAAGAGGAAATTATTAAAATATTGCAAGAAAATTTAAAAAATGATAGGGCTAAAACTCAGATAGTAGGTTTTTCAAAATTAAATTTATTAGAAATGACAAGAAAACATCTGCATAGTTAGTATACAAATTTTGTAATCTAGTAGAAAATTTTTCTAAAAATACTTGAAAATTTCATATAACGTGATATAATATATAGGCTTACTTTTAAAAACAAGAAAGGATTGAAATAAATGAGTGTAAAAATTGAAAAAACAGAAAAAGCAAATGAACAAAAATTAGAAATTACAATAGAGGCTTCAAAATTTGAAGAAGCAATAAAAAAAGTATATACAAGAACTGCAAAATATTTTAATATACCGGGATTTAGAAAAGGAAAAGCACCAATGTCAATGGTAGAAAAACAATATGGAGTAGAAATATTTTATGAAGATGCATTTAATGAAGTAGTACCAGAAGAATTTGAAAAAGCATTAAAAGATAACAACATAGAAGCAGTTGGAAAGCCAGATTTAGATGTAAAACAAATAGAAAAAGGAAAAGACTTAATCTTTACAGCAGTAGTTCAAACAAAACCAGAAGTAAAATTAGGAAAATATAAAGGTATAGAATTAAAAAAGGTTGAGTATAATGTATCTGATAAAGATATAGAACATGAATTAGGACATCTAGCAGAAAAAAATGCAAGATTAGTAAATGTAGAAGATAGACCAGTAGAAAATGGAGATACAACAATAATAGACTTTGAAGGATTTGTTGATGGAGTTGCATTTGAAGGTGGAAAAGGAGAAAACCACGAATTAGTTATAGGAAGTAACACATTTATACCGGGATTTGAAGAACAAATTATAGGTATGAAAATAGACGAAGAAAAAGAAATAAATGTAAAATTCCCAGAAGAATATTTTTCAGAAGAATTAAAAGGAAAAGATGCAGTATTTAAAATAAAATTACATGAAATAAAGAAAAAAGAAATGCCAAAAATAGATGATGAATTTGCAAAAGACACAAGTGAATTTGATACATTAGATGAATTGAAGGCAAGTATAAAAGAAAAATTAGAAGAAGAAAATGAAAGAAAAGCAAAATATGAAACAGAAGATAATGCAATAAAAGCAGTATGTGATAATGTAGAAGTTGAAATACCATCTGGAATGATAGAAGACGAATTAGAACAAATGGTAAAAGAAATGGATGCAAGATTACAATACCAAGGAATGAAATTTGATCAATACCTAAAACTAATAGGAAAAACTATGGAAGACTTCAAAAAAGAAAATGAAGAACAAGCCAAAACATCAGTTAAAACAAAATTAGTTTTAGAAGCAATAATAAAAGCAGAAAAAATAGAAGCAGACGAAGAAACAATTAACTTAAAATTAAAAGAAATGTCAGAATTATATGGCAAAAAAGAAGAAGAATTAAAACAAAACGAAAACTTTATGAATTACATAAAAGACTCAATAAAAAATGAAAAAGTAATAGATTTCATAATAAATAATGCAAAAATAAAATAAATTAAGAATGGGCGAAAATAATATAACATTTCGCCCTTTTAAAAAATAAGGAGGAAAATTATGATGGAAAAAAATAGTTTAGTACCATACGTAGTTGAACAAACAAATAAAGGAGAAAGATCTTATGATATATTTTCTAGACTTTTAAAAGATAGAATAATATTTTTAAGTGAAGATGTAAATCAAACAACAGCAAGTTTAGTTGTAGCACAAATGTTATTTCTAGAATCAGAAGATCCAGATAAAGAAATATCTTTTTATATTAATAGTCCGGGAGGATCTATTACAGATGGAATGGCAATATTTGATACAATGAATTATATAAAATGTCCTGTAACAACAATATGTATAGGAATGGCAGCAAGTATGGGAGCATTTTTATTAGCAGCAGGAGAAAAAGGAAAAAGATTTGCAACACCAAATGCTGAAATAATGATACATCAACCATTAATATCTGGTGGTTTATCAGGTCAAACAACAGAAATTAAAATTCATGCAGAACATTTAGTAAGAACAAGAGAAAAATTAAATAGAATATTAAGTGAAAGAACAGGAAAAACATTAGAACAAATTGAAAAAGACACAGAAAGAGATAACTTTATGACTGCACAAGAAGCACTAGAATATGGTTTAATAGATGGAATTATGGATGTTAGAAAATAATAATTTGAAGGAGATATTATGCAAAAAAGAAAAGAACCTACAAGATATATAAAATGCTCTTTTTGTGGTAAAACACAAGAAGAAGTTAAAAAAATAGTTGCAGGACCTGGTGTATATATTTGTAATGAATGTATAGACGTATGTAAAAGTATGCTTGAAGATGGATACAACGAAGAGGATGATATACAATATACATTAGAAGACGAAAATTATTTACCAAATCCAGAAGAAATAAAAAATATTTTAGACGATTATGTAATAGGTCAAGAAGATGCAAAAAAGACACTTGCAGTAGCAGTATATAATCATTATAAAAGAATTAACAGTGAAGAAAAAATTGATGATGTTGAAATTCAAAAAAGTAATGTATTACTTTTAGGACCAACTGGATGTGGAAAAACATTACTAGCACAAACTTTAGCAAAAATATTAAAAGTACCTTTTGCAATAGCAGATGCAACAACTTTAACAGAAGCAGGTTATGTTGGTGAGGATGTTGAAAATATTTTATTAAAACTTATACAAGCAGCAGATTATAAAATTGAACTTGCAGAAAAAGGTATAATATATATAGATGAAATAGATAAAATAACTAGAAAATCTGAAAACCCTTCTATAACAAGAGATGTAAGCGGAGAAGGAGTTCAACAGTCTTTATTAAAAATAATAGAAGGAACAGTAGCATCAGTACCACCACAAGGAGGAAGAAAACATCCACATCAAGAATTTTTACAAATAAATACTACAAACATATTATTTATTTGTGGAGGAGCATTTGAAGGAATAGACAAAATAATAAATGAAAGAGTAGGAAAAAAATCAATAGGTTTTGGTGCAAAAATAGAAAGCAAAAAAGAAGTAGATAAATATAAAATCTATGAAAAACTATTGCCACAAGATTTATTAAAATTTGGTTTAATACCAGAATTTGTTGGTAGATTACCTATTGTTACAACTTTGAAGGAATTAGACAGAGAATCTTTAATTAGAATTGTAACAGAGCCTAGAAATGCACTAGTAAAGCAATATAAAAAATTATTTGAATTAGATAACGTAGAATTAGAATTTGAACAAGAAGCATTAGAACTAATAGTAGATAAAGCAATAGAAAGAAACACTGGTGCAAGAGGTTTACGTTCTATAATAGAAGAAATAATGAGAGATATAATGTTTGAAATACCTTCAAATCCAAAAATAGAAAAATGTACAATTACAAAAGAAACGGTTTTAAATAAAGAAAAACCAAAACTTGTAATAAATGAAAATAAAGAAGTAAATAAAAAAATAAAAAAGAAAAAATCAGAGCCAAGAAAAAAAGACGAAATTGCATAAATAAAAACCCCTAAGTTATATTTTAAACTTAGGGGTTGCTCATTACATTACAGTTAAGGGATCGAACTTATTGGTAAAATAGAGTGTATAAGTATTTAACCCCATTTTACTATCAAATGTTCTTGTTTCTTCATCTTTATACGTCATTCCTTTGTTTTTCCAGTATTTTGCCTCACCCTTATAAAGAATAAGAAAAATTTAAAAATTAATTATACAATATTCACTATTATTTATTCTAAATTATATAATATAAATATATCAATTAAAGAAGGAGTGAATAAAAAATGAAAATTGCAGTTGATGCAGGTCATGGTTTAAATACACCGGGAAAAAGGTGTTCAAAGCAATTTGATACAAATGAAACAAGAGAATGGACATTAAATAATAGAATAGCAACAAAAGTATGTGGAATTTTAAATAATGCAGGAATAGAAACAATAAGATTAGACGATACAACAGGAGAAACAGATGTTAATTTAAACACAAGAGTAAAAAAAGCCAATAATGAAAACGTAGACTATGTTTTATCTATCCATCATAACGCAGGCGGAGGAACAGGAATAGAAACTTACGTATGTAATATGGCATGTTTAAATGGAGAAACAGGAAAAGTCGCAAAAATAATTAATGATAAAGCAGTAGAAAAAACAGGAATGAAAAATAGAGGAGTAAAAATTGGTGATTTAGCAATTATTAGAGATACAAAAATGAAGGCATGTTTAATCGAATGTGGTTTTATGGACAATGCAAATGATACCCCATTAATTGTAACAGAAGAATATGCAAAAAAAATAGCAGAGGGAATTACAGAAGGTTTATTTGAATATTATTCAATAAATAAACCAATAGAGCCTACACCTGAAACACCAGAAATACCTGAAAATAATAAAATTAATGTAGTATATCAAACTTATACTAATGGAAGATGGCAACCAAATGTAACAAATTTAGAAGATTATGCAGGAGTATATGGTTTAGCAGTAACAGGTGTTTATGCAAATTTATCTAATGGAAATATAACTTATAAAGTGCATACAAAGGGTGGTAAATGGTTACCAGAAGTTACAGATAGAACTGACTTTGCAGGAATTTTAGGTAAAGAAATAGATGGTTTAATGATGAAATCAAATGTAGGAACAGTAAAATATAGAGTGCATATTTTAAATAAAAATTGGTTACCTTGGGTTACAGGTTATAATGAAAAAGATAATGATAATGGATATGCAGGAATATTAAGTCAAACAATTGATGCAATACAAATAGAAATTGTATAGAAATAGTATAAAAAGAGTATAAAAAAAGTATAAATTTTAAAAATTTAAAAAAATTATAAAAATTTTATAAAAATGCTTAAATTATAAAAATTAGTGGTATAATTAAACAAAAGAAAAGTGGAGATGATTATTTTTAATGGCTAATGGTAAAGAAGAAGTAAATATTGTAAATTTATATGGAAAAGAGAGCACTCTAAAAAAAGAAGAATTTATAAAAACATTTAATATTCAAGAAAATGGTTTAAGCACAGATGAAGCTAATAATCGAATAGCAAAATATGGGCTAAATGAAGTAAAACAAGCAAAACCAAAAAAATGGTATAACTATTTCTTATCAAGTTTATTTAGTCCATTTAATAGCATATTAATGGGAATTGCAATAATTTTAATATATACAGATGTAATTTTAGCAGAAATACCAAGTTATGCAAATATAATAGTTATTGGAATTTTAGTTATATCTAGTACATTACTAGAATTTTTTGAAGAATATAATTCAAATAAAGCAGCAGAAAAATTAAAAGAATTAGTTGCTACAACAACAACGGTTATACGTGATGGAAAAGAAATAAAAATTCCTATTAATAAAGTAGTTAAAGGAGATATTATAATATTATCAGCAGGAAGTTTAATACCTGCTGATGTTAGAGTTTTAGAAGCAAAAGATTTATACATAGGTCAGTCATCATTAACAGGAGAATCTGATGCTGTTAAGAAAAATGTAGAAGCAGGTTATGAAATATCTGAATTAGATAGTATATCTGACTTAGATAATATTTGTTTTATGGGAACAAATGTAATTAGTGGTACAGCAAAATGTGCTGTTATAAAAACTGCTGATGACACTTATTTTGGAAAAGTAGCACATACCTTAACAAATTCAAAAGCAAAATCTGCTTTTCAAAAGGGAATAGAAAGCATTAGTAAACTATTGATGCGTTTTATGATTATTCTAATACCAATAGTATTTATATTAAACGTTTCAAAACATAGTATAGTAACTGCATTTACTTTTGCAGTTGCAATAGCAATATGTATTACGCCACTATTATTACCAGTAATTTTATCCTCAAGCCTTTCAAAAGGTGCAATTAGAATGTCTAAAAAGAAAACTATTGTAAAAAAACTAGATTCAATTCAAAGTTTTGGCTCAATAAATATTTTATGCACAGATAAAACAGGAACACTTACAGAAGATAAAATTGTTTTAGAAAAATATTTAGATATACATGGAGAAGAAGATTATCGTGTATTGAAACACGCTTTTTTGAATTCATATTTCCAAACAGGTTTAAGAGGAAATATAGATGAAGCGGTAGTTTCAAGAGCATTACAAAATGGAATGCAAGAATATGTAGATAAATATAAATTAGTTGATGAAATTCCATTTGATTTTTCTCGTAGACGTTTATCTGTTATTGTTACAGACGGTACTAAAAAACAATTAATAACTAAGGGAGCAGTTGAAGAAATACTAAATATATGTACAATGATAGATTATCAAGGTACAATATCACCAATAACTAAACAAATTATAGATAATATAAAGCAAATTTCTAATAATCTAAATAAAGATGGTATGAGAGTAATTGCCGTTTGCCAAAAAAATGATATTGTTGATGTAGAAAATTTTAGTATAGAAGACGAAAAAAATATGGTACTTTTAGGATTTATAGGCTTTTTAGATCCTCCAAAAGAAAGTGCAAAAGTTGCTATTGAAAAATTAAATGCATCAGGAATTCGTGTTATGGTTTTAACAGGAGATAATTTAGAAGTTACAAAATGTATATGCAAAAAGGTAGGAATTAATTCAAATGTAATTGTTGAAGGTAAAGAAATAGAAAAACTTTCAGACTCAGGTTTACTAAGACTATTAAAAAAATGTAATATATTTGTAAAACTTTCTCCAATTCAAAAAGCAAGAATAATTAGAGTATTGCATCAATCAAACAATGTTGTTGGATATATGGGAGATGGAATAAATGATGCACCATCGTTAATGAATTCAGATGTTGGTATTTCAGTAGACACAGCTGTTGATATTGCAAAAGAATCTGCTGATATAATATTACTAGAGAAAGACCTAAATGTTTTATTAGATGGAGTAACAGAGCGGTAGAAAAACTTTTGCAAATTTAATGAAATATATTAAACTTTCAACAAGTTTTAACTTTGGAGAAGTAGTATCTGTAATTATAGCAAGTGTTATTTTACCATTTTTACCAGAAACTCCAATTCAATTATTAGTAGAAGGGTTATTGTATGATTTTGGACAATTAACTTTACCTTTTGATAATGTGGACAAGGAATATTTAAAAAAACCTAGAAAATTTAATGTAGATAGTTTAAAGAAATTTATGTTATTTATGGGACCAGTAAGTTCAATATTTGATATTGTATTATTTGCAATTTTATTACTTGTATTTAAACTTCATGATGCACCAACTTTCCAAACTATATGGTTTTCTTATAGTATAGTTTCAAACTTACTTGGAATGCATATCATAAGAACTGCTAAAATACCATTTATTGAAAGTAATGCTCATAAATTAGTATATCTTTCTTCAACATTATTAGCAATTATTGGTGTATTAATTCCATATACGTGGCTTGGAGAAATTATTGGACTTGTTCCAATTCCTTTTGAATACTTACCAATAATTATAATAGTTCCAATTTTATATTGTTTTGTTGCACTAATAGCAAAAAGAATTTATATTAAGAAATATGAAGAATGGATTTAAGGATTTTTTGAAGCAATTTAAGTTGCTCGAATGGAGGTTAATATGAAAAAAATAATTTTTAGTGATTATGACCAGACATTTTATGTGAGCGATGAAGATATTGAAAAAAATAAACTTGCAGTAAAGGAATTTAAGAGTAGAGGAAATATTTTTGTAATTGCAACAGGAAGAAGTTATTTAGACTTTTATAAAAAATTAAATCAGTATAAATTTGATTATGACTATGTAATTTTAAATCATGGTGCAACTATTTTAGATAAAAATGATAATGTATTTTGTAATTTTTCTATTAAAAATGAAGTAATAAAAAATATAAAAAAAGATTTGAATCTAGAAAAATCAATTAGTTCATTTTGTTGTAGTTTTCTAGAAAGTAGAGTAGACTTTGAGCATAAAGATTTAACAAAAATAAATGTAAAATATAATACTAGGGAAGAAGCAATATGTATAAATAATTTAATTAACAATAAATATTCAAAATTTGTTAATTCGTATGTAATTTCTAGTAATTCAGTTGAAATAATATCTAGTGAAATTAATAAATCAAAGGCAATAGAATTATTACTTAATAAATTAAATTTGGAAAATGAAGATATTTATACAATAGGTGATGGATATAGCGATATTGAGATGGTAAGAGATTATAATGGATATGCAATGAAGGAGTCTGTTAATGAATTAAAAGATGTGGCAAAAGGTGAAGTAGAAAGTGTTTCAGATTTAATATATGAAATTTTGCAGGCAGATAAAGTATAATATTAAAAAAATGTAGACTAATTATAAATTTTATGGTAAAATATAATTAGTCTTGTGGGTATAGTTTAGTGGTAGAATACCATGCTTCCGACCTGGTTGCGCGAGTTCGATTCTCGCTACCCACTCCAATAAAAAAGATTCATCTAGTGTTATAAGAAATTTGCAAATTCATATAAAATATTGTATAATATATACATAGAAACTTTTTTATTAGTTCCAGTATTCACTAATTAGTGGAGCAATTAATCTCCATCTTTTTAGTTTTACAAATATAATATAAGGCATCAATAAAAGAAATTGGAGGATTTAACTATGGAACAGATTTTAAAAATCATTGAAATCATTGCTTTAGATGGTATGATTGCCTACTGCATTACTTGTTTTTGGGAAATTAAGTCAAAAGTCAATATAACCTTCAAGGTAATGCAACTTTTACTTGTAACAGTGATTTTTGCACTGCAAATTCCAAGATTGGTTTTAAGTATTCTCTTAAATAAACCTTATGGAAGTATAATCTTGTTGCTTGTTTTATGGGTGTTGAATATTGCTATTAATGCTTTCTTCATTGGAGTTAAAATGGAAGAAAGTTCAGCACATATGAATATTACCATTGAAATCTTAAATAATACTGATGAACGGTGTCAGGAAGATAGCAAAGAAACAAGTGATGATCAATGAAAAATCAAAAAGAAACTTCTCTCGTATAATCGAAAGAGGTTTCTTTTTTTCTATAAATTCAAATTAGAATCATTCAATTACTTATATACTCTAGGCACCCTTTTACTTATAGAACAAATAACCTCATAAGTAATAGTATCTAAATAATTAGCAATTTGTTTAATATGATTAATATCCTTTATAACTACAACTTTATTCCCAACCTTAACAGAATCATCAACTTTAACAAAAAGCATATCCATACAAACATTACCAACAATTTTATATTCCAAATCATTTATAAAAACATTTCTTCCAGAATTTTTTCTAATAATACCATCAGCATAACCAATAGGAACAATAGCAATTCTTTCTGTACCATTTACTTTATAAGCACCATTATAACCTACTGTACCATCAGTTACTTCATTTATTTGAATTACTTCACTATACAAACTAAAAGTAGATTTAAAATCAATATCTGGAAAATCAACCAAACCATACATAGCAATACCAAGTCTGCAACCATTTGCATAACTTCTTTTTGAATAAAATTCAGTCGCTTCACTTGCTCCAACATGAACTATTGGAATTTCCTTTAAATCTATATCACTAGTTATTATTTCAAATTGTTTAAACTGTTCTAATGTTAAATCCTTATTATTTGGATTATATATATGAGTATAAATACCCTCTAATATAAAATTCTTTTCTTTAATTAACTTGTAAGTACTGTTAAATTCCTCTTTACTGCTTACACCTAATCTGTTCATTCCAGTATTAACCTTTATATGAACCTTTAAATTTGAATCATTAATATCAATAGCCT
Organism: uncultured Clostridia bacterium; assembly: GCA_947629625.1. GTDB lineage: Bacteria > Bacillota > Clostridia > TANB77 > CAG-508 > CANRES01. The sequence continues at coordinate 24,509 of CANRES010000001.1, read as the reverse complement.
TTAAATATTCTAAATTACTTATAGTTATAGTAATGTTATTTTCAATACATACTGGAATATATTTAACATCTATAATACCTAAACACAAAATAGGAATATCTTTTATTTCTTTTCGTATAAGTAATGCCTCATCTAATGTTGCAACTGCTAAATAATTACAACCAGCATCAATTATAGTTTTAACTACTGATATATCATTATGGCCATAACAGTCGGCTTTCACAACACCAAAATAATATTTATAATCACTATATTTTTTAATTAATTGTTCAACATTATATTTAATATTACCCAAATTAATTTCAACATAAGTATTTCTATACATATATAAAACTCCTTTTAAAATTGAAAGTATACTAATTATATCATATATAAAAAAATTTGAATATATACATTTAATACTTGAAGAAATGAAAAAAATCTGTTAAAATTATTACAATATTTTAAGTAATGGAGAAAAAATAAAATATTATGTTTGAATATGTAACCAATAATGAAGAAGAAACAAAAGAATTTGCAAAAAAAATAGCATCAAAATTAAAAATAGGAGATGTAATAGTGCTTTCTGGAGAATTAGGGTCAGGAAAAACAAAATTCACAGAAGGAATTTTAACATATTTTGGGTTAGAACAAGAAATTTCTAGCCCAACTTTTACAATTGTTAATGAATATACATCAAAAAATATTAACATATATCATTTTGATGTTTATAGATTAGCAGACATAGATGAATTTTATGCAATAGGTGGAGAAGAATATTTTAGTAAAGGAATTTGTATAATAGAATGGGGAGAAATGATAGAAGAAATTTTGCCCAAAGATTATATAAAAATAAAATTTGAAAAAGATGCTAATAATACAAATAAGAGAATATTAAAAATAGAAACTAAGGAGGATAGGAAGAATTAAAGTGGAGATTAAAGAATTAGAAAAAATTGCAAAAAAAATAAGAATAAATATAATAAAACAAGTATATAATGCAAAATCAGGACATCCAGGAGGATCTTTATCAAGTGCAGATATATTAACTGCTTTATATTTTAATGAAATGAATATAAATCCAAGTAATCCAAAAGAAAAAACAAGAGATAGATTTGTATTATCAAAAGGACATGCAGCACCAGTATTATATGCTACACTTGCAGAAAGAGGATATTTTGAAAAAGAAAAACTTACAACTTTAAGAAAAATAGATAGTATATTACAAGGACATCCAGACATGAATAAAATACCGGGCGTAGATATATCAACAGGCTCACTAGGACAAGGTTTATCTATTGCAAATGGTATGTGTTTATCTGCAAAATTAGATAATTTAGATTATAGAGTATACTGCTTAGTAGGAGATGGAGAAATAGAAGAAGGTCAAATATGGGAAGCGGCAATGACATCTTCACATTATAAACTAGATAATTTATGTGTAATAGTAGATAATAATAATTTACAAATAGATGGAACAATAGATAAAGTAATGAATTCATATCCAATAAATAAAAAATTTGAAAGTTTTGGATTTAATGTAATAGATATAAACGGAAATAACATGGAAGAGATATTAAACGCATTTAAAATTGCAAGAACAACCAAAGGAAAACCAACGGCAATAATTGCAAAAACAGTCAAAGGAAAAGGTGTTTCTTTTATGGAAGATAAAGTAGAATGGCATGGAAAAGCACCAAATGAAGAACAATATAACATAGCAATTAGAGAATTAGAGGGAGTTGAAGTTTAATATGGAGAATAAAAAAGCAACAAGAGAAAGTTATGGAGAAGAATTAGCAAATTTAGGTGAAAAAAATGAAAATATAGTTGTGTTAGATGCAGATTTATCACAAGCAACAAAAACAAGTATATTTGCAAAAAAATTTCCTGAAAGATTTTTTGATATGGGAATTGCAGAACAAGATATGTTAAGTACGGCTTCTGGATTTGCAACTTGTGGAAAAATACCTTATGTAAGTACATTTGCCGTATTTGCTGCTGGAAGAGCTTATGACCAAATAAGAAATAGTATATGTTATCCAAAATTAAATGTAAAAATATGTGCAACACACGCAGGAATTACTGTTGGAGAAGATGGTGCAACACATCAAATGTTAGAAGATTTAAGTTTAATGAGAACATTACCTAATATGACAGTAATGTGTACATCAGACGATATAGAAACTAGATGGGCAATAAATGAAATATCAAAAATAAATGGACCAGTATATTTAAGATTGTGTAGATTAGCAACTTTAAAATATTATGATGAAAACCAAAAATTTGAAATAGGAAAGGGCATACAAATAGGAGAAGGAACAGATGCAACTATTTTTGCAACAGGTGTTACAGTTGAACAAGCAATTTTAGCAAAACAAGAATTAGAAAATGAAGGAATTAATGTAAGAGTTGTAGATATTCACACTATAAAACCTATTGATAGAGAACTTATTATAAAATGTGCAAAAGAAACTAAAAAATTAATATCTATTGAGGATCATAGTATAATAGGAGGTTTAGGTTCTGCAATTGCTGATGTTTTAGCAGAAGAATATCCTACAAAACTAATAAAATTAGGAGTAAAAGATACTTTTGGAAAATCTGGAAAAGCAGAAGAATTAATGGAATATTTTGGAATAACTAAAAAAGATATAATAGATGTTGTTAAAAATTGACATAATACAAAAAAAGTGGTATAATATAAGTGTGAAGCCTAGAATAAGGCAAACAAAAAATTTTAAAAGGAGGGTCATTATAATGACACCAGAAAGAGAGAATTATTTGATAGAGAAGATGCGGGAAATAAAGGAGGCAATACCTCATTTGGCTTCGAGAATCATCTTGGATGCAGATTTCGAGCGGATAGAAGTAATGTATTCCAACCGCGTTCCAATGACTGAACAAGACGTTCAAAAAATCAAATCACTTTCTTTTGTAAAAAATGTAAGACCGAATTTGTTAGATTGCGTAATTGATGTGTAATGACATCCAAAAAGGAGCAACTTGAAAATAGTTGCTCCTTTTTTTTACTACCTTATTTATTCTGTAACATTCCTTACTTCATTTGCTTGTTCTTCTGTTAAAACTCCTTCTCTTACCATAGTATCTAAAACATGTTGCCTTCTTTGTTCTGCTAAATCTGGATGGTTAGTTAAAGCGTAAACAGAAGGAGCATTTGGAATTCCAGCAAGTAGACTTGCTTCATATAAATTTAATTCATTAGGTTCTTTTGAAAAATAACCATTACTTGCTTCTTTAATTCCGTAATAACCATCACCAAAATAAATAGTGTTAATATATAATTCTAAAATATCATCCTTAGAATAATCTTTTTCTAATTTATATACAACAAACAATTCTGCAATTTTTCTTGAATAATTTTTTTCTTGCGTGAAGTACATATTTCTTGCTAATTGTTGTGAAATAGTGCTACCACCTTGTCCAAGTTTACCTTCAAATAAATTATAAACCATTGCCCTACAAAAAGAAATAAAATCAAAACCACTATGTTTATAAAACCTTCTATCTTCAACAGAAACAATAGCCTTTTGGAAATCCTTAGAAATATCATCTAATTTAACATAGTTTTCACCGCTTTGTATTTCTTTAATTTTATCTTCTATACTTATTTTAGAAACAGCATCATTATAAAGAGTATAGCCCTTATAAGTTACTATTGAAACTAATACAATCAAGATAACTAAAATAAAAATAAAAATATTTCTTATAATTTTCATATTAATACCTCTTAAAATATATTTTACAACAAATTTTAAAAAATGAAAAGATATAAATCGAATTTTATATAATTATACAATATGTAAGTTACAAATAGGTTACAATAAATTTTTTTAATATAGTTTTTAAATTTTAACTATAAAAGAAATATATTTAATTTTACTTGCTCCTTGTTGGTCGCTTTCGCTCCCATGCTACGCGTCGCTGCGTAAATTTAATATATTTCTTTTAATTACTTAATTATCAATATATTGAATATTTTTTGAAAAGCTAATATAGATTTAATAAAATTTCGAAAAAATGTTTGCAAAAAGTATTGACAATTAAAAAATTAATATATATAATACATAGCAAAGAGAAAAAATGTTCGTAAATGAGGAGGCAAATATGATAAGCACTTTACATATAAAAAATATAGGAATAATAGATGATTTAAGCATAGATTTAAATAAAGGATTTAATGTACTTACAGGAGAAACAGGAGCAGGAAAAACATTAATAATAGACTCATTATCAATTTTAGCAGGTGGCAGATTTTCAAAAGAAATGATTAGAAATGGAGAAAAATATTCATTTGTAGAAATGTGTATAGAACAAAAAAATACACAAAATGACGATAACCAAATAATAATATCAAGAGAAATAAACGAAAATGGTAAAAATATGTGTAAAATTAATGGAAGAATGGTTACAGTAAGTGAATTAAAAGAATTTATGAAAGATATAATAGATATACACGGGCAACACGATAATCAGTCATTATTAGAAACAAATACACATATAAAATTGTTAGATAAATTTGCAGGAGAAGAAATAGAAAAAATCAAAACAATATATATAGAAAAATATAAAGAATACAATAATATAAAAATAGAACTATCTAAGAACTATGGAGATGAAAAAGAAAAACAAAGAAAATTAGATTTATTAAGATACCAAGAAAAAGAAATAGAAGAAGCAAAACTAAAAGAAGGAGAAGAAGAAGAATTAGAAAATACAAGAAAAGTAATGATGAATTACGAAAAAATACAAGAAAACTTAAACCAAGCAGATGTTGCAATAAGTGAAAATTCAATAGATTCAATAAATATTGCAATAAAAAGTTTAGAAAAAATAGAAAACTTAAACGATAAATATAAAAACATAGCAGAAAATTTAAAAAGTATGTATTATGACTTAAAAGAAATATCAATAGATATTAGTAATCTAAAAGAAGAAAATAATTTTGATGAAGACAATAGAAACGAAATAGAAAATAGATTAGATTTAATATATTCATTAAAAAGAAAATATGGAAATAACATTAACGAAATACTAAAATATAAAGAAAGTATAACAAAAGAAATATTTGAAATAGAAAATTTAGAAGAATATACAAATAAACTAAAAAAAGACTTAGAAAAATTGAAAGAAGAAATGCTAGAACTTTCAAACCAAATGCATGAAATAAGAAAAAAAGTTGCAGAAGACTTAAATAAAAAAATAAACTATGAACTAGAAGACTTAGAAATGAAAAATGCAAAGTTTAAGGTAAATATAAACTTTAATGAACAAAAAGACTTTAACAATAATGGATTAGACGAAATAGAATTTTTAATATCAACAAATATAGGAGAAGAATATAAAGAACTTACAAAAATTGCATCAGGTGGAGAAATGTCAAGAATAATGTTAGCAATAAAAACAGTTTTAGCAAATGTAGACGATGTACCAGTATTAGTATTTGACGAAATAGATACAGGTATAAGTGGAATAGCCGCAAATAGTGTAGGCAACAAAATGAAAGCAATTGCTAAAAGCCATCAAGTAATATGTATAACACATTTAGCAACAATTGCAGCAAAAGGAGATTATAATTATTATATAAGCAAAAAAGTAATAGAAGGAAAAACAAAAACATTAGTAAAACAATTAAACGAAGAAGAAATTATAGAAGAAATAGCAAGAATATCAAGTGGAAATATAACAGATATATCAATAAAACATGCGAAAGAATTAAGAAACCTAGGTATTGACAAAAAATAAAATTGTAGTATAATATATAATAGTTATTTTAATAAGGAGACTAATATGATTGCGAAAATATGGAAGAAAGTAATATTTGCAATATTAATAATAGCATGTTTATTTAATATAATATCAAAATTTGTAAAAAGAAACACAGTAATGCAAGAATTAAAAGCATCAGCACAATATCAATACGATATTGAACAACAAGAAGAAAAAAATAAATAAAATTAAATAAAAGGTTGATTTTAATTAAAAAATATGATATGATATTATGCAGAAAATTACAAAAAAGCAGAAAGAGGTGAACGTAAATGAAAGAAGGAATACATCCAGAATATAGCAAAACAACAATAACATGTGCATGTGGAAATGTTATAGAAACAAGTTCAACAAAAAAAGATATAAAAGTAGATGTTTGTTCAAAATGTCATCCATATTGGACAGGAAATCTAAAACAAAATACAACAGGTGGTAGAGCAGATAAATTTAAGAAAAAATATGGTCTTGCATAAGATTATAAATACAAAATATGAGGTGGTTAAAGCCATCTCATATTTTATTATATAATTTTTTTAGATTAGAAAGGTAAAAAAATGATAGAAAAATGTGAACTATGTCCTCATAGATGTAAAGTAAATAGAAATGAAGGAAAAATAGGAAGATGTAAATGCGATAACAGAATAAAAATAGCATTATCAAGTTTACATTATTATGAAGAACCATGCATTAGTGGAGAAAATGGATCTGGAACAGTATTTTTTTCAAATTGTAATTTAAATTGTAAATATTGTCAGAATTATAAAATAAGCCAATTGGGAAAGGGAGAATATATTACAGTAGAAGAATTAGCAGACATTTTTATTTCTCAACAAAAAAATAAAGCAAATAACATAAATTTAGTAACACCAACAATGTATGTAGAGCAAATTATAGAAGCAATAAAAATTGCAAAAAAGAACGGATTAACAATACCAATAATATATAACTCAAATGGTTATGAAAATATAGAAACTATAAAACTTTTAGATGGATATATAGATGTGTATTTACCAGATTTAAAATATTCTGATAATAATCTAGCAAAAAAATATTCAAATATAGATAACTATTTTGAAATTGCAACAAATGCAATAAAAGAAATGTATAATCAAGTTGGAGCACCTATACTAGACGAAAACGGTTTAATAAAAAGAGGCTTAATAATTAGACACTTAGTATTACCAAATTATATAGATAATTCTAAAAAAGTTTTACAATGGATAAAAGAAAATATAGATAGTAATGTATATGTAAGTATAATGGCACAATACTTTCCAACATATCTTGCAAAAGAAGATGAATATATTAATAGAAAATTAACAAAAGAAGAATATGAAGACATAGAAAATTTTGTTTTTGAATTAGATTTTGAAAATGGTTATATGCAAGATTTAGGTAAACATGAAGAAGAATATGTACCAAATTTTTAAAAAAATATTTCCAAATCTTTTGACTTTTACCAAAATTTGTAGTATAATATATATGTAAGTAGAGAAAAAGTAATTACGATTTACAAAAGGAAAAAAAGCAAGAAATATTAGAAAAAATCGTAATTTTTTATTGCATTTTATATAAAAAATATTACTTTAATTAACTAGAAGGGAGCAATAGATATGTTTAATGTAGGAGATAATATAGTATATCCAATGCATGGAGCAGGAGTTATAGATTCAATAGAAGAAAAAGATATATTAGGAGAAAAACAATCGTATTATATCTTAAAAATGCCGGGTGAAGTTAAAGTAATGGTACCAGTTAGCAAAGCAGAAGAAATTGGAGTTAGAGAAATAATAGATAAAACATCAGCACAAAAAGTATTTACAATATTAGAAGAAAACCAAACAGAAATGTCAGGCAACTGGAATAAAAGATATAGAGACAATATGGATAAAATGAAATCTGGAGATATTTATGAAGTTGCAGATGTTGTTAGAAATTTAAGTTTCAAACAAAAAGAAAAAGGACTATCAACAGGCGAAAAGAAAATGTTAAATAATGCAAAACAAATTTTAGTTAGTGAATTAGTTTTAGCAGAACAAGCAACACAAGAAGAAGTAGAAGATTTAGTAGATAATAAAATAAATCAATCATTTAAAGAATTTAGAATAGACAATGCAGAAGAACCAATTGCAAATGTAGTAAGTAAATTCATACCATTTGATGATTCAGATACAACAGTATCTTAAAATATAGAAGTTTGAAAACACCCTTGAAAAAGGGTGCTTTTTTTTTGACTCTTATTTTGTCGAAAACTTCTCATAAATCGATAAAACTTCTATAATTTCGCTATGGAAAAATTTTACAATTAATGTATAATATATAACATAAGAAAATGAAAAGAGGAGGAATTGAATTGAATAGTAAATATATAGCGGAGGACAAACTGTTGTTATTAGAAATAAATGAAGAAATAGACCATCACACAACAGAAACAATTAGAAGAAAGGCAGATTACGAAATAGAAAAGTACATGCCTAAAAAAACAATATTTGATTTTAATGGAGTAACATTTATGGATAGTGCAGGAATAGGAATGTTACTCGGAAGGTACAAAATTGCAAAAATGTTAGGCGGAAGCGTAGAAATGATAAATGTAAAACCAAGTATAAAAAAAGTTTTTGATATGTGTGGAATACCAAAAATAATAAAAATTAGTTAGGAGGAAACGATGAAAAGTATTTATGAAAATGAAATGAAATTAGAATTTTTAAGTAAGTCAAATAATGAGGCGTTTGCAAGAATTGCAGTTGCTGCATTTGCATCACAACTAGACCCTACATTAGAAGAATTAGCAGATATTAAAACTGCTGTATCAGAAGCAGTTACAAATTGTATTATACATGGATACGAAGATATGGAGGGAATTGTAAAAATAGAAAGCAGAATTTACGATAACACCATTGAAATTGAAATATCAGATTCTGGAAAAGGTATAGAAGATATAAAAACTGCAAGAGAACCGTTATATACCTCAAAACCAAATTTAGAAAGGTCTGGAATGGGCTTTACAATAATGGAAAGCTTTATGGATGAAATGAAAGTAGAATCAATTTTAGGTATGGGAACAAAAGTTACAATGAAAAAAGCCATAAAGAAGTATGACAAATCAAAAGAAGAGGAGTGTATGTATGTATGAAAATAGTGTTGAAAAAATAAAACAAGTACAAGCCGGAGATAGAGACGTTTTAGCAGATTTAATAAATACAAATAATGGTTTAATATGGAATATAGTAAAACGTTTTGGTGGTAGAGGTTACGAATACGAAGACTTATACCAAATAGGTTGTATAGGTTTTATAAAAGCAATAAAAAAGTTTGACACAAATTATGAAGTACAACTTTCAACATATGCAGTACCATACATATTAGGAGAAATAAAAAGATTTTTAAGAGATGATGGAATAATAAAGGTGAGTAGAAGTACAAAAGAATTAGTTAATAAAATAAGGAGCATACAGAAGGAATATTTAGAAAAATATGGAGAAGAAATTAATATAAGTGAAATATCAAAAAAATTAAAAATGTCAAAGGAAGAAATTGCATTAGCATTAGACTCTGCAAAACCAGTAGAATCTTTGTATCAAGAAGATGCTAGTAATAACGGAGATAATAGGCAAATGATAGATAAAATAGTATGCCAAAAAGATGAAGCAACAGCAATTTCAAATAAATTAGCCATAAGGCAAATAATACAGGATTTAAACAAAAGAGAACAAGAAGTAATAATACTGAGATTTTATAAAGAAAAAACACAAGCACAAGTGGGAAAAATTTTAGGAATAACACAAGTGCAAGTATCTAGAATAGAAAGAAAAGTTTTAGATAGAATGAAAAGTAAATTGGAGGCAGTATGAAAAAAGTTTTATTGTATTTTTTAATTCTTATAAGTTTATGTTTTATACTTCCTATTATATTTACAAAAAAATTTAATGCAGTAGAAACAATGGCAACATATATGGAAAATGAACTTCAAGAAAACAACATTCAAGATAATGAAATAGAAGAAGTAAAAATTGCAGATTATGATTACAGTAAATATAAAACAGTAAAACTATTGCATACAAATACAAATGAAGTAGAAGAAATAAAATTAGACGAATATTTAGTAAATGTTGTATCAGCAGAAATGCCAGTAGATTTTGATATAGAGGCTTTAAAAGCACAGGCTATTGTTGCAAGAACTTATACAATTTATAAAATTTTAAATAATAATTCAAAACATGAAGGAGCAGATATATGTGATAGTTCAAGTTGTTGTCAAGCATGGGTTTCAAAAGAAGATAGATTTAAAAGATGGGATGAAAATTTAGCACAAGAAAATTGGAATAAAATATCAAGTGCTGTAAATGATACTATTGGCAAAATAATAACTTATGAAGGTGCACCAATAAATGCATTTTTCCACTCAAATAGTGGAGGTGTAACAGAAGTACCATTTAATGTTTGGGGTGGAAGTGGCTATCCATATTTGCAAGTAGTTGAAACATCAGGAGAAGATGCATATAGCCAATATAGCTCAGAAGTAACACTAACAAAACAAGAATTAATAGATAAATTAAAAGAGAGTTATAGTGATATTGAAATAGATTTTAATGTAGAAAATTGTATAGAAATATTAGAACTAACAGAAAGTGGCAGAGTAAAAACAGTTAAATTTGGAAACAAAAATTTATCTGGTGTAGAGGCAAGAACTCTTTTAGGTTTAAGGTCAACAAACTTTGATATTACAATAGATGGAGATAATATAAAATTTAGTGTTATAGGTTATGGGCACGGAGTTGGAATGAGTCAAACAGGAGCAGATGCATTGGCAAAACAAGGTTTAAATTATGTGGATATTATAAAACATTTCTATATAGGAATTGAAATAACTAATATGTGATGTATAAAAATAGAAAAAATAGGAAATACTTAAAATAAATTAATTCAGGGAGGAAAATTATGAGAAGAGAAAGAAGAAAAGTTGAGAAAGATAGTAGTTTTAAAAATATATTATATTTACTTGGAACAATTTTAGGTATTTCCATTATTGCATTTATTATAACTTTTGTAACTTATAATAATAATTCAGAAGAAATTCATACAGAAAGAATAGCAGATATAGTATCAAATACTACTAGAAAAGAAAATTTAGAACAAGCAAGTTCACAAATTAGTAAAACAGTAGAAGAAGTAAAAGAGGAGGCATTAGAATTAGAACAAAATACTACGGTATCTGTTTTTGATGATGATGAAACAGAAACACCAGTTGCAACTGCTGAAACACAAGAAAGTTCACAAGAAAATACAGAGGAACAACTTGCATCAGAAGAAAATGTTGAAGAAACAAGTTTAACAAATGCAGATGTTAAAGAACTAGAATTTATAATGCCAGTTGAAGGAACAGTTTTTAGAGAATTTGCAAAAGATTCATTAGTATATTCAAATACTTTGAAAGAATGGGTTACACATACTGCTCTTGATATTGAGGCAGATAAAACAACAGTAGTAAAAGCCGCAGAAGATGGAGAAGTATCTGCTATAAAAACAGATCCTAGATATGGAATAACAGTAATAATAAAGCATCAAGATGGGTTTGAAACAAGATATGCTAATCTTTTAACAGCAGAGTATGTTAAAGTTGGAGAAAAAGTTACAAAAGGTCAAACTATTGGAACAGTTGGTAATACTGCATCGTTTGAAATATTAGATAATTTTCATTTACATTTTGAAATGTTGAAGGATAATGAATATGTTGATCCGAATTTATATATAAAATAAAAAGAAAATATTAAAAAATAGTTGTAAAAACTAAAAAAAATTGATATACTTATAACATAAAAATTAAGTATATCAATTTTTATTTAAAATTTTAAAAGGAGGAAAATATTATGGAAAATGAAAATAATGAAGAAGTAAAAGAGGAAGTTATTGAAGTTAGAGAAGATAAAAGCGAAATTAAAATATCAGATGATGTTGTATCTGTAATTGCAGGAATTGCAGCATCAGAAGTACCAGGAGTATCTGGAATGTCAGGAGGATTTGCAGGAGGAATAACAGAAGTATTTAGTGGAAAGAAAAACTTATCAAAAGGGATAAAAGTAGAAGTTGGAGATAAAGAAGCAAAAATAGATGTAAATATAATTGTAGAATATGGAGTAAGAATCCCAGATGTAGCATTTGAAATTCAAAATAGAGTAAAAAAAGCAGTAGAAACTATGACGGGTTTAAAAGTATTAGAAGTAAATGTACATGTTCAAGGTGTTAAAACAGAAATAAGCGAAGCAGAAACAAAAAAAGATATTAATGAAGAAATAAAAACAGAAACAGAAAACGAAGAAAATAACTAAACCGTATAATGAAAGGAAATAAAAAATATGAAAGTAATTGAAAAAATAACTTTGGTAATATATTCATATATTGTTTTATTATTAGCACTAATATTTTACTTATTAGTTCTAAATTGGACAAATACAGATTTAATAGTTATACTAATTGATAAATTATTAAATAATCAAACTGCTACAAACATAATGCTTGTAGTAAATACCATATTTGTAATTTTATCATTAAAATGCATATTCTTTGATTCAAGTTCAAAGAAGGAAAAAGGAAATGTTGAAGGCATTTTATTAGAGAATGAAAGTGGAAAACTTTTAATTTCAAAAGATACAATAGAAAATCTTGTAAACAGTGTAGCAAATGGATTTGAAACAACAAAAAATGTATCAACAAAAGTAATATTTGACAATGATAATAATGTAAGAATAGATTTAACATTATTAGTTTCACCTAATACTATAATAAAAGAATTATCTTCAAATATGCAAATGAGAATAAAAGAAGTAATAAAAAAGGCTACTGACTTAGATATTAAAGAAATTAATATAAATGTAAAAAATATTTCAGAGGAGCAACAAGAAGAACAATAATGGAGGGTATTATGGAAGCATTAAAAAATTTTATTTATGAATACAGAGGAGCAATTATAGGTGGATTAATTGCAATAGTAATATTATGTACGCGTTTATATATGTTAATTGTTGGAATTATCTTAATTGCATTAGGAATATTTATTGGTAACTATATACAAAGAAATAAATATGAAGTAAAAGAAAAAATAAAAAATCTAATAGATAGGTTATAAGAAAGGAACTAAAAAATGAAAAGGTCAGCAATAAGAGAATTAGCATTTAAACTATTGTACAGTATGGAAATTCAACAAGATAATTCACAAGAACAAATTGATTTGTATATTGAAAATAGTGATATTACAGATGAAGAAATAAAAGCATACATATTAAATGTAACAAATGGTATTAAAGATCATTATGAAGAAATAATTAGTATTATTTCTAACAATTTAAAACAAGACTGGAAATTAGATAGAATATCTAAAATTAATTTGGCAATATTAAAATTATCAATTTATGAAATAAAATATACAGATATACCATATAAAGTTGCAATTAATGAGGCAGTAGAACTTGCAAAAAAATATGGAGAAGAAACTTCATCAACCTTTATAAATGGCGTGTTAGCAAATATTGTAAAAGTAGGAGAAGATAAATGAAAATTGAGCCAATAACAGTTACAGAATTAAATAGATATGTAAAACAGAAAATTGGTGAAGACGAATACTTAAATAATGTCCTGGTAAAAGGAGAAATATCAAATTTCAAAAGACACTATACAGGGCATTTATATTTTACCTTAAAAGACGAAAATTCTTTAATAAAATGTATAATGTTTAAAACATATACTTCAAATTTAAATTTTGAGCCAAAAGACGGTATGAAAATAGTAGTATTTGGAACAGTATCTGTTTTTGAAAGAGATGGAGTTTACCAAATATACTGTAAAGCAATGCAAAATGATGGTATAGGTGATTTATATACTAAATATGAGGAATTAAAAAATAAATTACAATTAGAAGGGTTATTTGACGAAAGATATAAAAAGCCAATACCATATATGCCAAAAGTTATAGGAGTTTTAACATCACAAACAGGAGCAGTAATTAGAGATATAATAAATGTAAGTACAAGAAGAAATCCAAATGTATATATAAGATTACTACCAGTTCCAGTTCAAGGGGAAGGAGCGGCAGAAAAAATTGCAGAAGCCATAAGTATAATGAATGAAAAAAATTTAGCAGATGTTCTAATACTTGCAAGAGGTGGAGGCTCATTAGAAGATTTATGGCCTTTTAATGAAGAAATAGTTGCAAGAGCAATATTTAATTCTAAATTACCAGTTATATCAGCAGTAGGGCATGAAACAGATTTTACAATAGCAGATTTTGTTGCAGATTTAAGAGCACCAACACCATCTGCTGCTGCAGAACTTGCAGTTCAAGACATAGATTTAGTAAGAGATAGTTTAGAAAACTATAATAAAAGGTATAAATTATCATTAAAGAAAAAAGTTGAATTAATGAGATTAAGATATGAAAAATGTATGCAAAGTAGAGCATTTAAAGAGCCAATGCAAAAAATAAATGAAAAAGCAATTCAAATTGATATGATAGTTAAAAACATGCAATTGAAAATGAGCGAAAGACTAAATAAAAGTAAAAATGAAGCAGCAACAATAATTTCAAAATTAGATGCTTTAAGTCCACTAAAAACTTTATCAAGAGGTTATTGTATTACTGAATTAGATGGAAAGATTGTAAAAACAGTAAAAAATTTAAAAAAAGATGATGAAATTAATATAAAGTTTACAGATGGAGAAAAACTTGCAAAAATAATGTAAGAGAAATATTTGGAGGAAATAATGAGTAAAGAAAAAGTTAATTTTGAAGAAACAATAAAAAAATTAGAAACAATAGCAAATGAATTAGAAACAGGAGATTTAAGTTTAGATGATACAATAACAAAATTTGAAGAAGGAATAAAACTTTCAAATCAATGCACAAAAATGCTTAACGAAGCAGAAAAGAAAATATCTATCTTAATAAAAAAAGATAATGAAATTATAGAAGAAGATTTTAGTGTAGAAGACTAAAATTATTGCAATTAAAATTAATTAAATAGAGGTTTTTATGGACATTTTTTTTAAGTTTGTAACAAATAAATATATATATGTACCAGTTTTATTATGGTTTTCTATACAATGTTTTAAAGTTATATACGACCTGGTAACTACAAAAAAATTTAATTTTAAAAGAATAATTGGAGCCGGAGGTATGCCTAGTTCACATACTGCAATAGTTGTTTCTCTTACCACATTAATAGGTAAAAATGTTGGAGTAGAAACACCGTTATTTGCTTTATCTCTTATTGTTTCATTAGTTGTAATGTATGATGCCGCAGGTGTTAGGAGAGCAGCAGGAAAACAAGCAACACTTTTAAATAAAATTGTTCAAACACCGGGATTAACAGGTTTAGAAGTACAAGAAAAATTAGTTGAGGTTTTAGGTCATACTCCTTTACAAGTAGTTGTAGGGGCAATAATAGGAATTATAGTTGGGTTAATTTTTTAAAATATAAAATTAATTAAAGTGAGGAAAGTCAAATGGAAGATATAGAAATAGCAAGAAATACGAAACTAAAAAACATTAATGAAATAGCAAAAAAAATAGGAATTGATGAAGACGACATTGAAAATTATGGAAAATATAAAGCAAAAATATCAGACATTGTATATAAAAAAATAAAGGACAAGCCTAATGGAAAATTAATTTTAGTTACCGCAATAAACCCAACACCATTAGGAGAAGGAAAAACTACAATTTCAATAGGTTTAGCAGACGGATTAAGAAAAATAAATAAAAACTCAATATTAGCATTAAGAGAACCATCACTAGGACCAGTATTTGGAATTAAAGGAGGAGCAACAGGTGGTGGTTATGCACAAATTGCACCAATGGAAGATATAAACTTACATTTTACAGGAGATATACATGCTCTAACATCTGCAAACAATTTATTATCTGCTTTAATCGATAATCATATATATTTTGGAAACGAATTGAAATTTAAAAAGGTAATATGGAAAAGATGTGTAGACTTAAATGATAGACAATTAAGAAAAATTCAGTGTGGTTTATCAGAAGAAAAAAATGTAGTACCAAGAGAAGATGGTTTTGATATAACATCAGCATCTGAAATGATGGCAATTTTGTGCCTAGCAAGAGATATATACGATTTAAAAAGAAGAATTGGAAATATAGTTGTAGGCTATAATGAAGAAGATAAACCTATTTATGCAAAAGATTTAAAAGCAGAAGGAAGCCTAACAGTATTATTAAAAGATGCAATAAAACCAAATTTAGTACAAACATTAGAGGGAACACCTGCATTAGTTCATGGTGGACCATTTGCAAATATTGCTCATGGTTGTAATAGTATAATTGCAACAAATTTAGCATTAAAATTAGGAGATTATGTAGTAACAGAAGCAGGATTTGGTGCAGATTTAGGGGCAGAAAAATTTTTAGATATAAAATGTAGATTAAATAATATAAAACCAAATGTTGTAGTTATAGTTGCAACATTAAAGGCTTTAAAATATCATGGTGGAGCAAGTTTAGACGAAATAAAAAATGAAAATTTAGATATATTATCAACTGGAATGAATAATTTATTTAAACATATTGATAATATAAAAAATATATTTGGTTTAAATGTAATAGTTGCTATAAATAAATATAAAGATGATTCTCAAAAAGAAATAGATTTTTTAAGAGAAGAATTGAATAAGAAAAATGTAAATTTAAGTTTAGTAGAAGCATGGGAAAAAGGTGGAAATGGCGCAATAGATTTAGCAGAAAAAGTAGTAGAATTATCAAATTCAGAAAATGAAATTAAATATCCATACAATTTAGAAGATGGTATTAAAGAAAAAATTGAAAAAATAGCAACAAAAGTATATGGAACAGAAGACATTGAATTTTTAGGTAATAGTTTAAAAAATATGGAGTTAATTGAAAAATTAGGTTTTGGAAAATTACCTATTTGTATTGCAAAAACTCAATATTCTTTTTCAGATAATCCTAAGGATTTAGAATGTAAAGAGCCTTTTAAAATACATGTACAAGATGTTTATTTAAAAGCAGGAGCAGGCTTTATTGTAGTTTTAGCAGGAAAAATATTTACAATGCCAGGCTTACCAAAAGTTCCTGCTGCTGAAACAATCGACATTGATAAAAATGGAAATATTGTTGGTTTATTTTAATAATGTATAAATTCACCTTATATGGAGAAAATATATAAAAATATTTTTAAAATATGGGGTGTATTTTTATGCAAAAATTGAAAATAAATAAAAAAGCAATAGTTGTTATAACACTTGCAGTTATGCTTTTTTTAACATATAATATATTTTTTAGAGATAATTCAAAAGCATTATCTAAATATGGATCAAGAGGTAATGAAGTTACACAAATTCAAACAAAATTAAAAAGATGGGGATATTATACAGGTTCTGTTGATGGAATATATGGTAGTCAGACTGTTGCAGCAGTTAAAAAATTTCAATCTAAAAATGGATTAACCGTAGATGGAATAGCAGGAAAAAATACTTTAAATGCAATGGGAATAACAAGTAGTTCTTCAAGTTCTTCATCAGGTTCAAGTAGTACAAGCAATTCAACAGACTTAAATTTATTAGCAAGATTAATATATGGAGAAGCAAGAGGAGAAAGTTACACAGGTCAAGTTGCAGTTGGTGCAGTTGTTTTAAATAGAGTAAGAAGTTCAAAATTTCCTAATACTATTTCAGGTGTAATTTATCAATCGGGAGCGTTTGATGCCGTAAAAGATGGACAAATAAATATGGCTCCCGATAGTACAGCAAAAAAAGCAGCACAAGATGCTTTAAATGGTTGGGATCCATCTTATGGTGCTTTATATTACTTTAATCCAAATACTGCAACAAGTGCATGGATTTGGTCTAGACCTTTAACAGTAGTAATAGGAAATCATAGATTTTGTAAGTAAATTTTATTTTACAAAAGTAAATTCTATATCAGATTTTTTATATTCTTCTGGTTTTAGTCCAACACGAGTTCTCATATAGTCTAACAAAAGAACTAATATTATCATAAATATACAGCCTATAAGTATTAATGAGTATGAAGTATTTAAGTGTTCTAGTAAAAATGATGCAAGTAGTGATATTAAAAATCTAAATAAACCTTCTACTAATGCTTTTGCAGAATATATTTTAGTGTTAATTTCTGGGTTGGAAAAACTGTTTAAATATCTATTTGTTAATGAATAATAAGGTCCTTTAACAATATGTTGAATTGCAAACATTATTAATATGGTAATAATAGCAAAAGTTATGTTTAAGTTACCTATAACTACTAAACCAGATATAATCAATGATGCACAATAAGGAATAGAAAGGTATGTTAAAGTTCTATTCTTAAATTTATTGTGTATTAAATTTTGTTTTTTAGATGCAACACTAGAAAAAATTCCCAAAATTGCAAATATAATTCCAAAATATTGCTCAGGTATTCCAACATCTGTTAATAAACTGCTTGTAAGAGTAGAACGAATACCTAGTAATCCGTGAAAATAATGCTACAAATAATATTAAATTTCTTAATCTATTTGATTTGAATATATATTTAAAAGAAAACTTTAATTGTTTAAAATAGTTAGAATAATTAGTTTTTTTACTTTCTTTTATGTTATTTTCAAAATTTTTAAATTTATATGCAATAATACTGTTCAAAACACAAAATGCAAAACATAAAATTATAGGTATATATGCATTAATTACGAAAAAGAAACTTGTAAGTACTGCACAAATTGAGTCTATAAAATAATATGCAGAAAGACCTCTACCATCTATGCTAGAAAAAATAGAACGTTTCTTTTCCTGATTTGTAATACATTCATCTAAAACACTAGATTCGCATAATTCCTTTAAAACAAAACCTGCGGCTAATATAATATTAGATAAAATTGCACAAGTTAATCCGGGAAAAATAAATAGCACAAAAATACCTATTGCTAGTAAAACATTACCTAGAAATAAGCTATTTTTTTTACCAATTTTATCTACAACAGTAACAAAAGGTATTTCAAAAAACATTTTTGATAATGGGTAAAATGAATCTGCTAATAGTATGTTTGATGTTGATAAACCTTTGGCTTGATTTAAAAATAAGTATATTATTGAGTAGTAAAAAAGCAAATCCCAAGAAAATGCTTTGTAAATTGGATATAATTTTGTGTTGTATTCTTTTGCTTTTTTTATTTCATCTTCTGTCATTATAAATTCTCCTTTAAAATTTTCCATTATATTTTATAATAAAAAAGAAAAAAAATAAAGAGTTTTAATAAATTTTTTGCAAATGTATTCACGAAAAGGCAAAAATGTGATATGATAGATGTACACTTTTTAACGAGAAAGGAAAAATATAAATGGCAAAAATAAAAACTGTATTTGTATGTAATAATTGTGGCTATGAATCAACAAAATGGTTAGGAAAATGCCCTGCATGTAATGAATGGAATAGTTTTTTTGAAGAAAAAGTTACAAACACAACAAATAATAAGGTAGAAAAAAAAGAAAAATCTATTCCAATGGAATTAAATAATATAATCGGACAAGAAGCAATTAGAACATCAACAGGTTTTGCTGAATTAGATAGAGTTTTAGGTGGAGGTTTAGTTAAAGGTTCCTTAGTATTATTAGGAGGAGAACCGGGAATAGGTAAATCTACTCTAATATTACAAATTTGTAGTAAAATAAAAACAGATGGAAAAGTATTATACATATCAGGAGAAGAATCAGGAGAACAAATAAAATTAAGAGCAGATAGATTAAATATAAAAAATGAAAATTTAATGTTTTTAGGTGAAACAGATATAGATTTAATAGAAGAATCAATTGTAAAACTTCAACCAAAATTAGTTATAATAGATTCTATACAAACAATGTATTCAGAAGAAATAACATCTGCACCGGGAAGTGTAAGTCAAGTAAGAGAAATAACTGCACGTATAATGAAAATGTGTAAAGCAAATGAAATAACAACAATTATTATAGGTCATGTTACAAAAGATGGAAGTATTGCAGGACCAAGAGTGTTAGAACACATGGTAGATACTGTTTTATACTTAGAAGGAGAAAGATATTTTTCATATAGAATTTTAAGAGGGGTTAAAAATAGATTTGGTTCAACAAATGAATTAGGAATGTTTGAAATGCAAAATGAAGGTATGGTAGAAATAAATAATCCATCGTCTATTTTAATATCAGAAAGGGAAGATAATCCATCAGGTTCTATAATAGTTTCTAGCATTGAGGGAACAAGACCTTTATTAATTGAATTACAAGCATTAACGACACCAAGTGTATTTGGTTTACCAAGAAGAACAGCAAATGGAATAGATTATAATAGATTAACATTATTAATTGCAGTTTTAGAGAAGAAAGCAGGTTTAATGTTAGGAAATCAAGATGCATACTTAAATGTTGTAGGTGGAATAAAAATAAATGAACCTGCAATAGATTTAGGAATTATATTAGCAACATGTTCAAGTTTTAAAAATATACCAATTTCAAAAGATATTGTAGCAATAGGAGAGGTAGGATTAACAGGTGAAGTTAGAACTGTAAATTTAATAGACAAAAGAATAAAAGAAGCAGAAAAAATGGGCTTTAAAACCTGTATTATACCAGAAAATAATAAAAAATTACTAAAAGAAGATTATAAAATAGAGATAATAGGTGTAAAAAATATTATTGAGGCAATGAAAAAAGCAGGTTTAAGATAAATTTACTTTTAGTTAGGAGGAATGAAAATGATAGACATTTTGAAATTAGTAGCACCGGGTACAGAATTTAGGCAAGGTTTAGACAATATTTTAAAAGCAAAAACAGGTGCATTAATAGTTGTTGGAGATTCAAAAGAAGTAATGGATATTGTGGATGGTGGTTTTACAATTAATGAAGATTATAGTTCATCTAAACTATATGAATTAGCAAAAATGGATGGTGCAATAGTGCTAAGTAGTGATTTGAAGAAAATTTTATTAGCAAATACACAATTAATTCCATTACATACAATTGAAACTATGGAAACAGGTACAAGACATAGAACTGCGGAACGTGCAGCAAAGCAAACAGGAGCGTTAATTATAAGTATTTCACAAAGAAGAAATATAATTACACTTTTTAAAGGTAATTTTAGATATGTAATTGAAGATACTGCAAAAGTTTTAACAAGTGCAAATCAAGCATTACAGACAGTTGAAAAATATAAAACTGTTTTTGATAATAAATTAAATATTTTAAATGAGTATGAATTTAATGATATTGTTACATTAGATAATGTTATTACATCTATTCAAAGAGCAGAAATGGTTATGAAGGTTGTTGCAGAGGTGCAAAATAAAATATTTGAGTTAGGTGAAGAGGGAAGACTAATAGAAATGCAATTAGAAGAATTAGTAGGAGGACTTGAAAAAGAAGAACTACTAATAATTAAAGATTATATAAAAAGTACTAGAAAGAAAACACCTGAGAAGGTTTTAACAGAAATTGAAAATTTAGATTATGATGAATTAATGAATGTACAAATAATTGCAAAAATTTTAGGTTATGAAAGATTTGATAATTATGATGAGTTAGCAGTTTATACAAGAGGATACAGGTTATTAAGTAAAGTACCAAGAATGCCTAATAATATTGTTGAAAATTTAGTTAAATCCTTTAAATCTTTTCAACATATATTGGCTGCTGATATTCCTACACTTGATAAGGTTGAAGGAATTGGTGAAGTAAGAGCGAGAAGTATAAGGCAATCTTTAAAAAGGATGCAAGAACAGTTTGTTTTTGATAATATTCCAATTTAATACTTGAAAATTTTAAAAATTATGATAGAATATTTAATTATGAATATTAAGTTCAAAAAATGAAAGGAATGATATTAAAATATGAAAAAAATTATTTTAATTGTAGTGATACTTGTAGTATTAGTTCTTATAGGAGTTGTAGCATTTGGAGAATACAAAGCAATTTTCGAAAAAAATCAAAATCCTGTTGCAACTTTGGAGGTAGAAAATTATGGAACAATTAAATTAGAGTTATATCCAAAAATTGCACCAAATACTGTTTCTAACTTCATTAAGTTATCTAATAATGGTTTTTACGATGGTCTAACTTTTCATAGAATTATTAAAGATTTTATGATACAAGGTGGAGACGTATTAGGAGATGGTACAGGTAGTCCAAAATTAAGCGATATTAGAGATGATATTGAAAAAGATTCTGAAGAAGATAAAGATTATGCAATAAAAGGTGAATTTTCAGATAATGGTTACGAAGAAAACAACTTGAAATTTGTTGAGGGTGTTTTAGCAATGGCAAGATCAGGTTATTCTAATGACTCAGCAGGTAGTCAATTCTTTATTACAACAAAAGATTCTACTAGTTTAAATGGCTCATACTGTGGTTTTGGTAAGGTTATTGAAGGTATGGACGTAGTACAAAGTATTGCTGAAACAGAAATAAAAGTAGAAGAAAGTGAAGATGAAAATTCAGTAAGTGAAGAACAATCTACACCTGTTAATCCACCAGTTATTAAAAGTATAAGAGTTGAAACTTTTGGTGTTGATTATGGTACTCCTGAAACTATGGATGCTTTTGATTATGAAAAATGGTTAAATGAATATTATAAAAATTTAGGTCTTATAGTTGAGTAAAAATATGAAAAACTATTGACAACTTATTAAAGTTTGTATAAAATAAAAAAGAAATTAGAACAAAAGAAAGGAGAAATAAAAATGATAGCAAGTCTTGAAACCGTTGGTACTGTACACACACACACACACACACACACACACACTATGTTTATTAGATAGGATAATTGCGTCATTTTTAGTCTCAAAATTAAATTTAATAAAGAAAATAAACAGAGTCAACTTTGTTTATATGTTAGTAATACCATTACGCATATAAATAAATTGGCTCTTTTTGCGCTTTTTAAATTTAATTACTAAACATTAGAAGAAAAAATAAAAAATTTTGAAGGAGGAACAGAAAAAAATGAAAAAAAATGAATTAAAAGAAAGAGGTATAACGTTAATTGCGTTAGTAATAACAATAATAGTATTGTTGATACTAGCAGGGGTAACATTAAGTATAGTGTTACATACAGGAATAATCGAAAATTCACAAAAAGCAGTAGATACATATCAAGCAAAAGCAGAGGATGAAGTAAAGCAATTAGACGATTTAACATTAAAAATACAAACACAATTTGGGATATTAGATAATACAGAAGGAACAGAAAATAAAACAATAACAGGTGGCCAATCTACATATAATAACCCAATAATACCAGTAGGATTTAAAACATCAAATGAAGGAGCAAGTTGGAAATCAAGTGATGGAGAAACAGTAGATGGATGGAATAGTGGACTTGTAATTGAGGATAAAGAAGGAAATCAATTTGTGTGGATACCATGTTATATAAAAGAAAATGATGGTCAAGAAAATACAGAATTAGTAGAATACACAAAAACACTAGGAACTAAAAATAATGGAATAACCCAAGAAAATTTTTCAACAATAGTCACAGATGATCCTGACAAATTACCAGAAGGAGTAGGAAATGAAGAATCACAAATAGGAACATATGGAGGATTTTATATAGCAAGATATGAAGCAGGAATACCAGAAACAGAAACTATGAAAGAATTGTTAAATCCAACAACAGAACCTGAAAATACACAAGAAGGAATGAAAGAATTAAGAAGTAAATCAGGAGTACCAGTAAGTAAAAAGAATCAAGTGCCATGGAATAATATAACTTATGAACAAGCAAAAGAAAATGCAGAGAGTATGTATAATGATAGTGAATATGTAAAAAGTGGATTATTAACAGGAACAATGTGGGATACAACGTTACAATGGTTATTAAAAACAGAAGCAGTAAAAGATAATGAATTAAATAATGATAGTACAAGTTGGGGAAATTATAGAACATCAACAATACAAGGAGTAACATCATATTCAAGACATACTGATTGGAATACGGGATTACATTGGGAAGATGAAATAAGTACAAAACCAGGAATTAATAGAGATGAATCAGCAACTTATAGACAATATTTATGGTTATTAAAAACCGGAAATACAGAATATACAAAAAGAAATAATATATATGACTTAGCAGGAAATGTATGGGAATGGACAACGGAATTTTACAATTCTTCTGACCGTGTTCTTCGCGGTGGTTGTTACCACGATTACGGTCACGACTACCCAGCGTCTTATCGCACTCACGGTGCCGTTACGATTTCTGCCTACGACACTCGGTTTCCGTGTTGCTTTGTATATTTTGTAACATAGAATTTATGAATTATGTAAATTGTCAAGTAAAAATTAAAAAAATTTTCATATTAAATTGTTTAATAAAAAATGAATAATAGAAAGAAGTAATATATAAAACAAACTATATTACTTCTTTTAATATGTCAAAAAATGTAAAACAATGTCAAAATATTTTTGTTGACAAAATTAATAATATGTTGTATAACTTTAATAAATTAATTTAAAAATAAAAAATCTAAGCATTATTTTAATGCGAAATTTAAACAACTTTTGTATAAACAGAAAAAATCAAAGACAAATCAGTCTAAATAAATCAAAAAAACAAAAAAATTTTTAAAAAGTATTGCAAACAAAATGGCAAAATGATAAAATAAAAGAAGAAGTAAATGAAAAAAGAAAAAGAACTATTAGACCTAAAATCAGATTGGGTATTTAAAAGAATATTTGCAAAAGAA